>UQWK01000004.1 GCA_900544725.1 uncultured Collinsella sp.
TACCAACCCTGCCGAAGCTGTCGGCAATCATTTCACGAGCATCAGCAAGCCCCTTGGAGCGAATCAGGCCTGCAGGGAGGTAGAGCGCAATGGTTCCCCCTCGGCTGCAAAGCTCAACGCTTAGAGCTAGGAATGCTTGATACAAATCTATGCCACCCTTGAGGCCATACGCATTGGCGATGGACCGTGATTTGGCGCGGCTTTCATCGCGGTGCCCCTCATAACCTTCGGGCATTTTCTCTATAGACTCGCCATAGCGAGCGTCGACGCCCTGAGCTCGAGCAAATTCACTTCTCGAAGGCCTCACGCGTTCCCATGGGGGGTTGCCCACTACGAGCGCGAAGCCCTTTACCCCGAATGCCGCGAGTAAGCCCGCTCCCCGTTCAAGGCTGTCGGCGCATACAAAGTGAGAGATCAGGACGGAAAGGCAGGCCGAGTCGCACAGCAAGGAGGCCAGCGCGAGAATCGAGCCCCTAATAGCAAGCGGTTCCAGATCTACGCCAAACAAGGACGAGGAAACAAAGCTCGACGCATCCGCACCGGCTTGGCGCAGATAATCAGCGCAGGCCGCGAGAAGGATTGAGGAACCACAGGAGGGGTCAAGTATGGCGCCGCCAGAATATCCTGGCATGACGGCTTGAGCGAGATAAGCCGCAAGCCTAAAGTCGGTATAGACGGAGCCTTTTTTCTTCGTCTCCAGCTCGTCTAGATCAATTCGCGCAAGGGCAGAAAGCGCCACAGGGTAGGCTATGCCACATGCGTCGATCTCAACGCGCAGTTTGGATACAGTTTCATTCGCAGGCTCGAACGCAGGGGTATAGCCCGTAACGCGGAAGTAGTCTGTGATGCTGATTCCGGAATAACTGCAGGATACGTACTCAAGAAGCGTAAGTTTTGCCTCGGCATAGTTGTTGAGTCCAGAGGTAGCGTCAGCAATGACGGCACTGGCGGCGAGCAATCGCTTTTTCTCTGTCGTGTCCGGATGAGCCACAGCCTAAGTCCCTTTAATCCTTATCAATCTCAATCAGATATTCAGCGACCACCGCTCCAGTTTCAGCGGCGGTCTTGTTGGGCCTATACCTCCCAATCTCGCCAAGCTCATAAACATCAACTTTGCCGAGCTCCGACAGGCCATCAAGCAAATCATCGAGCGCCACATGCCCCTGCGAGCTGTACGAGAGGAAGATACGGCGTGAGTCCAGCCCGCCTACGCAGTCACAAAGCGCCCTGAGAGCCTTCGTCTTGTAGCAGAAAGGCGATGCCATGTGTTTCCACGGGCGAAGGCCGGCAACGCCCTCAACCTTCGGCTCATCATGATACGCGATGGTTTCGGGAATGTGATAGTAGGAGGCGTACTGTCGCTTAGTGTAGGGAGGGTCGAGGTAGACCGTATCGCCGGGAGATACTTTAAGTGAAAACACGTCACCAACCTGAACCCGATGCCCTATCGAAGAGGATAGAAGCTCGCGCGGCCTTACCGAAAAAGCGCCATACGACTGTTGAGTCCACCTCTTTAAGAAGCATCCATATGTACCAGCAATATTGGCAATGGAGTTCGAAGCCTCAATGACATCAGCAACGAGGAGCGTCTCCTCAACACCCCCAATGACGCCGGAATCCCGCCATTCGGCAATGAGATTACGGGCGCCATCAATTCGGCGGGCATTGTGTTCCGTAAAGTACCTTCTCTCGTGCGGACAAAAGGCAGCGGAAGCAGGACTGTAGGTTCGCCAGATATAGCCGTCGCTCGGAGCACAGGCGTTGAGTCTTTCGATAGCCGACTCATACGAACCGAGCTCCTTGAAATTAAGCTCAGAACCGCAAAGAAGTGAGGCCTCAGTAATCATAGCGGCTGAAAGCAGCGTATCGTTGCAATCAACGTTCCAACCGCGAAGGGCAGCGGTGCGCGCAACGACGCCGGTGCCACAGAAACCGTCGACAAAACGGCCTGAATAGCCGCTAGGCGACCCAACAATATCGAGAATCGCCTCAGCTAGGCGAGCTTTTGAACCAATGTACCGTATCGTCATCCTGCTCCAATCCACCGGTGTATTTTACTACCCAGCCCGGACAGCCGGAACACCCAAGTGAGTCCGAAGCCGATTAGAAGGGTGGCTACTAGAGACTCGCCAGAGCGAAAAACCAACGCCGCTCCTGCAATTCCGTCCCATCCTCGCCAGCGTTTAACCTTTTCAGCCGCCCCGCGGCCGGAGGCCGGCCAGGCTCGACGCTGCTCGTCGAGGGTTCGTCCGCGTCGTGGCCGCGTGCGCTCCAGACGCCTCCGCCGGCCCGGTCGCGCCCATGGCAGCGGCCCCACGCTACCCGTGACCCAAACGCGCCCTGTGCGACTATCAGCGACCCTCACGCCTTCGCGGCAATGCTCCCTCATGCGCCGCATGCCAAGCACAGCCAATCCACCTGCAGACGGCCCCACGCAAGCCGCTACGCGCCCGCAAGCTGCCCCGACCGGCATTCCACCCCGAAACGCCGCTGGAATCGGCTAGACTAGCCACATCGCTACTGGAACGGAGAAGCTACGTGGCCTACCTTGCATGCCCCTGCGGCAACAGCATCTCGAACTGCTGCAACGGCGACGAGATGGAGAACGGGTTCATTTCCTCCTCCAGCCTCAATCAGCACCACAGCGACACGACCTTCTTCTCGTTCGAGTCCACGCCCGGCGCGAGCACCAACATGTGGAAGTGCGACATATGCGACCGCATGATGGTGTTCGACGGTTGGAACGACCCGGTGACGCGCTGCATGCGCCGCATAGCGACCGACGCCCCGCCCGAAGATCTCGCGGAGATGGCACACGCGGACGGCATCATCTACAACAATCTTCTATTCAACGAGGTCGATAGCCACTTCACCTACGCCCATGAGCACAAGGGAGCCCCCGAGTACGCCTTCTGGAACGAAGACGTCGCGCACGAGAACCTGCCACCCCTCTCGTTCGAGATCATGCAGCACGAGGTCTTCAACCACGAGAACGGGCGCTTCCGCGACTGGTGGTACGCGAGCCTCTACGACGACTACCTCGTCTTCTACTCGCCGTACGACCCGGAGCGCAGGCAGCCGCCCGTCAAGGCGTGGAAACGCTATAAGCAAGTCTGGCCCAAGGAGGACGAGGCCGGGTAAGGCACGCCACCCGCGCGCAACTTCGCCGTCTCCTTGTCCTCCCCATACCAACGCATCCGGTACTCCCAGGCACCCATGAGCCCCGCCGCGATCTCGGCCATGTCCTGGCGCTTCTCGGCCTCGGTGTCCTGCACAATCGAGTCATCAAACTGCACCTGCACGCAGCCTTCGTCCGGAATGTCTTCGCCGAGCGCACGGGAACAGGCCAGAAGTGCCCGGCTCGTGTTGACGATCGCGCCCTGCAGCGCGTTCTCGTGCTTGCGCACGTTGCGCATGAGGGCCGAGTTGTCGGACGAGACCTCGGTCGCGGTCTTCACATAGCCCGAGTTGTCGAAGTCGAAGTAGCTGATGCCGAACCCGCAAAGGTCGCCCAGCACTTGGAGGGCCAATCGCAGAGCCTGAGCCTGTGAGTCGGTCCTGAGCGCCGAATCGAACTCTTGGATCGTGTCCTCGGTGCTCATCACCTTGCGGAAGACGGTGCAGTCGCCCCGTCCAAAGGGAATCGGCACGCGCCCGCCGTCGGAGCCCTTCCCTTGGTCGAACATGACGTCGGAGAGGAAGACGCGTATCTTGCCTGCGTCGATCTCGTTGATAAGGGCATCGAAGGCGGGCCCACCGACTGAATGGCGTCCACGGCGTCCGCGAACACGCTTTGGCCGCAAGGCGAACAGTCCACTCGGGTATTCGGCACGGCAGGCTTTACGATTCCGAAGGTCGGGAAGACAGACCCCGTGTCAACAAGGCCGGCCACCCTCCGGGACGTCGAGCGTCCTTCCCTCATGGTCAAAGCAAACCGTCTCTATGCGATAAGACCCGTCGTCACCCAAGAGGTGCATCTGGAGCTGGTCAACTGCAGCACCCTGCGGATACCCCCTCGTCACGAACGCGCACTCCGTCACGCCCGCAGCATCCCATGGAGACGAACCACCATGCGCGCGTCGTAGTGTCGAACCTTCGCAACCTTGCGTTCAAGGTCGAGTCACACGCTGAACGCGCCCGTTCCGAGCCCGAACGCTCGCATCACCGCCTCCTGGGCTCTGCTCGTGAAGCCGCATCCGGCAAAGCATCTGTCGAGAAACTCGGTCGCTCGTTGGTCGTCGCAAACCACCTGCGCCTTTTCGTCAAGGAGGAGAGAGCCCAACTCCCGGCACACCCGCATGGCAGGCATCATCGAGCGCCGGTGCACCTCGTACACCCGCCCAAAGGCATCGGTGTCTCGATAGTCGTAGAACGAGCCCACCGCCCTCATCCAGCCGTCCCATTCGGCGATGTACGGTTCCATGTCCTCCAAAGGAAGCCGGAAGCCATGCCCCTCCAAGTAATTCCTCACGTGTCCCGGCACCCAATGCTCCCGCGCGTCATCCACGCTCATGTAAGCCTCCTATGGTCGTTTAGCATTTGAAGGTGAAGAAAAGCCGCCGAGCAGTCCATCCCCACTGCTGCATAGGCCCCCTCCGTTTCCAATCTTTCGGAGTACATGTTGAGAAGGTCGAGAAGCCCACGGCATCCCACGCCAAGCAGGGCTCCGTTGAAGGCGAATGTTGAGAAACCCACGGCCATCACCCCCTGAGCACGTCGTCCATCACGGCGCACCTCACCGCGTCGATGCAGTGGTCGTTGCCGTCGGGTATCTCGTCGATCCAGCTGCCGTCGCGCTCCCTCATGTACTCCTTCAGGGTGAACTCCTCGTAGGCGAGCGGGCACCTCACCAGGTCTATCACGATCTCCCGGAGCCCCGCCAGTCACTCGTAGCTCAGCTTCCGCATCCGCGACTTTCTCGCCGGTCGCGCCTGAAGCCCGTACTCCCGCTGGTACACCGCCATCGGCTGCTTCCCGTCCGGCGTGTCGTCGCACCATATCAACTCGTTGTGAAGGTACGGCTCCTCACCCGTCTTATCGGAGAAGGCCAATGCGTCCACCATCATCTAGCCCGTCTCGGCGGGCGTCTTGCGGTTGGCGGAGAGCTCTTGGAAGAGGATCAGCCGCCGGGCACCCGGCTCCCAGCCGCATCTCACGAAGCGCCACGGGTCGGGGAACCACCCCCAGTCCACGCCATTGCGCGTCCTTTCGAATCCGCGCATCGCCCAAGCGCTCCTCCACGATGTTCCCGAACACCTCGCCGCCCGTCCCGGTCACCTCGCCCAGGTCATAACACCCCAAGAGGCCGAGGCCCGGGCACGGGGCCGCGCCGGCCGTGTCGAGGCACGCCGCGAAGTGCAACCGCCGCCTGCAGGAGAGGCGCGAGGCGATGTCCGCGGCGGGCAAGAGGCCCTGCGTTGCGAACTGCGCGACGGCGCGGGAGATGGCCTGCCGGGCGTGGGCGATAGCGGGGATGGCCTCGTGACCTCCCCCCGCAGATAGGAGTCCGACCCCGGGGCGCGCCGCGCTCGAGGCCGTTGGGAGGCCACTCCAGTGCTTTTTATGGGCGGCGGGCAGCCGCCACGCCCGACAACAGACCGCGAAGTCGCCGGAGGCCCCAAGCCGTAGCAACGAGATGCGGTTCCGACCCGCGGATATTAGAGTGCCGAACGTGCGTCGAGCAGACACGCCCTCAAGCGGCGCCGCCACCGGGTGAAGATAGCCGGGCCCTGCCGTCCGCGGTAGCTCCGCGGACGGCAGGGCCATTTTGCCGCTTGACAATGTTCAACTAATATTAAAAGGAGCGCCCCAAGTGCCGTGTCCGTGCGACAAGAGCGTCCCTTTTGACTAGTCGTTTAAGAACGTCCCAATGATTAGACGACTACCTCTACAGTTCCAACTCGTTGAGCCTTAAGATCGCAACAATATAGATCTTGAGCGCTTGCTTGAGCTGTTCCTCGTTGGCACACTCGTTGGGGCCGTGCATCTGGCCGCCCCATGCGGGCAACTCCAGGCCGGTCTCCTCGGGGCCAAATGACACGGCGCGGGCAAAGTTGCGCGCATACGTGCCGCCGCCCATGGCAAAAGGCTCGGCATGCTTACCCGTAAACTCGTTATAGGTGTCAATCAGCGCTTTCACGGCCGGATCGTCGGCAGAGACCGAGAACGGCACCTTGGTACGACCCACGCGATACGTCACACCAAAGCGGCCCACGAGCGGCTCGAGCTGCTCGCAGATGGTATCGGCACTGGTGCTATCGGGGAAACGCACGTCGATGACCTGCTCAATGTGGCCATCCGCCACGCGGATGACGCCGGGGTTGCAGGTGAGCGGGCCAAACGCGGGGCTCATCGCGTCGATACCTAGGCCGCGGCCATAGGCGTCCGCATGCACAAAGGCCAGAAACTTGACAAACTCGTGCTCTGCAGGCGTCAGCAGGCGCTCGTCGCGCGCATCAAACGCGTCCTCGGCCTCGCGCAGGTACGTCACGATCAGGCCGACGGCGTTGATCGTCCCCTCGGGCATCGAAGCATGGCCACCGATGCCGTGCGCAAAAATCTGGGCATGGCCGTTCTCGAGCGCCGTAATCTCCAGGCGCTCGGCGTTCTCAACGGGTGCCGGCAGTTCATCGGCGGCAATCGCAAGCTCGCAGATAGACTGCGACGGAATGGCGTTGCTCGCCTCGGCGCCGCTCCACGACACAATGCGCCCGCCATCGATCCTAGAGCTCACAAACGTCGCCCCAAACTGGCCCTTCTCGGCATTGCAGACCGGGAACTCGGCATCGGGCGTAAACAGAAAGTCGGGGTCTGCGTAGTTCTCCAGATAATGGTGAACGTCGGACATGCCCACTTCCTCATCGCAGCCCAGCAGCGCGCGGAAGGTGTAGCGCGGGGTAATGCCGTGCTTGAGCAGATAGGCGCCGGCGTAGAGCGACAGCACGGCCGGACCTTTGTCGTCGATCACGCCGCGGCCGAGCAGCCAGCCCTCGCGACGCTCCATCGCAAACGGGTCGGTGTTCCAACCGGGGCCGGCGGGCACCACGTCCACATGGCAGATAGTCGCGAGCTGCTTATCGCCGCGGCCCGGAATATCGGCGATTCCCACAAAGCCCTCGTCATCGCTCGTCTGGTAGCCGAGCTTCTGCGCGATGCCGAGCGCGCAATCGAGCGCGTCACGGACCGGGCGGCCAAACGGCGCGCCGGGCTCCGCATCGGCAGCAACGGCCACGGACGGATAGTTCACCAGCTGCTCGATATCGGCGACGACATCTTCCCAGACCTCGTCGACGTACTCAGCAACGCTCTGCTCCACCTGATTCATGGACGACCTCCTTACCAATGAGCGGCGAGCGTGCCCGCCCCTCACATCACATACTTATATTGCGAAAAGTTTAGCAAGCTCGGCCACCGAGTGCACCACCGCATCGGCGCCCGCGGCCTCGTGCTCCCCCGGCGCCGCCGCGCCCGAATAGATGCCGATGCACGGCACGCCCATCACGTGCGCACCCTCGACGTCGTTAAAACGGTCGCCAATCATCACGGCCTCGTCCGCGGTCGCGCCCAGGGCCGCCAGCGCATCGCGGACCGAATCCGCTTTGGTCTCGCGCCCCTGCGTCGGATTCATGCCAACCACGGCTTCGAACTGGCAAAGCCCCAGCTCATGCACCATATCGATGCACTTTGCCTCCATGCGAGACGTCGCGACCGCCATGCGATGCCCCTGCGCGGCCAACCCATCCAACAGCTCGGGGATCCCATCGAACACGGGGTACTCCCCCGGTCCCAGCTCATCAAAAAAGGCGCGGTACTCGTCGGCCACCACGAGCGATTCCTCGCGCGTAAAGCCGTAGAAGTCGTGGAAGCTCTTCCACAGGGGAGGCCCGATCATGCGGCGCAGGTCGCCCATCTGCGCTTCTAAAAACCCGCGCACAGCCAGCGTCTTGCGCGTCGAGGTCATCACCGCCCGACCCGTATCGGCCACCGTGCCATCGAAATCAAACAGCACGACCGGCCGCCTGCATATCTCCAGCGCCTCCATCGGCATCCCTCTTCCCCAGTTGATGATTTCCACACCGACACTTCAAACTGTTGACTATTCAACAATTAAAGCTGGCAATGTGGAACGACTCCACTATACTTGTCGCACTTTGCTCTCAGAAGGCGGCGCGCAAGCGCCCCAACGAAAGGTGCAATTATGTCTTTTGCCATCATAACCGACTCCACGTCGGACATCTCCCCCGCCCGCGCCCAAGAGCTCGGCATTTACGTGATTCCGCTACATGTGATTATCGAGGGCGAGGACCTGCTCGACCAGGTGCAGATCACCGCCCAGGAATACGTCGCCCGCATGGCAGGCTCCGAGCAACTGCCGCACACCTCGCAGCCGAGCGCCGGTGAGTTCAAGGAGCTCTTCGATCGCGTGCGTGCCGACGGCCACGACAACGCCATCTTTATCTCGCTGTGCAGCGAGTGGTCTGCCTGCTACGCCAACGCGTGCCAGGTGGCCGATACCCACGAGCTCGACGTGCGTTGCATCGACTCGCGCACCGGCTCGGGCGCCGAGGGCCTGCTGGTGGAGTACGCGCTCGCCATGCGCGAGGACGGCCGCAGCCTGGACGAGACCGAGGCGCAGATCCGCGCGACGCTGCCCGACGCCCGCCTGCTGCTGATTCCCCGCACGCTCGAGAACCTCGTTAAGAACGGCCGCGCGCCCAAGCTCGCCGGCCAGCTGACGCAGATGCTCAACATTCGCCTGGCCGTTTCACCGGAGTGGAAATCGGGCGAGATCAAGGCCATCAAAAAGGGTCGCGGCGCCAAGCGCATCGTCGCCAACACCATGGCCGACTGCCTCGCATTTTTGGCCGAGCATCCGGGCTCCAGCGTGCGCGTGCTCACGACCGGCGCCGCCGAGGAGCACGAGCTCGTCAACCAGGCGCTCGCAGGCCAGAACTACGTAGACGCCGGCACCGGCCCCATCGGCTGCACCATCGCCACCCACGTAGGCGTCGACGCCATCGCCATCAGCTACTGCCCCCGCTACCAACCCATCCACTAGGGGCACCTTTACCACTGCGGTGGAATAGGGGCTGTTTTTGGCTTATCAGCCGCCAATCAGTCCCTATTTCACCGCAACTTAGAAATCGGCAATCAGCCCTGCGGGCCCTGGAATAATTCCTCATGCGAGCCCATTCTGACCAGCCGGATCACAGGATTAGTCTTATGCGGCAAGTAAAGAACGACCACATCGACCAAGCCATCGGATAGATGGAAATCGATGTGGCCGTTGTAATTGCCGCCCGGGTTTGAAAGCTCGTGGGCACCATATTCCACGGGAAGCGAGCCATGAGCTGCAAGCTCTGCGACTGCCGCCTTAAACTCGGTTTTTAGTTGCGGATGGATGCGCATCGTCCGTTTGTAATCCGCCTTAAACTGAGCCTCGACTTTAATCTCGAACATCGCTAGTCCTCATCGAGGAATGATATGAGCTCATCAGCGTTATTGAATGACGGGCTGTCGTCTGGCAGAATCCCCAACTCATGAGCCTCGGCAATCACCATGGCGCGTCTCGTCGCTTCGTTGGGCACCTCCGCCCTTCCTACGATCTCAAAAGGAATCTTTCGTTGATTTACCAGCTGTCGAACAGCAAGGTTGAGATACGAATTGAGACTCAGGCCAACCGTATCCAAGAACTCAGTCGCCTGTTCCTTGAGCCCTTCTTCGATGCGAACCGTCGTAGGCTTAACCGTTGCAGTAGACATACGCGACCTCCTCGCCCTCGTCTTTTGCATCAGTATACCCAGTATAGATGGCAGACTGATGTTAAATAGCATCAATCTGCCGTTCTCATTACTACAACAACAGGCACGCTCGCCCTACATCAGCCCACTTAGGGCAATGTCGACGGCTTCGTTGAGGTCGTCGGTGATGTGTACGAGCTCGGGATCGAGCGGGCTGATCATACCGGCATCCATCACCGGGCCGTTGAGCCAGTCGAATAGGCCCTGCCAGTACTCGGTACCCACCAGCACGAGCGGCATGCGCTTTACCTTGTGCGTCTGCACCAGCGTGAGCACCTCGAACATCTCGTCGAGCGTGCCAAACCCGCCGGGAAACACAATAGCGCCCGAGCTGTATTTGACGAACATAGTCTTGCGCACAAAGAAGTAACGGAAGTCCATGCCAAGGTTCACGTATTTGTTGAGCCCGTGCTCGTGCGGAAGCTCGATACCCAAGCCGACCGACTTGCCGTTGACACTCGCCGCTCCCCTGTTGGCCGCCTCCATGACGCCGGGACCGCCGCCGGTGATAACCGCCACGCCGCGCTGGGCGATCTTGCGACCGACCGTGCGCGCCGCCTTGTAGAGCGGATCGGTCTTGGGCGTGCGGGCGCTGCCGAAGATGGTCACTGCAGGACCAAGCTCGGCAAGCGCGCCAAAACCATCGACAAACTCTGCCTGAATGCGCAGCACGCGCCACGGATCGGCATGCAGCCAGTCGGTCGACTCCTCGGGCGCCAGCAAGTTGGCATAGGTGTTGTCCTTAGGAATCATGGGGCCGCGCATGACCACGGGGCCGCGGCGGTACGTCTCGTCGTAGGCAGGCTCGCCCTCGACGTTTTCATTCTTAATCATGGGTACTCCTATCGAGAAAAAGAAAAACGGGCGGGGTCGACGCCATGCGCCAAACACCCGCCCGAACATCAACTATTCGGTATGGTACCCACGATGCATCAAGTGCTTGCAAGCTATCGGTCATCGGTCGCGCAGACGGTGTTAGCGAACGTGATGACCGGCCGGCGCTCGTCCCTTGCCGTTGCCCGCGCTTTGCAAGCGCCCGCGCCGCTCTTAGTAGTCCACCGCCGCAGGGCTGTTCATCCAGTCGCTCACAAACGCGCCGTAGCGGCCCTCGATAATGGCCTGGCGGGCGCGCTGCATAAGGTTGAGCAGGTAGTAGATGTTGTGCATCGAAAGCAGAATGCCGCCGAGCATCTCCTTCTGCGTGACCATGTGGCGGATGAGCGCGCGGCTGTAGCCGCCCGTGCACACCGGGCAGGTGCAGGTGGGGTCGATGGGGCCGTCGTCGTGCGCAAAGCGGGCGTTGCGGAAGTTGAGGCGACCCTCGCTGGAGAATGCCGTGCCCATGCGGCCGGTGCGCGTCGGCAGCACGCAGTCGAACATGTCGATGCCCACGCCAACGCCGCGCACGAGCGTGGTAGGGTTGCCGACGCCCATGAGGTAGCGCGGCTTGTGCTTAGGCATGTACTCGGAAACCAGCGGCGCCAGCGTCTCGAACATGGTCTCGTGGTCCTCGCCCACCGAGTAGCCGCCGATGCCGTAACCGGGGAAGTCGCCGCACTCCTCCAGGTGGCGCAGCGATCGCAGGCGCAGATCCAGATGCATGCCACCCTGGACGATGCCAAAGAGTGCCTGGTCATCGCGGGTGTGAGCCTTGTAGCAGCGCTCGGCCCACATGCTCGACAGCTCCACGGCGCGCTCGACGTAGGCGCGCGTGGCGGGATAGCCGGGGCACTGATCGAGCTGCATGCAGATGTCGGAGCCGAGCTTCATGGCGATTGCCATGTTGTCCTCGGGCGTCCAGAACACGTGGCGGCCGTCGTAGTCATTGACGATAAAGCGCACGCCCTCGTCAGTGAGCTTGACGGCGTCGTTATGGCTAAACACCTGGAATCCGCCCGAGTCGGTGAGGATGGGGCCATGCCAGTTCATGAACTTATGCAGTCCGCCCAGCTCGGCGATGGTGTCCTCGCCGGGACGCATGGACAGGTGGTAGGTGTTGGCGAGCACAATCTGCGCACCGAGCTGCTTAACGGTCTCGGTGGGGATGCCCTTGACGTTTGCCTTGGTGCCCACGGGCATAAAGATCGGCGTCTCGATGTCGCCGTGCGGGGTGTGCAACACGCCGGCACGCGCGTGCGTCGTCGGGTCCTCGGCGATCAGGTCGAATTTAAAGAGGCTCTGGTCCATAAACTGGAACTCCTTGGTTGCGGTTCATACGCAGACCATTATACGAGCAACCAGCAAACCGCACCGACTCGACAGAAACTGGCGCATTAAACGACTAGTCGTTGGGGACAGTCTTCGCAGCCATCTTGCAAAGGAGTGTCCCAATCTGCCGGCACTCAGGGACTGTCCCCAAGTGCCGACAAGAGTGTCCCTTTCGACTAGTCATTTAAGAACATCCCCAACGACTACCCATGAGAGGCCTTCTGTCAACAACACAAACGCCGATGCTATGGCACCGACAGCGAAAACCCGCCAGAGCGAGCAAGGTGCCTTGAAACAAGGCGGCATTGATCTTTTGATCATGCCGCCGAAGTTGAAAGGCAGATTGCCGCCCTGGCGGGTTTGCAGCGTCAACTGGTTACGCGGTTCGTAGAACCGCGTAACTGTTAGGGCCGCTGGCCCATGCCGCCCTCGAGGGTGACGGTCTCGCCGTTCATATACTTAAAGTCGGGGCCGCAGAGCTGAACGACCACGCGGCCGATCTCCTTCTCGACGTCGCCGTAGTGGCCCGCCGGCGGCATGTGGACGTTGGCCTTGAACGCCTCGGGATAGGCATCCTGGAAGTTCTCGAGCGCAGCGGTCCAAGCAAGCGGGCAAACGATATTGACGTTGATGCCGTCCTTGCCCCACTCGTTGGCGGCGACGCGAGTCAGGCCGCGGATGCCCTCCTTGGCGGCAGCATAGCTGCACTGGCCGTAGTTGCCAAACAGGCCGGCGCCCGAAGCAAAGTTGACCACGGAGCCCTTGGTCTCCTTCAGGTGCGGATAGGCCTTCTGCATGTACAGATAGGTGGCATACAGACCGGAATAAATGGCCAGGTTAAACTGATCCATGGTGTGGTCGGCGATGGTCACACCCGAGGCGCTGGCCTGAGCGTTGTTGACGACGGCGTCGATACGACCGAACTCCTCAATCGCCTTGTCGATAACGTTCTGCACGACGGCCTCGTTGTCCTGGCCGGCGGAGACATCGGCCTGAACAGGAAGAACCTTGACGCCGTACTCAGCCTCGAGAGACTCCTTGGCGGCCTCGAGCTTGGCGACGTTGCGGCCAGTGATGACGAGGTTCGCGCCCTCCTTGGCAAAAGCGATATCGATGCCGTAACCGATGGAGCCAGCGGAGCCGTCCTTGAGCGTGGCCTTGCCGCCGCCGGTGACGATCACGGTCTTACCAGTGAAAAGTCCCATACAAAGTCCTTTCAAATCGCGACGGGCCCGCCCGTCGACTGCGCGCATCCAACTTCACGCGCCAAAAGCTGACATGCAACTTTAGCGGGTTCAAGTGAAAAATAAAGCCCATGGCAGGCGAACGGTACAACGTCTTTCGGCGAAGGGAATGTCAAGTAAAAATTGGATAGAGCGACCGAGTTTTTGTTAACGCAACGAGTCATCGAACACGTTTTGAAACTTTGCTGCGGGGCGCGGGATGTCGGCGCGAGACTTTATCATAGGGTGACGAACAACGATGAGGAGCACATGCCTATGACAGACGAGCTGGACCCCCAGACTCAACAGCATATTGATAATTCCGCAGACACCATTGACGACTGCGATACTTCCACCAGAAGCGATGGCGGCATTGATGCCGCTGTCGAGGAGGCTCCTGCCGCCGCAGACGAGGCCGCAGACGCAAATGTCGCCGCAGAGCAAGACAAAGAAGAGCAGCTAGAGCAGCCGGACCCGAGCGATACTGAGCCCAAGGCTGAGAACGCTCCGCAAGCAGCGGGCCCCATCGAGGTGTCTTCGGAAGAAGAGCTCGACGCCGTCATGGACTCCATGATGGATGCCGTCAAAGCGATGAAGGACGCTGTCGCCGATGCCGACGTTGACGCCGAAGAGGAAGAGGCTGCCGAGGCCGCCTCGACCTTTGTACCCGGCGAGACCCCCGTTGCCGATCAGGGCAGCACTATGCCCTCGTTTCTGCAGCTCGAGCATCCCACGATTGGCGCGGACGCCGTCGACCCGCATGCAGCGGGCTTTTCCGTGATCGAAGGCGGCACCGGCAATATCGCCGCGCCGCAGACTGCCGATACGAATGCCGCCGAGGCCGCGCACCCGACCACCTCGCATGCCCCCGCCACGAGCCGCGACCTGGGGAGCGCCGTCTCAAACACCGCTAACGCCGTGGGCACTTTTATCGCCCAGGGCGCGTCGGCCATGCGCGAGATGAACGCCGCAAAGAAGGCACTCGCCGATGCCCGCGCCCACCTGTCCGAGCTTGAGCAGCGCATCGCCGACCAGGCAGAGGAGCTCGAGACGCGCCAGGACATCGCAGGCCGCTACGATCAGATCATCGCCGACCAGCGCCAGGCAATCGCCACGGCACAAAAGACCGCTGCGGCAGCTGAAATTAACCGTGATGCCCATGCCGCCAAAGCGACGGAGCTCAAGGGCCAGCTCGAGCAAATGAAAGCAGAGGACGATGCGACCGAACTCCGCCTGAAGGCTGCACTCGACGCCGCGGAAGCCCGCGAGGCGAGTTCACGCGAGACCGGCAACCGCCTGGTTCGTCGACTCGAAGATTCCAAGCGCATCCGCGACAAAGTGAAGGCTGAGCGCGATACCGGTGTCGCCGCCGCACGACAAACTGCCGATGCTACGCGCGCACAGCTCGAGACCTTGCGTCGCGAGTATGCCGAGCTGCAGCGCAACCCTTCGGCAAATCCCGCCAATTACACCGTGCGCACCAGCGAGCTGTCTATGCAAATCTCCGACGCTGCCGACGCCCTCCGCAAGGCCGAGGAAGACATTCCGCGCGTGACCGCCGATCTTGAGCATTCACTTGCCGCCGCCGAGCAGGCCGTCGAACAGGCACAGGCTCCCATCGCCGACGCTAAACGCGCGCACCAGGCCGTAACGGCCGAGGCAGATGCCGCGCGCGACGAGCTGCAGTCCGCAAAAACTGCCGCCGCGACGCGTCAGCGCGAGCTGCGCGAAAAGATCACCGCGCAGGACAAGGCACGCCGCGAGCAAGAGCAGGCCATCGCAAACGCCCGGGCAGATGCCGCGCATGCGCAGTCGATTATCGAGCAGGCGACCGAGGTGCATGACCATCCCGAAATCACCGAATCGCTCGCCGGGTCCTTGGCACGCGACAAGGCCGAGCATACCGAGACCGAGCGCGAAGTTGCCCAACTCGAGGCCGCCGAAGACGACGTGCGCAAGCGAACCCGCGACTCACGCGTCAAATTCACCGGAGCCATCGTCTGCATCATCGCCGCAATCCTGGTGATCATCGCAATCTGGCTGTTCATGAGCAAGTAAACCAGTTGCCAAAAACGCCCCAACGCAGTTGCGGTGAGATAGTTCCTGTTTAGCCCTCAAAAAGGCCAATTCAAGCACTATCTCACCGCAACTTTTTGGTGCAAAGGGGTCAGGCTACTTTGCACCAACTTGGTGCATATAAACCAGTCCCCATTGCGCCAACAACGTTTGCCCAGATAAAACCTGCCAAAATAAACCTGTCCCTTTTTGGCAGGTTGAACCACGGCAACACCGATGTTCTGGCAAAGTCAGCGAAAACCCGCCAGAGCGAGCAAGATGACGTGAAAGAGGAGGGCATTGACCTTCTGGTCATGCCCGATGATTGAACGTCAGATTGCCGCTCTGGCGGGTTTGCAGCGTCGGCCGGTTACGGCGTTTGGAAAACGCCGTAACCTACTGAATGAGCATGGCGTCGCCAAAGCTGAAGAAGCGGTAGCGCTCCTCGATGGCGGCGGCGTAGGCATCCATGATCTGGTCGCGGGAGGCAAGCGCGCTCACGAGCATCATGAGCGTAGAGCGCGGCACGTGAAAATTCGTGATCAGCGCGTCGACCACGTGATAGGTCGAGCCGGGCATGAGGTAGAGCTGCGTCGTCGCGTTCTCGCGCACCACGATGTCACCGCGGCCGAGCGTGTCGGCGCCGTCCTCACGACCCTCAAAATAGCGCGCCGTCACAGCCGGATCGGACACCGGCGCGTCCGCGTCAAACGCGCTCTCGAGCGAGCGCACCGCCGTGGTACCGACGGCGATCACGCGATGTCCCTCGGCCTTCGCCCTATGCACGGCGTCGACAACCTCCTGCGACACGTGGTAACGCTCGGTGTGCATGACGTGCTGCGTGGGGTCGTCCTCCTCCACCAGACGGAAGGTATCAATACCCACCTCGAGCTCGACGGCGGCAAACTTCGCGCCCTTGGCCTCGATAGCCGCCATGAGCTCGGGCGTGAAGTGCAGACCCGCCGTGGGAGCAGCGGCCGAATGCTCCTCCTTCATGGCGTAGACGGTCTGGTACTTCTCGGGGTCGCCCTCGTAATCGGTAATGTAGGGCGGCAGCGGCACGTGGCCGGCAGCATGGATGGCCTCGTCGAGCGTGCGCGGGTCGCCGGCGGCATTGCAACCGGCCGGCTCAAAGCGCACCAGACGGCCACCACGGCTATCGGTGACAAAGTCGATGACCTCGGCCGTCAGCACCACGGGAGCCCCCTCGGGCGCATGGGCGCCACCGGCTCGATACTCAATCTGAGCACCGGGCTTCAGACGCTTGCCCGGCTTGACCAGACACTCCCAAACGTGACCCAGCGGGTCAACATCCTCGCGACGCTTGAGCAGCAGCGTCTCGACCACGCCACCCGAGCCGGCTTTGCGACCGATCAGGCGGGCCGGCATCACGCGCGTCTTGTTGATGACGAGCACATCGCCCGGCTCGATATAGTCGATGATGTCGCGGAAGATGCGGTGCTCGACGGTGCCGCCATGCTCCAGCGGCGTTCCTGCCTGGGAGCCTTTGCGATCCACCACCAGCAGGCGGCAGGAGTCACGCGGCTCGGCAGGAGCCTGGGCAATCAGTTCCTCAGGAAGGTTATAGTCAAAATCATCGGTACGCATAGACACGTCGGATTCTCCTTATATAGCTAAAGTCCGCTCTACATCCTAGCAGGCTAACGTCCCAAATGAACTACTTTTTGGCAGCTTTGCGCTCGTCGCGGATGCGGGCGCGGTCCATGGCCGCCTCGACGGCCGAGAAGCGGCAACCACAGTAGTTCTGCCGATACATGCCAAGCTCGCGCGAACGACGCGTGGCCTCGGGGTAATACGGGCGAAAATCGCGAATGACCGGGGTGAGCCCATGTGCCGCTGCCAAGCGCTCAAGCACGTCATTACAGGTCTCGAACAGCTGATACGGCGAGACGGCGAGCGTCGTACCCACATATTCGAACCCGCGATCCTGGGCCACGCGGCACGCTTCGGCCAAGCGCAAGGCATAGCACGCACGACAGCGACGGGGTCGATCGGCGCCCAACGGGGCCACACCGGCCTCCCAGCGCTCGCGGTCCTCGCCTGCCTCGATAAGCTCGATGTCGCCATCGGCACACCACCGGCGCAGCTCGTCCAAGCGCCGCTGCCATTCATCGCGCGGTTGAATATTGGGGTTGGTCCAGCAAATCGTGGGCTCAAACCCTTCCTCGCGCAGCAGACGGACCGGCTCAAGCGAGCACGGCGCACAGCAGGCGTGCAACAACAACGGCTTCATCAGCATCTCCTCCCCTGCAATGATTTTTTAATCCCCGTCCCAGAAAAATCATCCAAAAAGACTACCTTGCGAAAAAGCGCACGCCAAAGGATGTGTCCTCACAGGCGACAATGCGGCGGTCGCGCAGGATGGTCCGCACGTAATACCAGTCGCCCACACAGCCCGACAAGTGCAGACCAGCTGCCAAGTAGCACAGCAGCGGATAACCCGAGCATGCAAACCCCAAGGCAAACGCCGCCGTCAAAACAACCGTCGGCGCCAGGCAAATGACCATGTACCGCCGGCGCGAATACACAACGCCCTCGGCGCAGGCATAAATCATGCAAGTTTCGAGATTTGCCCCAAAGGTCACATGCGCACCGGCGGGCGCAAACAACTTAAAGAACACCGCGTGCACCAGCTCGTGCACGGCAAACGACGCCGCAGAGACGACCGCCAAGCCGACTATCCAGCCCAAGACCGCCATCCAGCCGCCCGCGTCGGCCACATCCAGGTCCGCGGGCCCGCCCAGCAGCATAAACACCGGCACCAGGCACACAGCAAATGCGCCAAGCACGACCATCCCCCACACGAAGCAAGCGTGCAGAAAATCCTCGTCCTCAAACGCATGTATGTTGGAAATCTCATTCATAGCATCTTAGGATAGCGCCCCTGCCACGTACCCGTCCGCATGTGCGATAATGTCGAACGATATGCACGAATTGACCACTGCGCCGCCGAGCCCCGCGCCCGGCCGCGCTCTCACCTTATGCGAAGGAGTCCCATGGCATCCAAATACTCCATGAACGACCGTCCCAGCTGGCCGCGCCGCGCCATCGTTACCGCCGGCGAGCCCTATGGCAACAAGGGCCTGCACTTTGGCCACGTCGGCGGCGTCTTTGTCCCGGCCGACTTCTTCGCCCGCTTCCTGCGCGACCGTCTGGGCCGCGAGAACGTCATCTTCACCTCGGGCACCGACTGCTACGGCTCGCCCATCATGGAGAGCTACCGCAAGCTCAAGGAGAACGAGGGCTACGACAAGTCCATTAGCGAGTACGTCGAGTCCAACCACTCCCGCCAGGCCGCGACCCTCAACAACTACAACATCAGCTGCGATATCTACGGCGGCTCGGGCCTTGAGCCGGCTGCGCAGATTCACAACGAGGTTACCGCCGAGATTATCGAGCGCCTGCACGAGCAGGGCACCATCTCCAAGCGCTCCACGCTGCAGTTCTACGACGCCAAGGCCGGCACATTCCTCAACGGCCGCCAGGTGATTGGCCGCTGCCCCATCCAGGGCTGCAAGTCCGAGAAGGCGTACGCCGACGAGTGCGACTTGGGTCACCAGTTTGAGCCCGAGGAGCTTATCGCACCCAAGAGCCAGCTCACCGGCGAGGTGCCCGAGCTGCGCCCGGTCGACAACCTCTACTTCGACCTGCCGGCCTACCTCGACTTTATGAAGACCTACACCGCCAAGCTCGCCCAGAACCCGCAGGTTCGCTCCGTGGTCTCCAAGACCATGGAGGAGTGGCTGCTGCCGGCTCAGCTCTACATCCAGAATAAGTTCCGCGAGGCCTTCGATGCCGTCGAGGACCAGCTCCCCGAACACACCGTGCTGGAGCCCGAGGGCAACAAGAGCAGCTTTACCGTCACCTTCCCCAGCTGGAAAGAGCGCGACGACGCCCACGCGGTGCTCGCCAACGGCGGCGTGCGCTTCCGCAGCGGCAAGGCGCTCGTGCCCTTCCGCATCACCGGCAACATCGACTGGGGCGTTCCGGTGCCCGAGGTCGACGGCGTGACCGACGTCACCTGCTGGTGCTGGCCCGAGAGCCTGTGGGCGCCCATCAGCTACACCCGCACCGTGCTCGCACGCGATGCCAAGGCCGCCGGCGTGACCGAGGGCGTCGCCGCCCAGGATGCCGCCCTCATGGGCGAGCCCGCCGCCGATTCCACGCAGGTCCCCGCGCCCACCTACCAGCACAGCTCGCTCGACTGGCGCGACTGGTGGTGCTCTGACGACGCGCAGATCTATCAGTTCATCGGTCAGGACAACATCTACTTCTACTGCATCGCGCAAACCGCCATGTGGGAGGCCCTGGGTTGGGACCTTACGCAGAGCACCGTCAGCGCCTGCTATCACCTGCTCTACATGGGCAAAAAGGCGAGCTCGTCCTCGCAGACGCCTCCCCCGCCGGCAGACGACCTGCTCAACCACTACACCTGCGAGCAGATGCGTGCGCATTGGCTGTCGCTCGGCCTGTCCGAGAAGCCGGTGAGCTTTAGTCCCAAGGCATACGACACGCGCGTGACCGGCAAGGACAAGGACGGCAACGAGGTGCGTGCCTGCGACGACAAGCGCGTCATCGATCCGGCCCTTAAGGAGAGCGCGCTGCTGACCGGCGTCTTCAACCGCCTGGCCCGCAGCTGCTTCTACGGCGTCGCCATCAAGGAGGGCGACGAGAGCCCCTATCGCAACGGCTGCATCCCCGCCGGTGCCGCCTCCGCCGCCGTGGTCGAGGCTGCCGAGCAGGCCGCTCTCGCCTTTGAGCAGGCCATGTACAAGTTCGAGACGCACCGCGCGCTTGCCGTGTGCGACGACTACCTGCGTGCCGCCAACAAGCGCTGGAGCGACGCCTCCAAGGCCGCCAACAAGCTCGAGGGCGAACCAGCCAACGCCGCCATGAAGCAGGCCCTCGTCGACGCCTTTACCGAGCTGCGTGTGGCGACCGTGCTCATGCACGGCATCGTCCCGGCCGGCTGCGAGCTCATCTGCGAGTATTTCGACATCGACCCGGTCGCCTTCTTTAGCTGGGATAACATCTTCGCCTCCACGGACGAGCTTATGGAGAGCCTGGGCGAGAAGCCCGGCGAGCACCACGTGAAGCCGCTGCCCCCGCGCTTCGACTTCTTCAGCAAGCACGAGAGCCAGTACTAAAGCACGCCAGCAGCGGCGTGCCCGGAAAGTAGTCTATTTGGGACGGGAAGGAAAGACGGATGTCCAAGCCGCGTCGTCGTAAGCAGAAAAAGCAGGTCAAGGCCGAGCTCAAGCTTAGGCAGTTTGCCGCTACCGAGCTTTCCGACCAGCTTGCCGCCCAACACTCCGCCGCCGACCTGCCGCGCTTTATGATCGACACGGTCGCCGGCGCCTATGCCCCCACCGATGCCGAGCTCATGATTGAAGGCTTTGGCGCCGCGGCCACACGCCCAGTCACGCTGCGCGCCAACACGCTCAGGGCAACCGCCGAGGGCATCGCCGCCGCACTCGACGAGGCCGGCATCGCGCACCAAACCGTTACCTGGTATCCGGACGCCTTCATCCTGCCCGAGGCCCAGGTTTCCGACCTGTGGGACCTCGACATCTACCGCGACGGCAAAATCTATCTGCAGAGCCTGTCGTCCATGATGCCGCCTTTGGTGTTGAGCGCCCAGGCAGGCGAGGACATCCTGGACATGTGCGCGGCCCCCGGTGGCAAGACGACGCAGATCGCTGCCCTCACCCAGGGCCAGGCACACCTCACGGCCTGCGAGATGAGCATTCCCCGAGCCGAGAAGCTCGAAGCCAACCTCCATCGCCAAGGCGCCAAAAACGTGCCCGTCATGCGCATCGACGCACGCGAGCTCGACGAATTCTTCCGCTTTGACCGCATCCTGCTCGACGCCCCCTGCACCGGTACGGGCACCGTCATCAGCGGCAACGAGAAGAGTCTGCGCGGCCTCACCGAGCAGTTGCTCGGCAAGTGCGCCCGCTCGCAGCGAGCACTTCTGGACCGCGCCATGGGAGCCCTCAAACCGGGCGGAACGCTCGTCTATTCGACTTGTTCGATCTTGCCGCAGGAAAACGAGGACGCCCTGCAAGAGGCCCTCGGCAAGCACATGGACTGCGAGCTCATCCCCCTCGACGGCACGCCGAGCAAAAGCGAAGCACGCCGCGCCCAGGATGCCGGCGAGGAGCCGCGCATCGAGTCCAACGCTCTCACCGAGGCAATCGCCGCGGGTCAGGTATCGGCCATCACCAACGGCATGCCCGGCACGCTCACCATCCCGCCCAGCCGCGACTTTGAGGGCTTCTACATCGCCCTGGTCCGAAAACGCGGCTAGCGCACGGATTCAAAACTCAACAAGCTATTCCCGTGCGCGCTTGTCCTGCTGGTCACGGTGCTGCTTAAGCGCCTCGCGTTCCTTGCGCTCGGCTCTTTTGCCCTTAATGGCCGTAACCACAAAATAGATGACCGCGGCGGCAACGATTGCGCCCACGCATAGGCCAATCGAGCCCAACATTGCTGTAAATTCCATTCCGCGTCACCTCTCTTTTAAACGGGACTTTCAAGATAGCACCTCAATACCCGCCACCACAGCTCCTTCACGTTCGCCGGCCCTTCGGTCTAACGGATGGCACGGCGGGGAAAAATCAACTCGTCAAACGATTTAGCAAGTACAATGCTGCCGGCACCCTGCCGGCCGTCATCACATAGAATCGAGCCTCCATGGATACCCTCAACGACCTAAACGAGCGCGTCGACGCCTTTGTCGGCACCAGCTCCTTCGACACGTCAGTCACGGCAAACGACCAAGCCCCCATCGATGTTCCCGCCGAGGTTCACGAGGACATTGTCGCCTCGGTCGACTTCTCCGAGGTAGAACTTGCAGACGAATTTACCGAGCCCCAGGTGGCCGTAACTCCCAACGGCCTTTTGCCCATGGAGCCGCTGCCCATCGACGGGCGTCTGCGCAAGGCGGCTCTCCGCATGCCCGATGAGATCGAGGAGGCCAGCGGCTTTACGCTCTTCGGTCGTCGCATCAAGTCGCTTATCTACACCACCGACGTCGCGGTCATCCGCAACTCCAACGCCGATGCCGTCTTTGCCGTTTACCCCTTCACGCCACAGCCGGCCATTACGCAGGCGTTGTTGACCGTTGCCGAGTGCCCGGTCTTTGTAGGCGTGGGCGGCGGAACTACGACCGGTAAGCGCTCCGTACAGATGGCAGCCGTCTCCGAGATGCAGGGCGCGGCGGGCTGTGTGGTCAACTCCCCTGCCACTGCCGAAATGATCGAGCACATCACCAACATCGCCGACATCCCCGTCATCGCCACGGTCGTACGTTGCGACGACGATGCTCACGCCAAAGTGCGCGCCGGAGCCAAGATCCTCAACATCGCGGCCGGCAAGAACACGCCCCAGGTCCTGCGCGAGCTGCGCGAGCACTATCCCAACCTGCCGCTCATCGCACCGGGCGGCAAGACGCCCGAGAGCATCCGTGAGACCATCGCCGCCGGCGCCAACGCCATCATTTGGACGCCGCCTTCGGCCCAGCAGCTGCAGACCGACATGATGCAGCGCTACCGCAAGATGAAGGAAGACGCCACGCCTGTCATCTCGCGCGACGATGTGCCCATTATCGACCAGGTCGCCGCCGCCGAGGTCAGCCAGGTCGAGAATATGAATCCCGACGTGCCGATTCCCGACGAGGTCATCGAGCGCGTCGCTTCGATCCACGATCATATCGAGGAACGTCGCGCCAACCGCGGACTCAAGCCCTCGCTGCACGGCTTCTTCTTCCGCGGAAAGAAACGCTAACCGCAACAGCAAGGCCCGCCCCGCAAACAACGGGACGGGCCTTTTCTGTTTTCGAATGTCAGGAGTGACAAGCGCAGCTGTTAAAACTGACAGTCAGCGCACGAACGCTAATCCACGCGCTTGTCGCCCATAAAGAAGAGCGCCACCGTACCAGGTCCGGTGTGCGAACCGATCAGAGTACCGATGTTATTGATCTCGATCTTGTCTTTAAGCTGCGGAACCTGTTCCTCAATCAGCGCCGCAACTGCCTCCGCATCCTCGCGGCACGCCGAGTGCGACATGATGCACTTACCCGAATATTCCGCACCGTCCTGCACGTGTGCCATCATGGTCTTAGCCATCTCGGAAATCGCGCGCTTCTTAGTGCGAATCTTCTCACGTGGCGACAGCCCACCTTCGCAATCGACCGTCATAAGTGGGCAAATCTTAAGCGCCGTGCCGATGATCGCGCTTGCGGCCGAAATGCGACCGCCTCGTAGGTAGCTCGACAGATCGGTCGAGAAGAACCAGTGGTGAAGGTTGAGTTTATGCTCCTCAATCCAAGCGGCCGTCTCGTCGAGCGAAGCGCCGCCATCGCGAACGTCGGCGGCACATTCCGCCAGCAGGCCAAAGCCCGAAGACGCCGCCAACGAATCGATGACGCGCACCTTGCCGCCCTGAGGATAGCGATCCGCGAGCATCTGTGCCGCAACGCAGGCCGATCCATACGTGCCCGAAATACCCGACGACAACGTCAGATGCAGCACGTCTTTACCCTCGGCAACAAACGGCTCCCAAAACTCCTCGTACTCACCCACGCTCACCTGAGACGTCTTGGGCATGGCGCCCGCGGCAATCTGGGCAAAAAACTCGTCCGGCGTAATCGACTGATACAGATCGTCCATATAGACAACATCGTCAATCTCGTAATGAAAACACACGACAGGGATATTGCGCGACGCAAAGAACTCACGGGTTCGATCGGCGGCGGATTCACAGGTCAGGACAAAATCACTCATATGAGGCTCCTTAAGTATTGCTGTGCAAATTATCGCACAGCAAGCCTAAATACGATACAAATGTCCACTATTTACCAATGCGAACCATTCGTATTGATTATCTTTATCGTGAACATCCCCATCCCCGCCATGGGCCAACATGGGCAAAATCACGCCCTTCGTCTCCACTTAACCGACACATCAACCTCAACTAAATCGATTTAGCAAACCGTTCAACTGACAATTCAGCCGCCGGCGCAAAATCGAAACAAAGCCGGCGCATACTGGTAAACGTTTGACGCTGTTTTATCAGTTTTATCAACCATATCGGAAGGTGCTTCATGGTCGCATTCGATCGCAATCCGCAAGACTTTAAGTATCTGCGTCTGCTGTCGAGACAATTTCCCACCGAGCAATCCGCGTTTACCGAGATCATCAATCTCTCGGCCATTCTCAACCTGCCCAAAGGCACCGAGCATTTTATGAGCGACGTGCACGGCGAGTACGAAGCCTTTATGCACATCCTCAACAACTGCTCGGGCGTCGTGCGCGAACATGTCGACGAGATCTTTGGCAACACGCTCACCTTTGACGAAAAGGGCGAGCTGTGCACGCTTATCTACTACCCGCGCGAGAAGATCGAGCTGGTCCGCAGCCGGCGCGAGGACTCGCCCACCTGGTACAAGACCATGCTCGACCAGCTCATTGTGGTCGCCCGCTCGCTTTCGAGCCGCTATACCCGCTCCAAGGTGCGCAAGGCCATCCCGCGCGATTACGCCTACATCATCGACGAGCTGCTGCACACGCATCCGGACGAGAACAACTATCGTGTGCGCTATCACGAGCGCATCGTTGAGTCCATCCTAGAGACCGCAAGCGCCGACGACTTTATCGAGTCGCTCGCCTCACTCATCAAGCGCCTCGCCGTCGACCACCTGCACTTGGTGGGCGATATCTTCGACCGTGGCGGCGGCGCTGCCAAGATTATGGACCGCCTGCTCACCTATCATTCGCTCGACATTCAGTGGGGCAACCATGATCTGCTGTGGATGGGCGCCGCTGCCGGCGAGCCCGCCTGCATCGCCACGGTGCTGCGCAACAACCTGCGCTACGACAATTACGAGATCCTTGAGAACGACTACGGCATCTCGCTGCGCGAGCTTGTCGCCTTTGCCGATGCCACCTATACCGCCGGTGAGCCCATCAGCCCGCTGATTAAAGCCATCAACGTCCTTCTCTTTAAGCTCGAGGGCCAGATTATCCAGCGCCACCCCGAGTTCGACATGACCAACCGCCTGCTGCTCGACAAGATCGATCACGACGCCGGCACAGCCACACTTGCCGACGGCAGCGTGTGGCCGCTCACGACCAACGACTTCCCCACCGTCGACCCGACGGACCCCTACATGCTCACGCCCCAGGAGCAACACATCATCGACAAGCTCGTGTCCGAGTTTGTCACCGCCGACCACCTACATCGCCACATCGATTTCCTCTATACCCACGGCTCCATGTATAAGGTCGCCAACGGCAACCTGCTGTTCCATGGCTGCGTGCCGCTCAACGAGGATGGTACCTTTAGCAGCATGAACTGCCTGGGCACCTGGCACGCAGGCCGCGATTATCTCGATTTTTGCGACCGCATCGCCCGGCGCGCCTGGCGCGTGGGCGACCGCGACGCCCTCGACTGGATGTGGTACCTGTGGATCGGCTTTAACTCACCCGCCAGCGGACGCCTGGTGCGTACCTTTGAGCGCGCCTATATCGCCGATAAGAGCACCTGGGTCGAGCCGATGGACCCGTACTTTACGCTAACCAAGTCGCCCTCGGTCTGCGACGACATCATGCACGAGTTTGGCGTCATCCCCATGGCATGTTCGCCGACCGGTCACATCATCAATGGCCATACGCCCGTCAAGACCACCAAGGGCGAGCAGCCCATCCGCGCCGAGGGCAAGCTGCTGGTCATCGATGGCGGCTTCTGCCGTGCCTACCACCCCAAAACGGGTATCGCCGGCTACACGCTCATCTCGAGCTCGCGCGGATGTCGCCTTAAGTCGCATCAGGCCTTTACCACCGTTGCCGAGGCGCTTACCTGCAACGTTGATATCGAAAGCGAGACCAACCGCTTTGACGAGGCCGACCGCCGCCGCATGGTGAGCGACACCGATACCGGCGCCAAGATTCGCAGTCAGATCCAGGACCTGCGCCAGCTGCTCGATGCATATAGAAACGGTGCTATCGAGGAGCGCGCCTAGCTCCACCCGTGAGGATTGGCTAAACTTGCTGAGTTCGTCATCCCCACGGCGCCCCGGCGCCGCCCTAAGGCAGGTACCATGCAAAAGCTCCTTGCGCAGATCATGAAGTTTGGCGTCGTCGGCGTCATTGCCACCGTCATCGACTTTGGCATCATGAACCTGCTCCACTACGGTCTGGGCCTCAATATCCTGATCGCCAATACCAGCGGCTTTATCGTCTCGCTCATCTTTAACTACGTCGCGAGCATGAAGTACGTATTTGCGCACAAGGAGGGCATGAGCCGCCGCCGCGAGTTCATTATCTTTGTCGTGCTGTCCGTGATCGGCCTGGCTCTCAACGACGGTATCGTGCTGGCACTCAACGCCGGCCTGGGGCTCGAGGCCAATATCGCCAAGATTTGCGCCACCGCACTGGTCATGGTCTACAACTTTGTGACCCGAAAGATCTTCCTGGAGGGCGAGGAGACCAAATAGCTCGGCCTCCTCGTTGCACTACGGGGCCCACGAACGACGTGCGTCGAGCGCTGCGTTGTTCGTGGGCCTTGCTCGTTTACGGGCAAATTTGGCACGTTTGCGGATTGTCTCTTGCAAATTTGGCGAGTTCGTATAGTTCTTGGCAAAGACCTTACGTTTCCCATGCAAAAGCTCTAAAGTATCCTCTGCTCGATTCGTCAACGCATTGGATGTGATTACGTGCGCAAGGCACTGGCACAACCTCATACTAAGCAATTCCTCAAGTTCGCTGTCGTGGGCCTTATCTCCTTTGGCATCGACTGGGGCATGCTGATTGCGCTCGTCGAGCTGTTCCACCTTGACTTTTTGATGAGCACCACGATCTCGTTTACCACATCCGTCGTGGTTAACTACTGGCTCAGCATGAAGTACGTGTTCGACCACCGCGAAGGCATGAGCCGCAAGCGCGAGTTCACGATCTTCACCATCCTGTCGGTGATTGGCCTGGGTCTCAACGACCTGTACATGTTTGTAGGCGTCACGTTTTTGAGCATCGGCTACCAGGCCATGAAGGCAATCGCAACGTTCTTGGTCACCTGGTACAACTACTTTAGCCGTCGCTTATTCCTCGAGGGCGCGCAGTCGTAGACGGCCCAACATAATCTCGCTTCGCAGCCGGTTGGAATTCACGTTCCAACCGGCTTTTTGTTTACAGAGAGACCCGGCGACCCAGTCCCATTCGCATGAAATACGGGCGGCTCGGATGTTGGTCCGAACCGCCCGTTTGGCGCGTTATGTCGAGGCATCTAGCCCGTTACGTAATACCAAACGACTGTGTCGCCATTGGAGAGAACGTAGTTGCTGCAGGCCGTGTTGGGCGTTGCGCCGTTGACGGAGTACATCCAGCCGCTCGTGCCGCCGTGCTCCTTCTCGGCCAAGCCGCCGATAGCGGCGACATACGTGCCGTACGACGTGCCGCGCGCATTCACGGAAAGCCCTAGGGCGCACAGGGCATCGTAGACCGTAGCGCCCTTGTTAAAGGTGAAGGTGCCACTAGAAGACACAGGATTGCCCACAGCGCTCGATGTGACCGAGACCGTTACCGTGACGTAGCCAGGCTGCTGCGAGCCGTCCTGATTGCCCGCAGAGGCGCCGCCACTGTTGGATGCAGACCCACCGCCGGACGCCGAGTCGCTGCCCGAAGAAGAGCTCGATCCACCGGCGAATTCGGAGCCCTGTCCGGCAGACGTGTTGCTGGACTTCTTGCCGCCTTTGCCTTCAGACTTCTTCTCCTTCGAATCCTTGTCAGACTTCTTGTCCGAAGATTCAGACTTGTCCTTGGAATCAGATTCATCCGAGTCCTTGGACTCGGAGTCCACAGCGTCAGAAGACGAGGAGCCCGCTGCCTCCGTCTTGCGAGAGGCGGTAGAGCCAGAGCCGGCAACGCTCTTCCCCGCCACGGCCCGAGCGATCCAATCGATGGACCAAGCACCGCTGGAAGAAGGCTGGACAAAACCCAGCGACACAACGATCAAGACGATGCAGACGGCCGTCAGGGCGCCAAAAAGCGCCTTGCGCCGAGGGGCGGACGCCGCTGAAGCGGCGTCCTTTTTCTTTGCATCGTCAAGCTGGATGAACGACGAGTCGGGCTGCTTGGACTCGGCGTCCTGAGGCTTATTGGACACAGCCCTCACCTACCGACGCTTGGTAAACACGAACACACCGATGACGGCGAGACCGATCACGCCGGCCGCCACGCCAACAATGGCGAGCGGGTTGAAGCCAGACTCCTGTGCCGGAGCAGCAGCGGACTTCTTAGCAGCGGTCGTAGCAGACGAGCCCGTATCGGACTTGTCATCCTTCTTGCCGGACTTATCGGAATCCTTCTTGGAATCCTTATCGTCCTTGGTCTCGGTCGTGGTGGTCGTGGAGACCGGCTTCTGACCCGGCGAGACAGCACCGCCGGACTGCTGCCCGTTCGTACCGTTGCCAGAACCGGAGCCGCCATTGCCGCCAGAACCGCCGTTGTTGTCAGCGGCATTCTTGACCCACTTGGCATACAGCGTCATATCAGCCGTCACCGCAACGCTAAAGTCATACGCCTTTGTACAAGCTTCATCGGTGTACCAACCAGCGAAGGTATAGCCCTCGCGCGTCGGATCGGTCGGCTTGGTGACAGTCGAGCCCGAAGCGGGGGTCTGACCATTGACCGACGAGCCGCCCTGAGCATCAAACTTGACACGATGTGCCTGAGATTTCACACAGAAGAGATGGCCCGAATCGTTGGTGTAATACAGATTGCCGAACTGATCGCAGACAACCGAAGCCATGCAATAGTTGGCATATCCAGAACCGGGAACGAACACCTCGGTTGCCTCGGCATCGCCCAGCTTGTACATGTACACGCCACCGCCGGTAGTATAGTTAGGCCAATTGCCCTTGGCGCCGTTCAAGGTGAAATATACGTACGTCTCGCCATCATGTGTTGAGACGAGCGGCGTGCCCTTGGACTCAAAGCCAAGCTCTTCGCCATCGGCCTTCGTAATCTGCTTCACACTCATATCGGAGAGGTCAATGATCGAAAGCAGGCCCTTAGCCTTAGCCTTAGCCTTGGCCTTAGCCTTCCAATTGTTCACGGTTGTCCCGCCAATAAAAGCATACTTACCACTGAAAACGGGCGTCGAAGTCGAATAAGCGGCAAACTGAACTTTCGCGGCCTCAGTAATGGAACCATCGGAACCAATGGTCAGCTTGTGCAACGTACCATCGTCGCGCGTAACAGCATATATATAACCGTCATGAACGGTAAGCGCCGAACGGATGTTGCCACCAGACAGCTTAATCGAACCAACAAGCTTTGACAGATCGGCAGAATATACGCGCACCTGGCCATAGTCGCCGCCAACGACATAGTAGCCATTTACCATCAGGCCGCCAGACCAGTAGTAACCTCCGTCAGCGACGGAGGCGCTACCGGCGATGGCGCCCGTGTGAATATTGATGCGCCTGACCGTACCGTTTTGCACGTCATTGCCATTGCCAGACCAATAATCAAGGGTGTTGATATAGACGTAGTCGCCGTCAACGGTCAACGAAGACAGGTTCTGCTTCGTAAATGCATCGGAATACCAAAGCGTCTCAAACGTTTTCGCCGAAACAGCCTGCAGATAGCCGCCGGAAAGCGGAATCAAAATAATGCCTTGCGCAATAACAGGACGGCAGGTGGTATCCATGGAAGAGCCAAGCTCAAGAGATCGCAGAACGGAACCCGTCTCGGGATCAATCTCATTCAGGACAGCATTCCACGTCTTTCCACCCCATACCGAAGCGCCCGTGACAAGGTATACCTTTCCGTTCGCGACAATGGGGTCAGACGCAGAGGCGCTTGCACCTGCCTTCTGCTGCTCTTCGGTCAGAAGATTAAGTGCCCAAGAAGGCGTATCGGTCTTTGTTGTAGGCGTAAGGGCGTCCGTCGAGGATCCCGAGCCACCGTTCGCAAAACCATTCCATGCCGCATCGACATCGGGATGCTCCGTTCCGGGATTGGTAGCAGGAGCCGTCGAGGGCTTCTGCATGCCGTCACCCTTAACATAACGGAACTCGACGCAATCGCCGTTCTTGAGGTAGTAGCTCGGAGCACCGACGCTCGCATACCCATTGTTTACAAAGAACGACCAGTAGCTGTACGGCGCGGCGCTCGTTGTGCTCAGCACGCGGCCATCGGGCATCGTCGCACTCGTAAGACCCCATGCATTTGCTTCGAGGTTCGTGCAACCGGCAGCCGTCATAAGCTGCTCGAGCACCGACTCGGCCGTCGTGTCTTCGTCGGCAGGAAGCGTGAGCTCGGTCAAGGGCGCCACCGATTGCTCGGTATAATTGCCGTCAGCATCACTTGCGGAAACGCCCGTGACCTTGGCCGTCACCGTAATGGTCTTGCCCTCGTTCGGGTTGTCGAGCCCCGTCGTTCCCTTGACGTTTACCGTCGCAGAAACATCCAAGCCGGCAAGCACCGCGTAGTCCGAATTGTCGGGATAGCGCTCGGCATAACGGGCAAAACGCTCACTCTTCAGACGGCCGCTAATTGTGACTTTCGTGTTGTATTCGGGCTGAGTGAAGATAAGGTTCTCATGCGCGATAACCCTCGGTTTGCTCGACTTGAGCAAACGATAGGTGTTCTCCGTGCCGCCGGGGAGCTCACTGAACACGAAGCCGTAGTGGCCTGCAGCCTCTTCGGAGGAATAGCACCAGTTAACTGCATATCCCTGACCGTACACCTTCAACGGCGCATGCAAGTTCCCCGTTACATTGGACGCATCCTGCCCGTCAAGAATACCCTGAGAGAATGTTGACTTTGCAAGGCTCAGGTGGAACAGCTCGGCATCGAGCTCGTTCTGGTCCTGCGGGGCAATCGCAAAATCGAGGGTCTTACTAGCCGTGACCTCGGCGTTAGACTTATCGGTCACCGTGAGGGTGATCTTGGTCTTCGCTGCCTCGGTGCCAGGCAGCGGCTGATAGACCGTGCCCTTGTAACCGTTGAACGTGATGTCATCGGTGCTGGCGGAGTACTTGACCTCGTAATACTTGCCGTCGATTTTGAGCGTGCTCGTGCGCGGCATCTGCAGGTCGGCGGTCAGGCCATCCTTGTTGGCGGGCGCGTCGGTGCCGGAGTACTTGATGCTGCCGTAGGTAAAGGCCGCATCGACCTTCTCCTGCAGCGCCTTCTTGTCGGCAGCGACCTTCTCGGGATCGCCCTTGACGGTCACGGTGAAGTCGTGCGAGCCGGCAAGCTTGATGTCGCCGCTCGTAACCGTAACTTTGGCGGTCAGCGCCACGTCTCGATCGCTCGATGCGCGCGAAACCTTACCCGTCTTATCTTCCCAGCTATAACCAGAAACAAACAGGCGCTCGGTATCGGAGCTTGTCCATTCAACAGAGAATTTCTTTGCGGAACCCGCCTTGTACGGAAGCGTGACATTTTGGGTCACGCCATCGGCGGACTCGCCCGCCGCGTAGCCAATCTGCAGGGATTCGGCGGCTCCGTCAAGAAGGTCTTGCAGTTTAGCCTCGTCCCAAGCCACCTGAACCGTCTTGTTGGGCTGGTAATACTCGGTCTTCTCGCCGTCACGCGACAGCTCAAACACCACATCGGCACTACGCAGACCGTCGATGTTGTAACCTGTGTAGTCGTTGGGGTCAATGTAAAAGAACGTCACATCGCCGTTGGTCTTATCCTGGGCGTCGGAGATACCGACCGTGGCCTTGTTATCCTCAGCCTTAAAGGCAACGCCGCCCTCGGAGACCTTGACGTCGATATCGGTGAAGCCCAAATCGGCAAGCTGCGCCTTCAGAACATCGTTGACGTTGCCGCCCTTGGCGCTGTAATCAACAGCGATCTGCTTATTGGCATCGTTGAGCTTTTGGACTGCAGCCTCGAGCGAGCCCGCGGCGATAACCTTGTTGGCGGAGACGAGCTCGACCGTCGAGCTACCGCTCGTGGCGACAGCCTTCAGATACTTGCCCGCGGCAGAAGCCGAAACCGTCGCCTCGGCGCCCGACATATCGGACAGCAGCGTCCAGTCAGCCGCGGGAGCCTTCGCGTCGTCCGCCGCATACCAGGCAACAGTCGCCTGGTCGGTGACGTCGATACCGTTGGTGGCCGAACCGTCGGCGCGCTTGGCCTGCGCCGTCGCCTTGACGCTATCACCCGAGACGAGATGGACCGAATCGCTATTGATCTGCGGGCTGGCGATCACGCGCAGCAGGCTATACTCCCCCGCCGCGGTGACGCTATCGGACGAAACCCATTCAACCGTGTTGTCGAGAGCGCTCGCCGTAACTTTGATGCTCTTGCCAACAAGCGCATCCGTAAGAGTCAGGCTGCCATCGGTCTTATCGATGCCGTCGGTGAGCTCGGTCCAATCGGCATCGCCCTCGCCCTTGGCATACCACGCCATGGTCAACTCGGCATCGTCGGGCACGTCCTTCGTCGAGCCCGACCAGCTGCCCGGAACCTGCACGCTCGGCGTGATCTTTGAGCCCACGCTGAGCGTAACGTTCTTATCGGCAAGCTCGATGCCCGCCAGCTTGTACTGACCCTTGAGCGTCACGGGGCCGAGCGGAGCTACGGACTGCGTGCCGCCGTAGGAGCTCTTCTTCTGCGTGCTGGAAACGGTGTTTTCGCTCGTCACCTTCACGCGCAGATACTTGCCGGCATAGGCGGCATCAACGGTATAGGTGGCCTTGGTAGCACCGGGGATATCGGTGTAAGCGGAGTCGTAGCTCGAGCTGCTATTTGCATACTGCCACTGGTAGGTCACATTATCGGTGCGGTCGATATAGTTGTAGCGCGAACCGTCCTTTTTGCGCACCTTAGTCTTGAGCGTATCGCCTACGTGCACGCCATTGGTAGCGGGAGAACCCTCGAACTGCACGTCGTAGAGCTCCACTTGGCCCGCGACGGAAACGGGACCCACCGCATAGTACGGCTTCTGCTCGCCATAGCCGCCGTTGGCCTTGGCCACGACGTAGTAGCCCTTAAGGGCGGCGGTCACCGTCAGGGTGTTACCGGTCTCACCCTTGATAGGCGTGTCGCACTTGCTTGCGGTGTTCGAGGTGCCCTTATACCACTGCCACGTGACATGCGAATCGGCGGTAACGTCGGTGGAACCCGCCTTGGCGGTCGCCGTAATCGTAGAACCAACCTCGACTTTGCCCGAAGTCGGGCTCATAGTCACGCTCGTAACATTAATTGAACCGGTAGCCGCAACGAGAGCGCCCGTGTTGTTGGCCATGCTCGAAGAGCCGATCTTCGAGGGCACCTTGCACTTGAGGTACTTGCCACCTAAAGCGTCGGTAAGCTCGAGGGTCTCACCCGTGGCACCCGCAATGTCGGTATACGTGCCACTCTTGGTGTCAGAGCTCTGCCACTGATAGTTGAGCTTGCTCGCGTCGACGAACGCGCCGCCCTTCTCCTTAGCGCGGGCCTTAGCGGTATCCCCCACCGCAAAGACGCTCGTATCGTCCTTGGTATTGATGATGGACACGGCCGAAATCTCGACCGCACCGGCCTGTTTGACCTTGCTGGAAGTGGTCTTGTTCACCGTGTTGACGCCAGCGTTGGCCTCGACCCTGATGTACTTGCCCTCAAGGTCGTCGCCCACCACGAGCGAAGCACCCGTCTCGCCCTCGATCTTGGTAAAGCCCGAGTACTGCGAGGTGGATGCGGACCACGTGTAGGTAACCTTGGCGTCGGCGGGGACTTGCTGATAATAGCTTATGTACGGAGTCGCCGTCAGGGTGTCGCCTATGCTCGGCGTGTCGCTATTCAGCTTGACGCTGTTAAGCTCCATCTGGCCGGCGCCCAGCACGGGGCCAGGAATGTAGTTGGCATTGATGCCCGAGCCGGAAGAAACGGACGGGCCGTAGTAGTCCTTGCCATCAACCGTTACCTTGCAGATGAAGTATTTGCCTTCCATCGCGGCGGTGACGGTGAGCGACTGCTCGTGGCCTACGACCTCGGTGTAGTCGGCGACATTGCTGCTGGCCCTAGTCGTACCGGCGAGCCAGGTGTAAGTCCAAGTGCCGGGATTGGCAACGGACTCAGTCGAAGTGCCGTACCAGTCGTCCTCGACCTCATCGTACATATTTGCCCAAAGCGTCTCACCGGCCTTGAGCGCGCCCGACTTCGTGGAATAGGAGCTGTCCTTATCCTTGGTATCCTGAATGAAGACCTTGGCCTCGCTCGAAAGCGTTGTGGCGGACGCGGCGGCAACGGCGTTCTTCTGCTCCGAAGCAGCAGGCACCGCGGGAGAGCTCTCGGACACAGTCGCGTTATCTGCGGCGGTGTCGGCACCATTCGCGGCACTCGCAGTTGCGCCCTGATCTGCGCCGGCGTCATCGGCAGCAGCGCTCGCCGCCGCACTGTTCGCGCCGGTGTCGGCAGCGGTGCCATCGTCGGCCGCCGCGCCCTCGCCGCCCGTCGCAGCCTGCGCCACGGCCTCGGCAATGCCCTCGGCGCCCTCGGCCCAAAGTTGCGCCGGCGTGGTGCCAAAAGCCATGGCAAAAGCCAGGAACGCCACCAGACCGCGCTTGGCTACGCCGCGGGCAATCGCTCCATGACGACGCCACGAGGCGCGTTGGCACTCATCCTCAAACATATCCATTTGTCTCCTATTGTCTGAACTTGGGACATTGCCCAGCGGCTGCCCCACGTCATCGCGCATGTTGCGCTCGAGTTCCCCCATCGGGGTCCCCCTTCCCTCCAGAGCCCAACGTGTACCGGCGGCATGCGCCGCGGTCGCGCACAAGATGGGAGGCGATCCGACTTAACCTTACCGACCCGGGCGCGCCGTCCGATCTGCGACGCGAACATCCCGGGCCAAGAGGAATTACGGTTACTGGTACAGCCGAGGACTTGCACCCCGATTCTCCCAAACGCGCAGGAAAACCGCGCATTCGTGCGTCTCCGCACCACCATCTAGGCCATCGATTATTACTGTCAGTATGGTAGCACGCAAAAGGGCCCCGCACGCAGGCGAAGCCCAAGGTAAAAGCTATGGTTTGCGATAGGAAGGGCTGTCGGCGGACCTTGCAAGAATAGCCCGTTTCAAAACTATGCCGGATTACGGGGATGATTCAGCACCTCGCAACCATATCTGCCATTTTCGAAAACCAACGACTCATCTACCTGCGGTTTTAAAAGCGCGAATTTCGGCATGGTCGAGGTTCGGCACTCCAGCCCCGTAAACCGGCATAGTTTTGTTCGGACCAGCCCACGCCGGCGCGACGCAAGGCAAAATAACCCGTTTCCCCGACCCCGGGAAATCGTTAATGCTTGCCGCCGTGACTGTTGCGCCAGATCTCGCGGCCCAGCATCAGCGCCAGCACCAGCGCGCTCACGTAGCCCATAAAGCCAATGACCGGGATACCAAACACAACCGGCTCGATGCGCGCGTAGTACACCACCGACGAGCCGATAAACAGACCGGCGATCACAATTGCCATCGACATGCGGTCGATAATTCCACCCAGCTGCCGCAGCGCCTTATCGCTGCTCATGATCTGCGTGTTTACCTTAAGCTGGCCGCGCGTGAGCATGCGCGACGCCAAGCCCAGATACTCGGCCGCCTCGAGCGAGCCTTTTGCCGCGCGATAGCTGCTCGCGGCAAGATCGCGCCCCATTTCGCGCACGCGCGCATAGGTGCTCTTCTCGTTTTTGATATGCGTCTGGATGATCTGGATCATGTTGACGTTGGGCATGTACTCGGTCAGAAGGCCCTCAAGCGTCACCATACCGCGGGCGAACATCGTCACCACGCTCGGCAGCTCAACATCGTTTTTGCGCGCCAGGTTTAGCAGCGAGGTCAAAAACTCGCCGATATCCAGGTCCTTAAGATCAAGACCCGCAAAGTCGGCAACGATAAAGTCCAAATCGGACAGAAAGGCCGAATGGTCGAGCTCGGCCGAGTCGCCGCGCGTCACGGCAAAGCGCATAAGCGAATCCTTGAGCTTGGGCACGTCGCCCTCGGCCACGGCGAAAATCATGTCCTTAACGATACCGCGGTCGTGGCTCGACATGCGCCCAACCATGCCCAGGTCAATAAAGTAGACGATGCCGTCCTTGAGAATGATGTTTCCCGCATGCGGGTCGGCATGGAAAAAGCCGTCGTCGAGCACCTGCGTCGAATAGTCCTCGACAATCGCCGAGCCGATCTTTTCCAGGTCATAGCCCTCGGCCACCAGGCGCTCGGGATCGGCAATCGAGATGCCGTCAATGTAGTCCATGACCACGACATGCTCGGTGCAAAGGTCCAGGTAAGATTTGGGGCACGACACGCCGCGCACGCTCTTATGGAACTCATAGAAATCGTTGAGGTTTTTGGCCTCGGCCAAAAAGTTGGTCTCCTCGCGAAACGAGGTCCACAGCTCCTCGACCACGCCATGCAAGTCCACAAACTGATCGGTATTGACAAACTTTGAGACGATGCGCACCACCGAGCGAATGATGTCGATGTCCTGAGCCATCACCTGCTGCGCACCGGGGCGCTGCACCTTAACGGCCACGTCCTCGCCGGTCACCAGGCGGGCGCGGTGCACCTGTGCAAGAGAAGCGCTTCCGAGCGGGTTGGGATCGATCGCGTCGAACATCTGCCCCAGGCGCTGGCCGTACTCCTCTTCCAGACACCGGAGCACTACCTCATACGGCACCGGCTCTACATCGGAGCGCAGACGACGCAGCTCGTCGCAAAACCGCTGCGGCAAAATCTCGGAGCGGTTAGCCAGAATCTGCCCCATCTTGACGAACATAGGGCCGAGCTCTTCAAGCAGACGACGCAGGCGCACCGGCGTGAGGTTGTCCCACACGCGATACTTTTTGATCAGGCGAACGATCTGCCCAATGCGCTCACGACGACCTGCCGGCGTGAGCTGGTATTCCTCATCCGGCGCCATCGCGTCGGGCTCCTCGGGGACCATATCGACAGCGCGCGGCTTCTTGCGAGCGCCCGAGACGGCGGCATCGACCTCGTCGACAACCGCCGCCTCGTCACCCAAGGGATCTTGATTGTTGTAATCGGTGGTGGAATCTGCCATCTGCGCTGCTACTCGGCCTCTTCGGCGTCCTCTGCGTCGTCGGGTTCAACGGACTCGACGGGCACCGAGGTCACGTTGTCCTCGACCGAATCGACGATGTCGCGCACATGGGCCAGGAAGGCCGTGCGCTCGGGGGCGGTCATAACGCGGACGCGAGCCAGGATGAGCTCGTCGAGCACGCGCTGTGCCGCAGTCTCGCCCTGCATGCCCAGGCGCTCGGTCAGGTCGGAGATGGTGCCGCCCGCCTGCTCGAACATATCGGACACGCTGCGAGCGATATCGGGGGTGCCGGCATCCTTGCGGACCTGCTCGCCCTTGGTACCGAGGTCGTCGAGAACCTTCTTGCCGCCCTCGACGGCAACGGCGGCGGCGCCGAAGCCCACGTTGATGGCACCGTTAACAAGCTGATCGAGTTTCATAACCATGGTTGGCTCCAATCATGAACAACTGCATTGGACTTCTTGTACCCAAGATTGAGTGAACGACACAAAATCGTTTTACCGCCAAGATAGAAATCGAGCGGGCCAAAGCCTTTGACGGCGTTTGCCCCGCTCGTTCGCTGCAAGGTTGCCTTTACCTTACGTTGTCGTTCATCGCGAAGGAGTTCTTCATGGCACAGCTCGTGGTGTAGAGCACCTTGCCCAACAGAGCATCGGTCTCCACCCGCACGCGCTCGGCAAACTCCTCGTTGGCGCGGGCGAGCTCGGCGGGCGCCTCGGCTTCGGGCAGCGCGGCCACGGCGGCATCGACGTCGTGAATCTGCTTGTGGCCCATGCCGCCGACCTTCTCCTGATAATCCTCGACCGCGCGACCGCACTCATGGAAGCGAACATCGGCCAAGGCACCGATCAGGCGGTTGGCCCAATAGAAATTCTCGGACGTCACGCGAGCCTGCGTGCCGGCATAGTACTCGGGCATGGTCTCGACATTGGCGTACAGCGGTACGAGCGCGTTAAACGAGTTGGAGCCAAACGCCATCCACTGCACGGCGCGATACGCCGGCTGCGCATAGGGGCGCAGCTGCAGCACGGCAAGCTGGCTGTTGCGGTTGATGCCGATGGGACGATAGGCGCCGCGCGTGGCGGGCGTGCCCTTGCTGCCGTAGCAGTCGTACTCCGTGCCCTGGTAGTGGCTCGAAAGCACGTACTTGATGTCCTCGATGGTCACCTTGCGCTCGGGCACGCGGCTCCAGGGAATGTCGTCGCTCTCGGGCGTGTAGTCGGCGTCGGGACCGTCCCACACATCGCTGGGGTTGAGGCAGCGCTGCATATACCAGGCGCGCGGCGTGTTGTAGACGTGATCGCTGTCGCTGTGCGAGCCAAAGGCCTCGCGCGGGTTAAAGACCGCGGCGGGACCGTCACCCTCGACGCCCAGCATTAGGTCCAGATGCCACTCTGCCATCCAGGAGCGCAGGTCGGCAGAGCACATGTGGTCGACCTGAGCGCCCTCGGCGTCGTCCAGGTCAAAGCTGTCAATACCCAGCTGGTTGGGCATGGTCACATAGGCGTCATCGGGCACGCGCTTGGCGATCCAGTGGTGGCCGCCGATGGTCTCGAGCCACCAGATCTCGTCAACGTCACTAAAGGCGATGCCATTGTTCTCGTAGGTGCCGTAGCGCTCGAGCAGGTCACCCAAAATACGCACGCCGTCGCGGGCGGACTTGGCGTACGGCAGTACCAGGGTCACCATATCCTCCTCGCCCAGTCCGCCGGGCTGGGCCGGAACATAGCCGTCCTCGCCCTCGTTGCCCTTGGCGGGTACATAGTCCACGAGCGGATCGGCGCCGCGGACGCGCTCATTGGTGGTGAGTGTTTCGGTTGCGGACATGCCAACATTGAGCTCGTTGAAGCCGGCCTCGGCCCAAATGCCATGGCCCGGGACAACGTCGGGGACGCTCGTGTAGCGCATGGGGTTGTCGGGCAGCTCAACGGTCAGGTGGCTCAGGACACTCGTGTAGACACGCGGCTGCTCGTCGGGATGCACCACGCGCATGCGCTTGGGCTCAAACACCCCGTTGGACGAGTCCTCGTTGCGGGCGACAAGCGTCGACCCGTCGTAGCTCGCGTTCTTACCAACCAAAATCGTTGTGCACGGCATGCGCATCCTCCTTGAGCGAAGAAATCAAACGGCAACAGTGTATCGCTTCGGCGCAAAAAGGGCGAAACCACGGCCACAGCAACCCCTGTGTGCAAAAAATGTCAAATATGAGTACTGACACCAATTTAGTAGCAGCTATTTTGCCGGGCGTGGGCGTCGAAAGTCTACATTTGTACAAAAGTTAGACTATGTAATTCCTCAAAGGTCCAATAAAATAGGGTCCCTATCGATACTAAATATCGTTAGAGAGCCAAAATGACCTAAATTATATGCGACTAGCTTGGCAACAGTACTCATATTTGGCATTTTTTGCACACGGCGTGTCACGGGAGTATATATCTAACCCCCTAATCAGCCAAAAATGCCTAGTTCAATGCGCGCTCCGCCGCCTCGATCACGTGTTTGGCGAGAATCGCCGTCGTCACTGCGCCCACGCCGCCCGGCACGGGCGTGATGGCGCCAACAATCGGCTCCGCAGCATCAAAATCGACGTCGCCGACCAGCTTGCCGGCGGCCTCGTCCCAGTTAATACCCACGTCGATGATCGTCTGGCCCTCGCGAACCGCATCCGCGCCAATCGTACGCGCACGCCCAACCGCGGCAACAACAATGTCGGCAGAACGGCACTCGGCAGCCAAGTCGCGCGTATGCGTATGGCACGTCGTCACTGTGGCATTGCGAGCCGTAAGCATGGCGGCAACGGGACGGCCAATCACCAGCGATCGACCGACCGCCGCAACCTTGGTACCATCCAGCTCAACGCCGTAATGGTCCAACAACGCCAACACGGCCTCAGCCGTGCAAGGAGCAAAGCCCACTCCACGACCCGAAAGCGTGGTAAGCAGCGAGGCCGGCGTCATGGAGTCAACATCCTTGGCGGGATCGAGCGCCGCGGCAACTGCATCCTCGTCAAGACCGGCAGGCAGCGGGCGAAACATCAGACAACCGTGAACAGTGGGGTCGGCATTGATGTCCTTAATAGCCGCCAGCAGCTCATCCTGCGAAACATCGGCAGGCAGCAATACGCGACGAGCTTCGATGCCCACCTTTTCGCAGCGCTTGAGTGCACCACGCTCGTAGGACAGGTCGTCCTCGCGCTCGCCCACGCGAACGATGGCCAGCGTCGGCACAACGCCGCGCTCGCGCAGGGCGGCGCAGCGAGCGACGAGCTCCTCGGTCAAAGCACGGGCAACGGGGGCCCCTTTAAGCAGCTCGGCCATGGCTATCCCCTCTTCCTGGCGGCATCTGCGGCACGGCGCGCCAGTGCATCGGCGCGCGGTAGCCACGTATCGAGCAGCTCATCGCACGCCGCCTCGAGCTCCTCGGCGCGGGCACGATCCTTCATAGACGTGGTGTTGGCGAAGAGTGTCAGGCTTGCGCCCTGCATGGCGGCGCGGCAGAATACGGCGCCGCACGCCACATCGGACAGCAGCTGTCGGGAGCCCTTGTCCGCCATGTCCTCGAGCAGTGCCAGCGCACGACCGCACGCATCCATGATTCGATATGGCGGCATGGCGGCCACGTGCAGCGCATCCTGAATCGCGGCCGGTCGAGCCGGATCCTCGCGCGAAATACCGTACGCCGCAGACACCTGGCCGTACGCACGAACGTCCTCGGCGACCAGACCCACAAGTTCCTGTGCCAACTCGTCTGCCTGGGCGAATGCGCGCGTCAGATCGTCCGCGCGATCGGCAAGCGCGGGGTTCGTCGCGCCATAGCGAGCAACCATCCCGCACAGCGAGGCGCCCAGTGCTCCCACAAACGCACTGGCGCTACCGCCGCCGGGAACGGGCTCGCGTGCAGCCAACGCCTCGGCAAACCCTCGGCAGGTTTTGTCCATCATCTCTTGGCTCATCGAAACACCTCTGCCCACCGCGCCGGCCACCATGGGCCGCACGCATAATAAAAAATGGGACAACGACGCCAGGAAGCGGTTGTCCCATTCATCGATCTTGTCCAAGCCAGTCTAGCCCATAAGACAAAGACTGTCAGGAGCTCTGGCTATCGGCGTTTCCGATTGCCGGCTATAGGCACGGATGCCTAGTCCACCTGAAACGTCGGCAACAGCGTGTCGATAATCTTCGACCCCATGTCGCGGTTCGCGGTCGAGTACTCCAAATGCGCCGTGGCAATTGTCGAATCCGTGACGATCGTCTTTTCGTAAATGATCGTATCGCCCTCGCGCCACGAAACCACGTACCAGTTGTCGCCCTCCGCGGTATAGAGGTCGGCCTTACCCGAGGTGTCCTCATCGACAAACATCTCGTGTGCAGTTTCGTCGTTAACGTTGACGTAGCCAGACAGGCCGATCACAAAACCCGTCTCCGGATCCTCGTACCTTGTGCCACTGCCGCTGGGAGTATCTTCCATCTCAAAACGATTGGGAATCGACATGCTATAAGGATGCATGTCGTTAGTGTACGTATGCACGTCGGTTAGGTAATCGTCCGAATCGCCCGAACCGTAGTATGCCGACTCGTCCTCGGGAACGGCCTCGTCATCGGACGACGAGGATTCCTTGGACTTGGACTTGTCGCTCTTCTTCTTGGCAGAAGAATCTTTCTCGTCCGAAGACCCGGTATCGACCACCGAAATCTGAGTGCCGGAACTCTTTGACCCGTTGAGCACCGTAAGCGCAAACACCGTGCCGCCACCGATGAGGACCACAGCAGCACATGCCACAGCGATAATGACCGGCGCCTTGCTCTTGGGCTTTTGAGGCGCAGGCGCGACCGGCGGCATCGACTGGGTTAGGCCCGGGGCAGAGGAAGGACCAGCGCCCGTAGGCGTCGGTATGGAACCGCCAGCCAGCGAAGCCCCACAGTGCGTACAAAACGTCGATCCATCGGGAACTTGCTGTCCGCATTTTTGACAGAACATCGTTCGACCTTTCGTGGTTTAGCTTTTGTCACAGCCAAGTCTATACGCCCCCATCCAAGGCGCTGTTGCGCAACATGGAAAAGTCGATGCCAAGCCGTGCCGTCCCATGCGCCCAGTGCCCCAAACATGGGACACATGGCCCACCTTTCGAGACTCCCGGGCAGCACAAGCTGGGGCATATCTATAAGTAAGGAACCCGTTGGGGCACGGCCGCGCAACGGCCACAAGCGATGAACGGAGGCATAAGCCGCACAGTACACAGAGACATCCGCCGCCAGCGCAATCAGTACCCCAACAACATGCGGCGCCGTGATGTCATCGGCAGACAAGGAGGACGCCACCATGAAGAAAAAGACCCTATCGATCCTTTCCCTCTGCATCGCCCTCTTTGCCGCGTTTGCCCTTGTCGGCTGCGGCGGGAGCGCATCGGGCGGCGGCAGCGCCCCCAAGAGCGAGAGCAAGGAAAAGGCCCCCGTCGCCAAGAAGACCGACTTTATCTGGTTTAAGGTCGAGATGCCCGAGGGCGTCGGCGTAAGCGACTCCGCCGGCAAGAATGCCGACAGGGTCCAGCTCACCTTCCTCGAAGACGAGAACGCTCGGCCGATCGCTTTATCCCCGTTTGGAAAAAAGCGCTGACGGCCGAGGAATCCCACGCCGACCAGGCGGAAAAGAAGGGGGATACGTTCCAGTGGAAGGATGACGGGTCCGTCGAGTATAACGGCAGGACGTGGCTCGTCGGAACATACGAGGACAACAGCGGCATCTCAACCATGCTTTTTACCGACGTTGAGCTGGGAAGCGTCTACGTCCTCATCTCGAACTTCGACCAGCACAAGAAAGAAGCCGAGGCGCTCCTCAACTCCATCGAGTTCCCCGATGACATGGAAGAGGCAGTTTCCGAGGCACGCGAAGTCGAGATTTCGAGCATCGAGATCAAGTAACGGGACACCCGCACGCGCCTACGCGCACCCGCGCACATGCGCCCCATTAAAACAACGGGCGCCCAACCCGGGGAGGGCCGACGACATCGGCCCTCCCCTCTTTTGCGCCCGGGCATATTGCCACTTGCCGGCGCAAATCCGGCCCCCAGAATGGGACACATGGCCCACCCGAACGAGCCGTCCGCGCGTACAGTAAAGACAGGTAATCCATGGGCGGTTACAGATCGAGGAGGACACGACCATGAAAAAGAAGGCCTTTGCGATTCTCACCCTCTGCATCAGTCTCTTTGCCGCGGTTGCCCTGGTGGGCTGCGGTGGCAGCGGCGGCGCTACCGGCAGTGGCGGTGGCGGCGGAGCAGAAAAACCAGCCGTGGATATGAGGACCGACTTCATTTGGTTTAAGGTCGAGGTCCCCGAGGGCGTCGAGATCACCGACGTTGCCGGCGACACGGCCGACAGGGCCCAGTTTAAGTTCACCGAGAGCGAGCACGCCAGCGATCGCTTCATCCCTGTCTTCGACTCTGACAAGAACGCCGACGAGCTGTTCGACTACGAGGCCAAGTGGAAGACCGACTTTGAGTGGACCGAGAATGATCCCGTCAAGTACAACGGCAAGACCTGGCGCAACGCTTCCTACATGCACACGGGCGGCGTGACGACCGAGTACTTCACCGACGTTGACGGCGGCAGCGTGTACGTGCGCATCGACAACGTCGAGGAGCACAAGGACGCCGTCGAGACCATGATGAAGTCCCTGGAATTTGCCGACGATATCGCCAAGGCCAAGACCGAGGCCATGGACGTCAAGCTCGACGATATCGAGATCAAGCGCTAAGCGACTCGCGAGCGCAATGGGAAACACGGGCGCAGCGTTAACAAGCGACGGTGACCCAGCGCCTCGTACCAAGGGAGGGCCGGTAAACCGACCCTCCCTTTCTTATGCCGGTAGCCGACGAACGCGAGGATGCCGGACGCTGGAACCGCCCCAAATGTGGCAACAGCACGAAAACGACAAGCACCCCAGTGCGTCCGCCCGCCGATTTATAGCGCCGCGCAGACAATTGAGCCGATGCCTTTGGACATCCGGGCAGTATAGTGACCAAAATAAGTGCATAACCGCACCCTGCGAATGGAGGAGTTATGACCGAGCACCAAGCAATCAGCCGTCGAGCATTCACGTTGGGCCTAGGACTCGCAGCATTGTCGCCATTTGCAAGCCTGCCCGAAACCGCGGGATTGGGCCTTCCCATGCGCGCGGCATTTGCAGAAGACACGCCCACACCGGCGGCCAACCTCGACAAGTTCGTCATTCGCCTTCGCCCCGCGGGCTATTTTCGCACCGCGAGCGTCAACGAAGACGGCAACGTCATCGGCAACGTCTGCCACCTGTTTAATGACGGCACGTCCAGCAAGCTCATCCTTGAGAACGTGCTGACCGATGCAGATAATACAAATTGGTATGCCATCCGCACCTTACTCAATTTCGAAGAGCATAAAAAGACGGGCTACAGCATTTGGTCGGTCGACGGCGACTCGGACAAAGATGGAAAGGTCATCCACGTATGGAGTGGCGAGTATGACAAAAAGCCCAGCCGCGCTTTTGCGTTTGAACGCCAGTTAAACGGAACCTATATCATCCGAGACCGCACAAACGAGAAAAAAGACATTAATTACCTGGCCATAGAAAAGGACGGCAAAGACCAGGACAACAACAAGATCTGCCATAAGAGGAAGGACATTCCGTGGGAGCTCGAGCTTGTCGGTTACGACATGGGCAAGATCAATACCACGGTTAGAAGTATCGACTGGACCACGTATAGCAGCTACGTCGACGGGCCCTGTTGGATGAAATACGTCGACAACAACAAGTTCCTCGACGAACTGAGCATCCCGGGCACGCACGATTCGGGCACCTGCAGCGTGGACAACGACACCGAGCCCCAATCCTCCCAAGCAAAATGCCAGCAGGATTACATCCCCACGCAGCTGCTCGAAGGCGTTCGCTATTTTGATATTCGACTCGGAAAGGGTGAGAACCCCGGCATCGACCACGGAGCTTGTTACCTGCTCAAAAAAGACGGGAACTTTATGCATCTCTCCGATGTCATCGGGTACTTCAATACGTTTTTGAGCGAAAACCCGACAGAAGCGCTCATCATGCTCGTGTCGCGGGGCAATAACGAGGCTACCAACGAAAGCCTCACGACGGCCTTGGGCAAGGTTTTTGATGAGAACCCCGACCTGTTCTACACATCGAGCCGTATCCCCACGCTGGGCGAGGTGCGCGGAAAGATCGTCCTGCTGCGTCGGTTTGGGCTCGCCGGCAACAGCGTAAGCAGCCACACATGGGGCCTCGACCTCACCCAATGGGACGACAAAATCGCAGCACACACCGACAGCACCTCTATGTGTCTCGTTCGAGACGAGCGGGGCTTTGAAGCCGTGGGGAAAACGGGTGACGAAGAGCCCTATTGCACCAAGGTATACGCCCAGGACCATTACGAATGCACAGGAACCGACAAAATCGGCTGGGTCGATATGGCGCTGCAGGAGACAACCAAGCTCGCCCGCATCATGGTGGACGTCGAGGACAATGACGGGGCCAAGGTAAAGGTCCTGGAGCACAGCTGGTGTATCAACTACACCAGCTGCACGAACTACAAGCAAGGAAGCAATCCTTTTACCGCAGCACGAGTGGTCAACGAGCATCTATACAAGAGCCAGTATATAAACAGCACCGGAAATGAGAGCACAAAGGAGGACTGCCTCAAGCACATTGGCATCATTGCGTCCGACTTTGTTGATGCGGCACTGGCCCGAAGCATCTACCAGCGCAATTACGATGCGAAGCACAAGCAGACCGTTTCGTACTACCTCCCGACCCGTATACGCATGACATACGGCGACTCGTTGAGCGATGCCTCACTCCAGGATGGAAAGACCGTTGGCGAGGGTCGTTTCCGCCTTGTCGACAGCAGTAACGTACTCAACGTGGCGGCTTCGGGCAACACGTTTGCTATCGAATACGTGGATGTCGACGCCCTGGGCAACGAGACCGTTACGGAACTGCAGGGTTCCGTGCCCATCGATATCGACCCGCGCGCACTGACGCCCCACTTTGAAGGGCTCGAGGGCCTTAAGGCCGGCGAGGACGTGCGCGCAAAGATCGCGGCGCCGCTCGAGGGCAAGCTCGAAGGCGATGCCTGCACCGCCCAGCTCGAGTTTATGCACGATGCAAACGGCGCTCCGGGCACGGCAATGGCCGAGGATGAGGCATTTGCCGCGGGGACGTATTGGGTGCGTGCGAAAGGCCTGTTGGGCGACGCGGCGCAGAACTACACGCTTGCCACCGACGGAGCCGCAAGCTTTACTGTGACGACTTCGGGCGACGCGGGCGACACCGGCAACGGTACCGGCGGCGGCAACGGCAACGATGCCAACGCGGGCAGCGCGGACAAGAACGGTAAGAGCAACAAGGGCAAGGGCTCGGGCGGAAAACTCGCCGGCACGGGCGACGGCTCTGGCATTGCCGCCGGGCTCGCTGCCGCCGCCGTGGCGACAACGGTCGCCGGCGCGGCAATGCTTGCCAACGATCGCGAAGACAGCGAAGGCGCTAGCGAATAGGCAAGCCGGCTTTCAGACGCATCGGCTCAATCAGGGGCGCAGAATACCGTTCTGCGCCCCTATTTTTGACATGAAGGAGTAGCAAAGTGTTGTTATCCATGCGTGTCACTCCCGCGGGGTTCGCTAAAACTGCCTCTATGGCCACATTTTAGTCACCGCAAGACTCCCATGCGAAGGCGCCAGACAGCACAGCAATTCGTGTCCGCGCGAGGCTTTAAACTAAATGCGATAAAGATGCATTCCACAAGAGGAAAGTGGGGCGACAGTGACGGGCGAACTGGTAAACCGTGGAGAATCGGCAATCGTGCCAGAAGTTTTTTACAAGCAGGTTTCCTCGATTCTCAACGCCGCTCGCGACAAGGCCTATACCGCCGTTAACTTTGCGATGGTTGAGGCGTATTAGGAGATCGGCAAGAGCATTATTGATGAACAGGGCGGAGAGGAGCGCGCAGCATATGGAGAGGCATTGATTGCAGGCCTCTCCAGAAGGCTTACCGCGGATTTCGGAAGAGGCTTTGGCATCGCAAACCTTCGCAATTTGCGTCAGTTCTTTCTTGCGTTTCCAATTCGCGACGCACTGCGTAGCGAATTGAGCTGGACTCATTACCGCAGGTTGATGCGCATTCCCGACCCTGATGCTCGCGCCTGGTACATAAACGAATACGCCGATTCTCGTTGGAGCACGCGTCAGCTCGAGCGCCAGATTAACACCATGTTCCGCGAGCGCCTGCTTGCCAGCAAGGACAAGGAGGCCGTCACCCAGGAAATCCAAAAGAGCGCCCCGGCTCGTCGCCCCGAGGATATCATCCGCGACCCATATGTACTGGATTTTTTAGGTTTCTCGGACGATACTGCGTTTCGCGAGAGCGATCTAGAGCAGGCGCTCATCACGCATCTTCAGAAGTTCCTGCTGGAGCTTGGCCGTGGTTTCGCTTTCGAGGCGCACCAAAAGCGCATCACCTTTGATGGGCGCCATTTCTATATTGACCTTGTGTTTTACAACTATCTGATGCGCTGCTTCGTGCTCATCGACCTTAAGACCGATGACCTTACGCATCAGGACCTGGGCCAGATGCAAATGTATGTGAACTACTACACGCGCGAGCTCATGAACGAAGGCGACAATCCGCCTATAGGCATCGTGCTCTGCGCGGACAAAAGCGACTCGATTGTCGAGTACACGCTGCCCGAAGACAACGACCAAGTGTTTGCCGCCAAATACTTGCCGTATCTTCCAAGCAAGGAAGAGCTGGCGCGCGAGCTGAGTGCCGAGTACCGCGCCATCAACGAAGCGACTAATGGCGAAGCGCAAGGATAGCAGCACGTTGCGACCGATACCCCCGACGGCGTTTCATATCCCCCGACATAAGAGGAGCGCTCCATGACAGACAGACCGAAAACGACACTGCGCGACTGCATCTATGGGCTTGCCGTCGGCGACGCGCTGGGCGTTCCCTACGAGTTCAGGCCACGCGGCATGTTCGAATGCACGGACATGATCGGCTACGGCACGCATGGGCAGCCCGCCGGCACCTGGAGCGACGACACATCTATGACGCTTGCTACCTGCGACTCGATTAGGGAGCTCGGGCATATCGACACCGCAGACATGCGCGACAAGTTCGTAAGCTGGATTTTCCGTGGCGAGTATACGATCGACGGCGTTTTCGATTACGGCGGCACGACCGCCCGCGCCTTGCACACCGGCAAAGGAGGCTCCGGCGAGCGCGACAACGGCAACGGTTCGCTCATGCGCATCGCTCCCCTGGCGTTCACCGATGCGACAGACGAAGAGATCAGCGAGGTCTCCGCGATTACGCACGCCCACAGAACATCGACCGATGCATGCGTCATATTTGTCGAGCTGATGAGGAGCGTGATGAACGACGCGCTCCCCTCGTGGGCGCGGCAGCTGAAAAGCGCACCCGAGCACGAAATCAGATCCGGCGGCTTCGTGCGCGACACTCTTAAGGCAGCCACTTGGTGCTTCGTCAACACTAGCAGCTACGAAGATTGCGTGCTTGCCGCCGTCAACCTAGGCGACGACACCGACACCACCGCAGCCGTCGCCGGCACCCTCGCAGGCACGGCATACGGTCTCAAAGCCATCCCGCAGGAGTGGGTCGACACCCTGCGCGGTAAAGAGTTGATAGAACGGTGTTTGTTTTAGGACGCGTCTTCAACGAAGACAATGACAGTCAACGCAAATGATTAGGGGACCGCACAAATGATGATTACAGAATGCGCCGTCATAGGTCCGTTCGTCACGGAGCAAAGCACCATGGGACCGTACACCGTGTTGATATTCGAATCCACGCTGCCGCAGAAAAGGGCCGGTTGCAGCCGGCCCTTTAGACGATAATACCTGCGTTGCCCGCGCTTCCGAAGTGTGACTAGCTGAGGAGCGGGTTCCGCGGCACAGTTTGATTTTACCCAGTGGAAAGGCTCTTTTGCAGCCGTCCCACCGTTTATTTACATCTACCACGACGGGCAGCTCGCACTACTGCGCACTGTCCCGTACCACTCCCCTACTTCCCAAAGATCGCGCCGAACAGGCCCTTTCGTTTGGGCTTCTCCTCACGGTAAGAACCCTCCGCCGTTGCTGCCACCTGCCGCGGCTGCTCGCCACCTCCACGGCGCACGATCTGGTATAGGAAGGGCGCTTTAACGTATTTGACCTCGATGGGCGTGGCGTGCACGGTGCTTTCGCTCGACAGCATCACGTTGGGATCGAGCGGTGCCACCACATGCGTCTCGCGCTTGTCGCCAAACACTACCGCGGCCGCACGACCCGTCTGGCCGTTCACGGCGATGCGCACTTGCTCGCCGTCGCGGCTATCCGACGCCGGGCGATCGACAAAGTAGACCGGTACCATCACCAGGCCGTCCTTATGCTTGCGGGCCTTGCGCGCCCAGGTGCGGATGCTCTTTTTATTGAGCCCCAACACCGCCTCGGCATCGTTGCCGGCAATATCGAGCGCCAGCTTATCAATAACAGCCTGGTCCTTGGTGGACGCATCGACGGAAACGACGCGGAAATCGCCTTCCTGCATAGCGGGATCGAACGGCCCCACCTTACCAAAGTCCCACGGCTCCAAAATGCCCATAAGGCGAACGTCCAGGTAGTTGGCCCTGGGATATGCCCAGTCGAGCACCTCGTAGTACACCAAGGTCTCCTTGCTCAGGCCCTTACCCGGGAAGGACGCCATCATGCGCAGGTCCGCCAGCGCCATGGGGAAATAGAAGAGCATCATGTCATTTTGGATTGCGTCTTCCACGTCGTGCCCGGCAAAGGCCTCCGGGTACTGACGCACCAGCTGCAGCGCGTTAGCACGTGCCTGCTGCGGCGATATCTCACAGGGGACGCCCTGTTCGGGAACGTATTCGGCACCCACGCCCATGGTCAGACGCTTACTAAACGTGCCGGGCTTGAGCAGGTCGGCCACGCCAATCTTGTTGCCGCACGACGGGCACTCAAACACGCGTTGGGTCGACTCACCCTCAAAGGACGCGCCGCAGAAGGGGCAGGGAATGCTCACATGCGTCACCTCCTGGAACTCCTGCGCCGTTCCGCGATCTTCCCACAGCAGATGCTCCAGAACTGACTGATTGCGCCAGTGTGAATTGAAGAAATACCAGTCCGGGTCCTCTGGGCGCTCGAGCTGCGAGACGTGCGTGAGCTTAAGCAGCCCGTCAACCACCGTCAGCGGCGTATGACGGATACCTAGGGCGCTCTTGGGCTCCCCGGCGTCCGCTTGCCACGGAATAACCGTTTCGCAATAGGCGCACTCAAAGCTGCGCTTTGCCTGGTGCGAATACATGGGGCCGCCGCAGTTTTGGCATTTAATGGCAAACATCTCGTCCATGGAAACGTCCTCCTTTGCACAGGGCTGTCGACAATAAGCATGTCGAGCAAATCGGCACGTGCCCATACCCATGTGGCCCAAAATGGAGCACTCGGTCGAACGGGAAGGCGCAGTGAACTCGAAGGCGCGCGGATAATCGCCCCTCCGCCTCGCGCCCGTTAGCGCCGGCAGACCATTGCTGCATTTTCTGAGCATCGGTACACGTTGCGTCTGTGCGAGCTACACTATCCCCTTAAACATGATTGTGAGGACGATCGTTATGCTATTTGTAAATCGGCTGGTACATACGCTTGATCCCGGCAGCGAAAGCGAGCCGGTCGATACCTCCTGCCGCACCAACGCGGGTTTTGCCGCAAGCCTCATCTGCATCGGTCTCAACATCACGCTGTGCCTGGCCAAGGGCATAGCTGGTCTGCTCGCTGGCTCCGTCTCGCTTATCGCCGATGCCTTCAACAACCTTTCCGACGCCTCGAGCAACATCGTGAGCCTGCTCGGATTCCGCCTTGCCAGCCGCCCGGCCGACGAGGGGCACCCCTATGGCCACGGCCGCTACGAGTACCTGGCGGGGCTGTTTGTCGCCGTTCTCGTTTGCGCCGTCGGCATCAACCTGGCGCTCGAATCCATTACCAAGATCATCAAGCCTTCCCCCACCGCGTATTCGGCGCTCTCCATGGCAGCCCTTGTCCTGTCCATGCTCGTCAAGTTTTGGATGGCGGCGTTCAACCGCACGCTGGGCAACCGCATCGATTCCGAGACGCTTATCGCCACGGCGCAGGATTCCAAAAACGACGTCATTGCCTCGGCCTCGGTCCTGGCCGCAGCGCTTATTTCGCAGACGACCGGCTTTGACCTCGATGGCTGGGCAGGCCTGGGCGTGGGCATCTTCATCTGCATCAGCGGCATGGGCCTGGTGCGCGACGCTATCAGCCCGCTATTGGGGCAAGCGCCCGACCCCAAGCTCGTCCAGGCAATCCGCGACAAGATCATGTCGTACCCCCAGGTCTTGGGCACACACGACCTCATGGTGCACGACTACGGCCCCGGCCGCCAGTTTGCCAGCGCACACGTGGAGATGCCCGGCGAGGGCGACGCGTTTGAACATCACGAGATCCTGGACACCATCGAGCACGATATCAAACGGCAGATGGGCATCGGTATCACGCTGCACTGCGACCCCATCGCCACCACCGGCGACGACCTGCGCGGCTGGGTCAAGCGCGGCGTCATGCAGATCGATCCCGCGCTCTCCATCCACGACCTGCACGAGCACGACGGGTTCGTTTCGTTTGACCTGGTGCGCCCCGACGGCTTTGACATATCCGACGAGGAGCTGCTGGAGCTCGTCACGCGCATCGTGCACGAGCGCCGACCCGATGTCTCGTGCGTCGTCACATTTGACTCGGGCTTCAGCTCGCCCGACCGTCCGGCCGAGCAGCTGTAATCGGCAGCAAAACGGGACGCAGGACCGACGACCAACGCGCCTACGCGCCCGGTCACGCAATCCTGCGCCCCGTTTTTGCTTGCACTGCTAAGGCTCTAGCCGCTCGACCGCTAGTTCCCCTGCGCGCCCGAAATACCGTTTTGCAGGGCACCCCAGGCGTTCGTTGCCATATCGCCCAGGTTCTGTGCGGTATCGCCGAGATTCTGAGCCGTGTCACCCAGCTCTTGGGCCTTGTCCCCAAGCTCCTGTGCCTTGTTGCTCAGGTCCTCTAGCGTGTTGGAGCTCGAGCTGTCCGCGCCGCCCTGGTCGCCGGATGCATTACCCGACGAGCCGTCCTTGCGCGTGAGCTGGACCTCGAGGTTACCGTTGTCGTTATAGTAGGCAGATGTCACGACCCAGTTGGCATCGACAACGGGCGTCGAGCCGTCGTCGGTCAGGATCACGGCGTTCGAAAGGTCGGCCCCGCGCGACTTGAGGAGCTTTTTGGCGTTGGACCAGTACTGACCCGGGATATCGCTCAGGTCGACGGTGCCGGACTGGGTAGTCTCAGTCTGCTCGGCCGTGGTATCAGTCGTGGTGCCCCGCTTGTTGAGCATGCCCGACACGATGGCAAACACAACCGACAGGGCAAAGAAGACCGCCAGCACGATCAGGATTTTCTTGATCACGCTCGACGAACGCGAAGGCTTCTTCTCCTCGTCCTCGCCATACTGAGGGATGGACTTGGGATACTCACGATACGGCTCGCGCGCATATCGGTCGCGCGAGCCGTAGCGCGGCTGTGCCGTGCGCGGCATATATGTCGTCTGCTGAGGTTGCGGAATGGGATTTTGCAGCAGGTCATCATAAGGGTCTGCCGCCGCGTCGCCATAGGAGCTCTGCGACGAGACACCATACGGGTCCTGCACTGCGTTCCCGCAATTCACAACGCGCGTGGGATCGGCCGAGGCCTGGGTCGCATCGGGGGCAGCGTAGCCGGGATTCGGCACGACGCGGGTCTCATCGGCGCCATTGCCCGTCCGCGGGGAGCCGTAGCCACCCATTACGGTCGTCTTATCCTGGTCCATGCAACGATTCCTTTCCGTCGCCCGTAAGCATCAAGTTATCCATGCATTCTACCCGCGCAAAAGCCTATGATGGGCAAAGCCCGCCGGTATCTACAAGACATGCGCGGCCGACGGTCACAAGCGAATCGAGGAACGTCATGGCAAAAAGCAAGCTCATCAAAGACACAACGCGCGCCGAGCGCGAGGAGATCATTAAGCTGGCACTCGCGGGTTGCGGCAACGGCAGCTGCGATAACTGCGGAAGCTGCAGCTTGGGAGCCGGCGATCCGTACGGCACCTACCAGCCCTACATTGATGGCAAGATGGAAATCGCCGACATCAATATGATGGTCGCCGAGCGCAACGCCAAACTCTTCGGCCTCCAGCGCGGCTAGGCTTTTTGATCCGTTTTCCTCCGTCCCCTTGGGATCAAAAAGTCCCCGACGGCGCTGTGTTTTGCGCTACCGGGGACTATTCAGATTACTCCCTGCCGCTTTGTTCTACTCGTTGGGCACGTATGAGGCCCTGGCTCGTTCGGGCGTTACGTCCTGGCCGCTGGAATAGCTCGAGTCGAAGGCGTGCGCAACCAAGTCGTGCGTATCCCATGCCATGCAGTCAAACTCGCCAGTATCGAGGACGATGATATAGCCCTTGCCGTCGTAGTAGAAATGGTCCTCAGTGTAGTTATCGTCATCGTCGATGTTGTCTTCGGACACGGAGTCCATATCCGGCTTTGCCGTCTTAATTGCCTGCCTGGCCTCGCTCTTGAGGGTGTCATACGATAGCCCATGCTGCGCAAGCGAGTCCTCGAGCGAAACCTGCTCGCCCGTCTTGAGGTTGTAGTACGCCGACCTTGTCACTCGCTCTGATCGATACGGAGGTTGATAGCTGTCGGTAAACGTGCGCACACAGGCAATATCGCCATCGATCGAGACGATCTCGGCGGTGTACATCATGGTCACGCGGCTGTCCTCGTCATCCATCGAGGCCTGCTTGCTCGCTTCGAGCGTACCCGCAACGAGCTGGACCATGTCCTTGTTGAACTTGGCGACACCCACGCCCTGGCCCTTCACCTGGGGATAGGTCCACGTAGCCGTAATCTGACATGTGTCATCGGGAGACGGATTCAGCGGGCCTTCGCCAACCGCAGCCGTAAAGTCGACATCCTGCGTGGCAGAGACGGCCTCGTAGCTCGCCTGCGCATCGTCGCCGGCATCCTTAGACTTCAGCTGCTCCAGCGTCGTGGCCACCGTGCCAATGGTGCTGTTAACCGAGCTCTCGTCGGCATACAAGAAACCAAAACCGCCCAAAGAGGCAGAACCGACTTCATTCGGGGCAACAAGATCGGTCATGGCTTTGAATGACTTGCCGTCGTAGCCAATGAATTTAACTTGGTATTCGTGAGCAGAAGGACCACTTTCACCAGAGAGATCGCTTTGTTTAATTGCTGTCCCATGGTCATACCACTGCGAAAAACCAATCTTGCCCTCGTATTCATCAAGCCAGACAGACACACACGCCTCCTGATGAGATACGTTTACCTCTGGCGTGTAGACCTTCTCAATCTCGCCATTCTTATACGCCCAGACCTCAAGATGCGCAGCGGCTGCGTTATCCCCACGGTCCACCGGTTCATCGGAATACTCAATCAGCAGCTCATCTTGACCATCGCCATCAAAGTCAATGAGCTTGGCGTAAGCAACACCCTGGGCTCCATACGCATATTCATCGAACCCGACAGCCTCACCCTCGCCGTACTTTTTCTGATACTCGAGGATTTTGTCGGTGAACAGCTCGTTTGCCGTCTTGACCGCTGCCTTGGCAGAGGCTTTGGCCTCCTTCTTGGACTGCGTGAGCTCGACGTTCTTGGGGGCGTCCGAACCTTCCTTGGTATAGTCGACCTTCATGGTGGTCGTGCTCTTCTTTTTGCCCTTGCCCGAGGTGATGGTCATCTGGTACTTCTGGTCGGGCAGCTCGCCAAAGTCCTCCATGGCAAAGCCGTCCTCGCCATCGACCTTGATGGTGTAGCTCTTGCCCTTGCCGGACACCGGCGCCAGCTCGACGGTATAGCTCTTGAGCTTTTTACCCTTGCTGTTCTTGGGCAGCACTTTAGTCTCGCACGCGCAGACAACATAGCCCTTGCCGCCCGAAGTCACCTCGGACGATGCCCCGATACGCGGTACGACGACAATTGCCGCCACAATGGCGACAACGGCAACACCGCCGATAACGGCAGCGACGATACGGCCCTTGTGCTTGGGTTTCTTGGGCTGCGGCGTCGGAACAAGCGGCTGAGCGGCCTCAGCAGGCTCGGTCATAGGAGACCCACAAAAACGTCCCACGATCAAAGGAGGCTCACGAAAACGTTCCCAGATCACAGGAGACGGGACATCCTGAAGAGCGCGCCGTCCCGCAGGGTCGTCCACCGGCACATCTCCTACCGGAAACGCCGCAGGCTCTGCTTGGTCCTCAACGCCGCCCACGCGAGCGCCGCAGCTCGTGCAAAACATGGAGCCATCGGGTATCTGAGCTCCGCACTTGGTGCAATACATCGCATCTCCCGTCTCTCGCCGCAGCCGCAATGCGCCCGCGCAGTTCTTCCAACTACACCGTACGAGAGAAATCCCCATTCTTGTTGCGCAACATTGCCGCCGCAAAAAATGATCCCTTGGGGACGAAGGAAAAAGCCCCTCCGGGCTTTGGTAGGCGCGGCGGGGCGGGCAAGCGGCTATGAGCAGCAGGCTTAGAACAGGCCGGTGATGTTGCCGTCGTTGTCGACGTCGATGTTCTCGGCCGCGGGAACCTTGGGCAGGCCCGGCATGGTCAGAACGCTGCCGGTCAGCGCGACCACAAAGTGGGCACCGGCGGAAACCTTGAGCTCGCGCACGGTGATGCGGAAGCCCTCGGGAGCGCCCAGCGCCTTGGCGTTGTCGCTAAAGCTGTACTGCGTCTTGGCCACGCACACCGGCAGGTTGCCAAAGCCGTTCTCGCGCAGCTCGGCGAGCTGGCGCTTGGCAGCCGGCGTAAAGTCGACGCCGTCGGCGCGGTAGACCTTGGTGGCAACAGCCTCCAGGGCGTCGGCCACATCGGCACCGTCCTCGTAGGCAAACTTGAGCTCGCTCGGCTGCTCGATCAGGCGCATGACCTCATCGGCCAGGTCGAGCGCGCCCTCGCCGCCCTTAGCCCAAACCTCGGACAGCTTCACATTGACACCGAGCTTCTGGCACTCGGACTCGATGAGCTCGAGTTCGGCCTCGGTGTCCGTCGGGAAGCGGTTGATGGCGACCACACAGGGTAGACCGTAGACATTCTGAATGTTGTCGACGTGGCGCAGCAGGTTGGGCATGCCGGCCTTGAGGGCCTCGAGGTTCTCCTCGTTGAGGTCGGCCTTGGCAACACCGCCGTTGTACTTAAGCGCGCGGGCAGTGGCGACGACCACGACAGCGCTGGGGCGAACGCCCGTCATGCGGCACTTGATGTCGAGGAACTTCTCGGCACCCAGGTCGGCGCCAAAACCGGCCTCGGTAATCGCGACGTCGCCAAAGCGCATGGCCATACGCGTAGCCATGATGGAGTTGCAGCCGTGGGCAATATTGGCGAAGGGACCGCCGTGGACAAACGCAGGCGTGCCCTCGAGTGTCTGAACCAGGTTGGGTTTGAGCGCGTCCTTGAGCAGGGCCGCCATGGCACCCTGAGCCTTAAGGTCACGGGCGCGGACGGGCTCGCCGGCATAACTGTAGCCGACAACAATCTCGCCCAGGCGCTCCTTGAGGTCATTGATGCTCGTGGACAGGCACAGGATTGCCATGACCTCGGAGGCAACGGTGATGTCGAAGCCATCCTCGCGCGGCACTCCCTGGGCCTTGCCGCCAATGCCGTCGATAACATGGCGCAGCTGACGGTCGTTCATGTCGACAACGCGCTTCCAGGTGATGCGTTTAACGTCGATGCCGAGCTGGTTGCCCTGCTGAATATGGTTGTCGAGCATGGCTGCCAGCAGGTTGTTGGCGGCACCGATGGCATGGAAGTCGCCGGTAAAGTGCAGGTTGATGTCCTCCATGGGGATGACCTGGGCCCAACCGCCACCGGCGGCACCGCCCTTCACGCCAAACACGGGACCGAGCGAAGGCTCGCGCAGGGCCACGGCGCTCTTGACGCCGCGACGGCGCAGACCGTCGGCCAGGCCGATGGTCGTGGTGGTCTTGCCCTCGCCGGCGGGCGTGGGATTGATAGCGGTCACGAGGACAAGCTTGGCCTGGTGATCAGTTGGCTCGTTGAGCAGGGAATAGTCGACCTTTGCCTTGTCAAAGCCGTACGGAATCAGATGCTTAACGTCGACGCCGGCGTTCTTGGCCACCTCGGTAATAGGCAGCGGCGTAACAGAACGTGCGATTTCGATGTCAGTAGGCATGGGCGGTCCTTTCGTTACCGGATGAGAAAAAGACCAATCCAGCATAGCACGCGCGCGCAATAGTAAAACGCCCGTAACCGACGAACGGTGATATGTTTACCCGATGCCCAGCGATAGCCTGCAGATGCGCTAAAACAAGCCCATTCCTACAGGGTTGGCTCAATACCCAAATGCTCGAATGTGCGAAGGGTTGCCTGGCGGCCCTGGGGCGTGCGAATCATCAAGCCGCACTGCAGCAGATAGGGCTCGTAGACATCCTCAAGCGTACCCGGGTCCTCGCCAACCGCACTGGCAAGCGTGGTCAAGCCAACGGCACGGCCGGAGAACGTCTTGGCGAGTGTCTCCAAAATGCGAATATCCATCCAGTCCAAGCCAAGCTCGTCGATCTCGAAAAACTCGAGCGCCTGACGGCAGATATCGAGCTCGATGGAGCCGTTGCCGCGCACCTGCGCATAGTCGCGCACGCGCTTGAGCAGACGATTGGCAAGACGCGGCGTACCGCGCGAACGCGAGCCGATCTCGAGTGCGCTGGGATGGTCGATCGTCACACCCAGGATGGTCGCCGAGCGTGTCACAATTTGGGCGAGCTCCTCAACGGTGTAGTAATCCAGGCGATACGAAATACCGAAACGGTCGCGTAGCGGGCCGGTCAACATGCCCGAGCGAGTCGTTGCTGCCACCAGCGTGAACTTGGGGATATCCAGGCGAATCGAGCGCGCAGCCGGACCCTTGCCGATCACGATATCGAGCGCAAAGTCCTCCATCGCAGGATACAGGACCTCCTCGACCGAGCGGTTGAGGCGGTGGATCTCGTCGATAAACAGCACGTCGCCCGGCTGCAGGTTGGTAAGAATGGCAGCCAGGTCACCGGTACGCGCAATAGCGGGTCCGCTCGTCGTCTTAATCTGAGCGCCCAACTCGTTGGCGATAACCGTAGCCAGCGTGGTCTTGCCCAGACCCGGAGGGCCCGAGAAGATCACGTGGTCGAGTGTCTCACCGCGGCTCTGCGCAGCCTCGATCAGCACGCGCAGGCTCTGTTTGATGTGCTCCTGGCCGCAGTAGTCATCCAGGCGCTGGGGGCGCAGGGTACGGTCGACATCGAGGTCCTCGGGCGTCAGCTCCGAGCCCACCATACGCTCGCCATGCGCCATGGATGCCGCCGGCGAGTTGCCGGGCGTCGCCCACAGGTCCTGAGAGTCATCGGCTTCCCACATCACGCATCCATTCCGAGTCGCTTAAGCGCCGCGCCGAGCAGATCCTCGACACGCATATTCTGCCCATCATACCCGCTCAGGGCAACATCGGTCTCCTGCGGGCTAAAGCCCATGGAAAGGAGCGCCGCACGAGCGTCATCGATCGCCGAGGGAGCGGCGGCGGGAACCGGCATCGCAACCTGTCCGGGAATCACGTCGACCGGCACAAAGCCCTTATCCTTGGCAAAGGTGCTCTTGAGTTCCAAGATGAGGCGCTGCGCGGTCTTTTTGCCCACACCGGGCACCTTGGCCATACCCTTGTCGTCCTCGGCCATCACCAGCGAATACAGTTGCCCCACGGTATAGGTGGAGAGCACGGCAAGTGCCAGGCGCGGACCAACGCCCGACACGGACACGAGCCGATCGAACATCGTGCGCTCGTCCTTGGAGACAAAACCAAAGAGCGTCATGGCATCCTCGCGCACCTGCATACGGGTATAGAGGCGAACCTCGCCGCCGGGCGTCGGCAAAGTGGCGGCGGTGCTGCCCGAGATGCCGAGCTCAAAGCCCACGCCCGACACATCGACGACGGCCGAGTTCATCGTGGCCTCGACAAGCGTTCCATGGAGCTGGGAGATCATCAGTATCCGGTTCCTCTCTGTTGATAGAACTCGCCGCCGGTAAGCGCCCGGGTGCGGCTGAGGTTAACGTGGCAGATGGCGCAGGCTAGGGCATCGGCAGCATGGTCGGGATGCGGGTCGTGATCGAGCTGTGTGAGCGTACGAACCATGTAGGCGACCTGCCGCTTATCTGCGGCACCGGTGCCCACCACAGCCTGCTTGATCTGCATGGGCGTGTACTCGCCAATCTCGAGCGCGCACTCCGAAAGCGCCACGAGCGCGGCACCGCGGGCATGCGCCGTCGGGATGGCCGAGCGAACGTTGGCGCCAAAGTAGATGCTCTCGATGGAGGCGGTATCGGGGCGGTAGCGCTCCACGACATCCTTGAGGTTGCGGGCGATGTGAGACAGGCGCACCGCGAGCGGACTGCCCGCGCTGGTCTCGATACAACCGTAGGCACGGCAGCGAACCTCGCCGCGCCGCTCCTCGATAATCCCCCAACCCGTATGGGCCAAACCGGGGTCGATACCCAAGATAACCAAGCCAGCCTTCCCTCGCCACAAGCGCAGCGCAAGGCAACGCCCCGCGCACTATTCACGAACGTCTGTTCTAGAATAACACAACGGGGCCAAGATGCTTAGTTGAAGTATCGGGGTTGGGAGCGAATCCCATCCCATAGTTAGTTTTGGCTGAAGAATGGGAACTGCCTCGGATCCACCGGCGGGTGCGGCATCGGTCCGCCCTGGGGCCCACCCTGCGGGCCACCCTGGCCGCCCATCATCTTATCGATGGCGTCCTGGACCTCGCCCTCAAACTTTTTCATGCCCTCGTGCAGGCGACGCTGGCCATCCTCGGAGCGCAACTCCTCCATCTGCTCGGGCGAAATACCCAGCAGCTCGCCCAAAATGCCCATCATCTCACCACGCATACGGTCACTCGTATCGTCGTCGTCAAAACGACGCACCTCGGCGCGTGCCAGAGAATCGACCGTCATGCGCTCCTTGCCGGCGAGCCCCAGGTCGGACCACGCGAGCATGTACGGCCAGGCGCGCTCGACAAACGAACGGGCAGAGACGATCGGGGCCGTCGGTAGCATGCGACGAGCAGCCTCACCCTGGCGCACGAGCATCAGCAGCAGCGAGCAGGCCTCGGGCTTGCCGGTGGCCATCGGGATGTCGTCGAAGGGACGATTGCGGTCGACGTGCGCCTCGAGCGCGCCATCGACCTCGCCCGGCTCAAGCCCGCCGAGCAGCTGTGCCGCGCGGTCGAGCATGTCGACCGGACCGTCAAGCGTCGAGAGCGCTTGCGCCAGCACGCGCTCCATGCAATCCTCCACCGCGTTGAGCGTCACGAGCTCCTGCGGCACCACGGCAGACGTACGGTTGCGCACGCGCGCCACAAACTCGAGCGTCGACAGGTATACGTCGCCAAAGGGCGCATAATCGCCCTGGTAGCCACCGCAAAGCGCGGGCGCCGCCAGCGCGTACTCAGTTTTGGACAGCGGGCTCAACGCCATCGCGCCCAGTTCGAGCGCCGTGTCCTCCAGCATGAGGCCCAGCGTACGCGAACGCAGGCGCTCGGCATCGCCCGCCGACACATCACGGTCGAGCACGCGCGCCGCATCCGGCGCATCGCGCTCAACCGTGCGAATATGCAGACGCTCGGCAATGGCGCGGACGGCGGCGCAACGGGCAGCCTCGGCCTCTTCCTGCGCCGGCGTAAAGATGCGGTTGCGGTCCAACACCAGGCCGATCACGTTGCGCGGGCCCAATGCATCGACGGCCAGCGCCGCAAGCAAAGACGACGGCAGATCGCCCTCGAGCGCCACCACGGCGCGCGACGTGCCATGGGCACGGGCGTTGTCGCGCACAGCGAGCACCAGCGCCTGCCACAACCACTCCTCGGAGCGAAACTCGGGCAGCTCGTGGTCCTCCAAGGCATCGAGCATCACACCGCGCTGGATCTCCTGAACCAGCAGGCTCTCCTCAAAACACGGCGCTTGGGCCACCACGCGGCCGCAGTCGTCGAGCACAAACGAGCCGCCGGTATACACCGACTCGTCGTACGCACCGACCGGCGCCATGCAGGCAAACCATACGCTGCGCTTGGAGGCGATCTTGCGGTAGGCACCGCTGCGAACGGCGGCAATGGCGGCCGTCTCGCGGTCGGTCATATCAAACGCGTTGAACTGAAAATAGGCGATGAGGTCGACGCCGGTCGGAAGCATGCCGAGCTCGCGGTCCAGGTCGAAGATCACCGCGATGCGCACGCCGTCCACGTCAAACACTGGCGGCGCCCAGCGCGCGTCGTTGTTCTCGCCACGCTGCAGGGCAATGCTCGAACGGGCCGGCACCACATGGCCGTCCTTGAGCATCATGTAGTCGAGCAGGGGCTGGCCCTCAAACGAAACCGCCGCGGGCACGATGCAGATCATATCGAGCTCTTGGATACGCTCGGCGACGCCGGTCAAGCCGGCAAGCATGTCGTGCTCAAAGTCGGCAGTGCCCACCAGGCCGCCGGGCAGGGCTCCCATAAAGAGCGGAGCCGGCACGCACAGGACGCGCGCACCGCGCTCGTGGGCCAGGCGCGCCTGGTCCTCGATGCGACCGCAGATACCCTCAATATCACCCAGGCGCATATCGATCTGTGCAAGTGCGAGCTTCATGGCTCAGCCCTTTCCGTCGTAAACCATCGTTGTCGTAGTAAAAGCGCCGGCCGCATGATGCAGTCGGCGCTCGCATGTGCATATGCTAGCTATGATACCCCGAGCGGGGGCGCGCTCCTAGAACGTCGCGGACCACAGCCCGTGCAGGTTGCAATAGGCATAGACGGTACCGGTCTTGGAACCGCCGGCAAAAAACGTCGCGGGCTTCATGCCGGGTTCAAGGTAATGGACCTCCAGACGGCCCTCGGCCTCAAGGGCGATCCACTCGATGTAGTGCTCGGGCACCATAGGATGCTCGACCGAGCCCACGCGTGCACGGATCACGTGACCGTCGCGCTCGCTCTCGACGACGGGCACGTGCTTCTCGTGCGCCGCGTCCTCGGTGTTCGCGGTCAGCTCCGTGCAGCCGGCAGGGGTTGCAACGTCGTTGCCAAGGGCGGCAATGAGCTTGCCGTCGGGGTCCTTAAAGAATTTCGCCATGATGTTCTCCTTTGCTGATGTGCCGATGTTCTCGATGTTTCTTATGCCCAAAGGCAAGCGAACCATCCACGGCATCGCAAATGAACACATAACGAGCGAGGCTAGCACCCGGGGTCAGAGCGCGCCGGCAACCCGGAGCCGTCTCAACAGTCCCGGTTGCCATCTGCGCAGCTAGCGCCCGTCGCCGCCGAGCAGCGCCAGAACATCCTCGCGGGTAAACAGCGCCGAGGAGATGCCGTCGCCGCCAAGCACACTGTTGACCAGGTCGCGTTTGGACTCCTGCATCTGCATGATGCGCTCCTCGATCGTGTCCTTGGCGATGAGCTTGTACACGGTCACGGTATGTTGCTGGCCGATACGGTGCGCGCGGTCGGTCGCCTGGTCCTGCGCGGCAACGTTCCACCACGGGTCGTAGTGAATGACCACGTCGGCCGCCGTCAGGTTGAGGCCCACGCCGCCCGCCTTGAGCGAGATCAAAAAGACCGGAACCTCGCCCGCTTGGAACTGCGCGACCATCTTGGCGCGGCTCTCCTTAGACGATGCGCCCGTGAGCTTAAGAAAGCCGATATCCTCCTTGGCCAAGCGCTTACCGATGATATCGAGCATGCCCGTGAACTGGCTGAACAGCAGAATGCGGTGCCCGCCGTCGAGCGCACCGTGCACGAGCTCCATGCAAGCGTCGAGCTTGGCACTCCCCGCCTTGTAGTCCTCGTAGTGTAGATGCGGGTCGCAGCAGATCTGGCGCAGCTTGGTGAGCTCGGCGAGTACCTTGAGCTTGTCCTTCTTAAACTCGGATGTCTCGCGATGCTGCACCTGCTGGGCGATGCGGTCCTGGTTGGCCAGGTAGAGCTTGCGCTGCTCGCCGGTGAGCTGCGCCATGACAGTGTCTTCGATCTTCTCGGGCAGGTCGGCCACCACGTCTTCCTTAACACGGCGCAGCACAAACGGCGACACGAGCGCCTGTAGGCAAGCAGCGCTGTCACCCTCGGCGTGCTCGACCGGGCTTTCGAAGCGCTTGGCAAACGACTCACGCGTCCCCAAAAGGCCCGGCATCAAAAAGTCGAAGATGCTCCAGAGCTCGGACAGGCGGTTTTCGATGGGCGTGCCCGTCAGGGCAAAGCGCACACCGGCTGGCAGGCGCTTGGCGGCGCGCGCTACCTGCGTGAGCGGGTTTTTAATGTACTGGGCCTCGTCGAGCACAACGCGGGCAAAGTCCTGCTCGGCATACTCGTCGATATCGCGGCGCATGAGGTCATATGACGTCACGACCACGTTATGCTCGGCCACGCCGGCTATCTGCACGCGGCGCTGTGCCTTGGCACCCACGATGGCGCACACGTCGAGCGAAGGCGCAAAGCGCTCCAGCTCGGCAGTCCAGTTGTACACGAGCGACGCAGGGCACACCACAAGCGTGGGCTTAGCATCCCCCGCTTCCACGCGCGCCAGGATATGTGCGATCATCTGCAGCGTTTTGCCCAGGCCCATATCGTCGGCCAAGATGCCGCCGAGGCCCAGGTGCTCGAGCGAGCCGAGCCACTGGTAGCCGTCGACCTGGTAGCCACGTAGCGTGGCCTTGAGAGATGCCGGCACCGTAAAGTCCATCTTGCCGAGCGTGTCCAGACGCTCAACGGTGCGACGGAATGCGGCATCGCGATCGGCCTCGAGCGCGGGCGTGCGCGCAAGCATGCTATCGACAAACAGGGTACTCGACGCGGGAAGCGACACGCCGTCGAGCAGATCGACGGCATCGACGCCCAGGTCCTCGGCAAGACCAAACGCGGCGCGGGCACCCTCGTCCAAGCGTACGATGTCGCCGGACGTCAGACGCGCAAACGTCTGGTGGCGCTTGTACGAGTCCAGATAGATGGCAAGATCTGCCGCCGAAAGACCGCTCGCGCCCAGTTCGACATCGAGCAGGTTGCTCTTGACGGTCGCGCGCACCGAAAGCTTGGGCGCAGGGCGCACCGAGATCTGACGCAGGCGGTCACTGAGCATGACCTCGCCCAGCTCGGACAAGGCGGCAAGGCCCTCGGTGAGCAGGCAGAACAGGCTCTCGTCATCGCGTTCCTCAAACGCCAGGCCGCCCTCGTAAAAGTCGAAATACAGGGCCGCCGTGTCCATAACGCGAAACTCTGCTATCTCGTCGCGCGGCGGCACACCAGGGCGCTGTTCTTCGAAGGGGCTTCCCGGAGCACCCAGGCTAAAGAGATCTGCTGACCAATCGCCGTAGGCTACCGTAATCTTGCAGGTCACGAGACCGTCGTCGACACCGATTGCCATGGCAAAGCTCGGCTCGGGCGCCACGGTGTCGAGCACGGCGGGAGCGGTGAGGTCGGTGTATTCGCGCAGCACGGGCAGTGCCATACGGCAGAATTCGCCCACCTGCTCGGCGGCGATATGGACCGGCGTGCGACAGGGCAGCAGACGCGACAGAAACGGTGCGGCATGCTGGGCAAACGCCGCATCGGCGCGGCGCGCGCGGTGCGTGTCGACCAGATAGGCAACGTCGCCCGAGGCAAAGCAGTACATATCGGCGGGCAGGCGCAGATCGTAGCTGCCACCAGCCGCCGGCGCAATCTTGGCGGCGAGGAGCGGTGGTTGTTTTGCCGAGGCCTCGTCCTCCCCCACCGGCGACAACTCAACCGCTACCTCGTAGGAACGATGCGTCGTCGTTCCCCGCGACCAGGCGGGCTCAAAAGAAATGGTCCGGCCACGCAGCAGGTCCAGCATGTATACGATGTCATGCTCGGACAGCGGCAGCTGACGCTCGGCGACAAAGCCGCTGCGTGCAAAATCGTACGACGCCGAACGCGAACTCGTGATGTCGCTCAGATACACAACCGTTGCCACAACAAGGTCGAGCAGGCGCACCGAAACCTCGTCGAAGGCCTCGGGCGCATGGACAAACGTGAGCTTCTTGCCGTACGAGAACGTGCCCCCGCGCGCGTAGGCGGCGGCCATGCCGTCGATATCCTTGACCACGTAGGACACCGAGCCGCAGCGGATGCGAAGCTCGAGCGCCCAGCTAAAGCGGTCGGCAAACAGCGGATTGTAGTACGGCACCAGCGAGGGCTCCAACACCGCCTTGGGGGCATCGGGGTCGACAGCGCCGGCGAGCTTGCGGCGCATGCCCGCCAACTCATCCATGCGCGCGTCCGAAAGATCGGAGAGCGCCTTCATGAGGCGCGGGCTCGTGGGAACGGGCGCCGGGAAGGGAAAGTTAGGGTTGACCGCCGGTGCGGCGAACGCGGGACGCACGGCTTGCTTGGGCGCCGCCGTAAACGTGCGAACCGGTGTGCGCAGGCCCTCGACGGGCTCGATGCCGCCGGCGTCCAGGTACGCCAGCGCCGTGGCGATGGCGTGCTTGCACATGCCGGGGTAGCGATAGGCAGCGGGGCAATCGCAGTCGTAGTCGATTACCTCGTGCTCGTCCATGCCGAGCACCACGTGTGTCTTGTACAGGTCGCCGCGCGAGCCGCACACCGAGCCCTCGACCGTCACGTTTTTGGAGAAGCGCGAGCCGCTGTCCTCAATCGACAGCACAGCGCCGTTGAGCATGAGCGAACGCCCCTTCATAAAGGTGCCGCTCAGCGCCGCCTCTTTCCGGAGCGCCTGCACAAACGTCCCCTGCGCCATCACTTCCTCCAATCTCGCGCGGACCAGCAAGGTCGCCTTTAGATCACCGTCACTCTGCCTTGGTTACCCACGATGGCCTTGGCCTCGGCCAGCAGCGGAATCGAGCGCGCGTTGACCTTGGCAGGCACCTCGGCGCGCAGCACGCGTCCGTCCACCTGCTCGATAAAGATCTCCACGCGGTCGCCGCCCGGGTTAGTGGTGAGCACCGTGGCCAGGCGCGCCATATTGCCCTGGCTAAAGCGGCTGTTGGGCACCATGACCTCAAACACCTTAGGCTTGTTGTTCTCCTCGTTGAGCTCCAGCGGCACGATCTCCTGCGCGATGATCTGGTCGCCGCGGTCCGAGCGCTCGAGCTTGCCCTTGATGCGTACAAAGGCGTCGGACAGCTGCGCGCCGGTCTCGGGATCGACCTCGCCGTACAGGTACCCCTCGGCCTCTTTATAGGTTTTGGGGAACACGACGACGGTGGCCTCGCCTTCCATGTCCTCGAGCTGCACGATTCCCATGGGGTCGCCGTTTTTGGTCACGCGCTTGGACACGCTCGAGACCATGCCGGCCCACCACAGTGCTTTGCCCTCGGGAATCTCCTGGTTGATGGTGCCGCCCGTAGGATTCTGAACTTCGTAGCCGGTGTCGATCTGCGAGAACGAAAAGTCGCGCGCTTTGCTGAGCGCATACTCAAACGGGCGCAGCGGGTGGTCCGAGACATAGATGCCCAGAACCTCCTTCTCCTGGCTCAGCTTGAGGTGGCGGTCCCATTCCTGGCCGTCCGGATCGGGCACGCTGACCTCGAAACCCGAGCCCTCAACATCACCAAACATGTCGAAGAACGAGGTCTGGCCGCTCGCGCGGTCCTTCTGACGCTTTATCGCGGCGTCGATGATGTTCTCGGGGTTGTTCTTGTCCACAAAGTGCATCATCTGGCGGCGCGGATAGCCCGTGGAGTCGAAGGCACCTGCCTTGATCAGCGATTCGATCACGCGGCGGTTGGCCTGGCTCGAGTCCACGCGCTCGACAAAGTCGTGCAGCGTCTTAAACGGGCCGCCCGCCTCGCGCTCGGCGATAATCGCCTGCGCCACGCCGGTACCCACGCCGCGGATGCCGGCCAGGCCAAAGCGCACGCCCTCCTTGGTAGCCGTGAACTCGGTGCCGGACTCGTTGACATCTGGCGAAAGCACGGGGATGCCGTCATGACGGCACGCCGAGACGTAGTGCACGATCTTGTCGGTCTTGCCCGTATAGGACGTCAGAACGGCCGCCATGTACTCGTGCGGATAGTGCGCCTTGAGCCACGCCGTCTGCATAACCAGGATGGCATAGCCGGCGGAGTGCGACTTGTTGAAGGCGTAAGATGCGAACTCGAGAACATCGTCCCAAATCTTCTGGGCGACCTCGCGCGTGTAGTTGTTCTTGATAGCGCCGTTCATCCAGTGGTCGTAGGTGGTCTCGTCCGAGCCATCCTCCCAGTGGAGCACCGTCGACGTGAGCAGCTTGATCTTTTTCTTAGCCACGGGCTTACGGATACGCGAGTCCGATTCGCCCTTGGAGAAGCCGCACATCTCGACGGAGATGAGCATAACCTGCTCCTGGTAGACCATAGTGCCGTAGGTTTCGCCCAGGATGTCGTCCAGACGGTCGTCGTAGGAGACGGCCGGCTCCTTGCCGTTCATACGGTTGATGTAGGACGAAACCATGCCGGCGCCCAGCGGGCCCGGGCGGTACAGGGCGATCAATGCCACGACGTGCTTGTACTCGGTGGGCTTCATGTTCTTGATCGTGGCCGTCATGCCGGCGGACTCGACCTGGAAGACGCCGGCAGTGTGACCGGAGCCCATGAGCTTAAAGATCTCGGGGTCGTCAAAGGGAATCTCTTCCTCTTTGATGTCGATGCCGAAGTTCTTTTTGATGTTGGCCTTGGCCTTGGAGATAACCGTCAGCGTGCGCAGGCCCAGGAAGTCCATCTTGAGCAGGCCCATGTCGGCGACGGTATGGCCCTCGTACTGGGTAATCTCGACGCCGCCCTTGGTGTCGAGCTTGGTGGGCACGTGCTCGTTGACGGGGTCGCGGCAGATTAGAACGGCGCACGCGTGCACGCCCTCGCCACGGGTGAGGCCCTCAATCGAGAGCGCCGTGTCGATGATGCGGCGGGCGTCGTCGTCCTTTTTATAGGCCTCGGCAAAATCGGGGTTAAACAGATCCTCTTTGCCGGGTTGCTTTTCGAGCACCTGCTTGAGCTTGACCTTGGGGTCGCTCGAGACCATCTTGGACAGGCGCTGGCCCATGTAGACCGGGTAGTCCAGGACGCGTGCGGCGTCGTTGATGGCCTGCTTGGCCTTAATGGTCGAGTAGGTGATGACGTGGGTGACCTTCTCGGGACCGTAGAGCTGGCGAACGTGCTCCACGACCTCGAGGCGCCGCTCATCGTCGAAGTCCATATCGATATCGGGCATCTCGGTACGCTGCGGGGACAGGAACCTCTCGAACATCAGGCCGTTCTCGAGCGGGTCGAACGCGGTGATGTTCATGGCGTAGGCGACGATAGCGCCGGCGGCAGAACCACGGCCGGGGCCGACGCCGATGCCGTTGTCCTTGGCCCATTGCACGTACTCGGCAACGATCAAAAAGTAGGCGGCAAAGCCCTTGTCGCAGATGACCTTGTATTCGTACTCAAAGCGCTCTTTGATGTTGACGCCACCGATCTCGCGCGTGGCCCAGTCGTCGCCGTAGTGCTGGCGCAGGCCCTTCTCGCACTCGCGGCGGAACTGGCTCTCGTGCGTCTCGCCGGGGTCGAGCAACGGGAAGCGCGGCAGGATGATGGAGTCCCAGTCGAGCTCGACGTAGCACTTGTCGGCGATCTCGAGCGTGTTGTCGCAGGCCTCGGGGCAATACGGGAACATCGCCCGCATCTCCTCCTCGGTCTTCATGTAAAACTCCGAGCCGGTCATGCGCATACGGTTGGGGTCGTCGACCTTGGCGTTCATGCCAATGCACATGATGACGTCCTGCACGGGGGCGCCCTCGCGGCGCAGGTAGTGGAAGTCGTTGGTGGCGATGACCTTGACGCCCACCTGTTTGGCAATGTCGATGAGCGTGCGGTCCATCTGCTCGTCGGTCAGGCCGTTATCGGTGGTAATGCCGTGTTCCTGAATCTCGATGTAAAAATCGCCGGGATCGAAGGTGTCGCGGAAGGTCTCGGCCCACTTGATGGCGCCCTCCATGTCACCGCGGTCGATGTATTTGGGGATGATGCCAGCGATGCAGGCGCTCGTGCAGATCATGCCCTTGGCATGGCGGCGCAGGTTGTCGAGCGTTACGCGCGGCTTGTAGTAAAAGCCCTGCACGGCGGCCTCGGAGACCGTCTGCATCAGGTTGACGTAGCCCTCCTGGTCCTTGGCCAGAAGGATCATGTGGTAGAGCTCGGGTTTATGGTCGCGGGCGAGCGTCTCGTCCGGCGTAAAGTAGACCTCGCAGCCAAAGATGGGCTTGATGACCAGGGGCGGCTTGAGCTCGTCGATGTTGCCCTTCTCGTCCCACATGGCCATGTCCTTCACATACTGGGCATGCTCGCGCGGGTTTTCCTCGGGATCGGGCTCCACCAGCTCGTCGCGGCGGTCCTTTTCCAAGAAGGCCTTGTCGTGGCTCCAGGTTTTGTACTCGGGCGTATTGTGGTTGACGGCGTCGCAAGCCAGCGCCAAATCGGGCACGCCATACATGTAGCCGTGGTCGGTAATGGCCACGGCGGGCATGCCAAGCTCAACGGCACGGTTGACCATATCTTGGATACGGGTTGCGCCGTCGAGCATGGAGAAAACAGTGTGATTGTGCAGATGGACGAATGCCATGTGATGAGCTCCGATGCGGGTTCGTGTTCTGACTGAACGATTTTACCCCACGGCACGGACAGCACCCGAACCTAGCCAAACCCACACGGCTCCTCTTGCAGTTGCGGTGAAATGCGGACTGTTTGGCGGCTTTTTTGGCCAAAACAGTCCGTATTCCACCGCAAGTTATCTGAGGGCTAGAAGTTGTAGGTGACTACTTGAGGTTCGGCGGGTTCGACGAAGATGGCTGGATTCGCCTGCTCCACGCGGACGAACTTGACGGTCACGGCCTCAAAGCCCGCCTTGTGCAGAACATCAGCGTAGACGCGCGCCTGCAGGGCGTGCTTCTCCTGCAGCTGTTCCGGCGTCTCGTCCGGTGTGCCGCCCGTCTTGTAATCGATGACCAGCGCGCGTGACGAATCCGCCGGGTTCGTCGCCAAAGCGTCGATGGCGCCCTCGGCATATGCACCGTAGCGAGCGATGTCCTCGTCCTCGCAGCCCAGCGAAAAGAACGGCACCTCGGCGCGAACGCACGGCCACGCGAGCAGGTCGGCACGGACAGCCGACTTGAGCCAGCGGTCCAGGGCAACGTCGAAGCGTTCGCGCTGCTCCGGCGTCAGGCACCACAGGCGCGCCAGCGCATCGGCACGCTCAGCGGGCAGCGCATCGGCACCCATCTCGATCAGCCACTGGCAGGCAGCGTGGAAGGCCGAGCCCAGTGCCATGGGGTTGCCGACGGGCTCAACGGCGGCCACGTCTGCATCCGTCATCTCGGAACCATCCGACTCTGCATCATCGCCTGCCTCGTCCATGGGAACACGAGCCTCGGCGGCACGGTCTTCCGTCTCGGCATGCAGCGCCGCGGCAATTGACGAGTAGCTGTACGAATCGCGCACCGGATACGGGCAGATACCCATGCGCACGCCCGCCGCCTGGGGATACACGAGCTCAAACGCATCGGGCTCGGGGTCGGCAGGACCGGGAACAGCGGCGCGGGCATCTGCACCGGCGCCCTCCGGCTCCGCATCGCCGCGGACAAGCCTGCCCTCGGCATCCAGCGAGGCGTTGGCCTCAAACGCCTGCTCGCCAAAGGTAAAGTTCGCGAGCGAAATGAGCTCGTAGTCGCCCGGCTGGGAGTTGTCGAACACCAGGCGGTCGGCATCGAGCTGCGGCATGTCCAGAGCATCGGTCGGCAGAATACGACGCAGTACGTCATAGGTCAGATCAGTCTCGACGTCGAAGGTCGGCGCCGTCACCTTGCCACGGCTCACGCCGGCATCCATCGCCAAGATCACCAGCTCGCGCGCACGCGTCATGGCAACATAGAGCAGGCGGGCCCGCTCCTCGAGCGAGAGCTGCAGGTCGTCGTTGCGCAGGCGAACGAATGCCTCGGCGGGAGAACCCGTCGCACAGACGTCCTCCATGAGCTCCGGCGGCAGCCACAGCGACGTGCCCTTGCCCTTAAACGCATGCTCAAACTGCTTTTTGACGTCATCGCCCTTTACGAACGTGCCGTCCGCGAGTTTAACGCCGTCGAAGCGTGCCGGCAGCGCCACGACCTGCGCTCCGCCCTCGACACGACCCATCTGAGCCGCACCGGACGATTTGCGCACGCCAAAGCACTCCGCAACCGCCACGACCGGATATTCCAGGCCCTTGGAGGCGTGCACCGTCATGATGCGCACCGCGCCGTCGCCCTCCTCGTTGAGGGCACCCGGGGCCTCCTTGCCCGCCAGGAAGCGATCGAAGGCAAGCGCAATGGAGCGCGGCGAGTTGCCGAACTCGGCCTCAGCCTCAGCCACGGCATCGAGCGCCTTGAGCACGTTGGCGGCGATGGCCTTGCCCTCGGGACCACGCTGCGCCAGACGCACGAACCAGCCGGAGGCGTTGACCACATCGCGCGCGATGGCGGCGAACGAATCGCGACCCACACGACGAAGCGCATAGCGCAACACCTCGCGGGCGCGCGTCACGAGCGGCAGGTCTTGCAGGCCCGGCACATCGGAATCGCTCATGATGCCCGCATCGATGTTGCGGCGCAAGGTCTCCCCCGTCTCACTATCGAGCTTGGTCGCCAGCGCCAGGAACTCCTGGGCGCCCAGCGCAAACATCGGCGAGGCCAGCAGTGGCATAAGACCCTGCGCCGTATCGGCCGGATTGGCCAGCGCACAAACCAGGGCGCGCACCGTCTGCACCTCGGCAGCTTGGGCAAAGACCGAGCCACCCGCGATGACGCAGTCGAGCCCCTGGTCACGGAAGGCCTGTGCGTAGACGTCTGCGTTGGTCATGCGGCCCAGCAGCAGCACCATGCCGCCCTGGGGCTGGCCGGCATCGGCAAGCGCGCGGAATCGCTCGGCGATCGCACGGGCCTTGGCCTGTGTGCGCTCCTGCGTACTGCCGCCGGCAACAAAGAGGGCCTGGCGACGCGAGGCGTCTGCCACCAGCGTGTCCTTGCGTCCGTCGCTCGCCTCAAGGTCCAAAAAGCCCTGCATCAGGCCACCGTCATCGCCGTCGAAGACGCGTGCCACGTAACGAAGTACCTCGTCATGGCTGCGGAAGTTGCGCACGAGTTTGACGAGCTCGCCAGCAGGGGCGTCGGCCACGGCAATCGCCTCGGACGCCGCCGATCCCACTTTGCGCTCCTGGCGACGGAACACCTCGACCTCGGCGCCGCGGAAGCGATAGATGGACTGCTGCGCATCGCCTACGGTGCACAGCGCGCGCTCCCCCGCACCCGTCAGGTAGCGGATTAGATCGACCTGCATCTGGTCGGTATCCTGGAACTCGTCGATCATGACCATCTTAAAGCGTCCCTCGTATGCCGCTCGGATGGCCGGGTAATCGCGCAGGGCCTCGTAGGCCATGCGCAGCAGGTCGTTGTTGTCGAGGGCAGATTGGGCAGCCTTCAGCGCGCGGTACTCGGCCTCTACAGAGCGGGCCAAGCCAACCAGCGCATCGAGCGCCGGGCCACCGCAGGCAAGCACGATATTGATAAATGCATCGGCGGCCTCGGCCTTGAGCAGCTCGACCTGCTCCTTGGGGAACGCCTTACTCGCGCGCGGCATGGTGCACGACATCATGAGCCGCGCCGCATCGGCCATGGTCTTGCCGCTCGCCTCGAACGCATCGATGGCGTCGAGTGCAACCTGCGCCTTCTCGGTCGCCGCCTTGCTTGCACCCAACGCCGATCGATAGGCATCGGCGAGTGCCGAGGTATCGGCCTGGCCGCGCGCCACGCGCACGTCGTCCATACCGCCCGGCAGCTGGCTCGACAGCTCCAGCAGCTCGCGCACCAGGCCCTTGATGGTGGTGCCGGCGCCAAAGGGGCCGCCCTCGCCCGCCATGGGATACCAGGCGTAGAGGGCCTTGAGCGATGCCGCGAGCTCGGGGGCGGCATCGGGCGCCGTCGCGCGGGCCAGCACATGCTCAACAGCCTGGTCCATAAGCTCGTCGGTATCGGTGAGCACCGTGAACTCGGGGTCGATGCCCAGCTCCAGCGCATGCGCGCGCAGGATGCGCGAACACATGCCGTGAATGGTCGAGATCCACGCATCGTCGACGGTCAGGGCCTCCTCGTCCATGTCCTCGTCGATGAGCGCGCGACGCACGCGGTCACGGATCTCGGCCGCGGCATCTTTGGTAAAGGTAATGGCGAGCACCTGGTCCAGATGCTCAACGAACGGACCAGACTCGGGCGAGAGCGCGTAGACGATGCGGCGCGTAAGGGTAAAGGTCTTGCCCGAACCGGCGCCCGCCGAGACAAACAGCGGACGGTCGAGCGTTTTGACGATCCGCAGCTGTTGCGGCATCAAAGTCGAAAGATCCATGGTCTACACGTCCCTCCTTACAAACGTTCCTTCGTGGTTATACGAGCAGCGCGCATGCGCGGCCTGAGCCGACATCGGGTCGACGGCGGCAACGTTGCCCGCCTCGAGCTCGCGCAGGCGCTCGGCGATGCCGGCCTCCACACGATCGAGCAGGGCGTCGAAGTCCATGCTGCCGCCCTCGCCCGGAAAGCCCTTCTTAAGGCCCGGGATGCGACCGTCGCCGCGCTCTTCCTCGAGCAGCTCGGCACTCGCGGCGCCTCGCAGCGCCGGCTTGCCGCCCTTGGTCGAAAAGTAGAGCGCCGCGCGGGTGTCCAAATCCAGCGCCCGGCGCATGGCCTGCGCGTAGATGAGCGTTTGGGTATGGGGCGGCAACCAGCGCGGATCGTCGATGGGCGCCGTACCCGATTCCTCGTCGCGCACCGTGGGGTCGGCGAGCTTAAACTCCTCAACGCCCGTGCGATGCTTGTAGTCGATCACCACGGCACGATTCTCGGCGTCCACGTCCACGCGGTCGATGCGCCCGCCAAGCGGCCAACCGGCATACTCGACCTTGAGCTCGTTGAAGGCGAACTCCAGGTAGCGCGGGGCAAAGGGGGCAAGTGCCTCGGACTCGTAGGCAAGCACGCCCTCCAGCTGCGGCAAAATCTCGGCCACCTGGCGCTCCTCCACCGCAGAAAGCGGCACCAGCGGGCCCTCCGTGCCTCGCTTGCCGGCGTGCTCGGCCAACGTCTCGTCAAAGACCTCGCGCAGCAGCTCCTGAGCGCGCGGCAGATTCTCGGGCGTCACGCGTTCCATGCCCTCCTGGGGCAGGCGGGCATGTAGGTGCTCCAGCACGTCGTGGACAAAGTTACCCTTCTCCATGTTGCCAAAGCCCGCGTCGATGGACTGGGGCTTCACGCGATACGACACGAACCAGCACAGCGGGCATGTCGAGTACGCCTCAATCTGCGAGGCGGACGTCAGGCGCGGCACGAGCGGCGCGTTCTCGTCCTCGCCATCGCGGCGGCGCAGGACCAGGTACGGCACAGCCGCCTCACTCAAATGCTGAGGAGCCTCGCACGCGACGCGCTTGCACTCGATGCCCTCGCCGGCCGCTGGATCAAAATCGGCGACGATACCGCCCTCGCCCACGCGCGTGGGTTTGACAGCGCCAGTGGCCTCGGCGTGCGCCCGCAACTCGGTCCACACGGCAGCCGGATAGCACTCGTGCGCCTGGCGATCGTGGGTCACGCGGGCAAGCGCAACCGGACCGCGCGCGGCCTGCATCGCGCGGCCAAAGCGCACGCGCAGCAGGGCCGCGGGCTCAAGCGTCACACCGCTGCGCCCCAGCTCGGCCGTCAGCGTGGCCAGCGGTCCCTCCTCGTGTGAGAGCGGATAACTGTCCAGATCGACGTCGGCAAACAGCACGGCATCGTAGCTATCGGGGCGCAGGGCTGCCGCATCGGTAAGCGACGCAAAGCGCACCTGGGCGCGCGGCGCGCGGTCGACCTCATAGGTCTCGTAATCGTATGCGGTGCTGCGCTTGTCCACCTTGGTACGAACGTCGTCGAGCACGGGCACGGTCGCGGCCTGCGACACGTCGAGCGTACGGGCATCGTTCATAAGGATGTCGATGACATGTCGCAGCAGGGCGGTCTCCACCTGGCGACGAGCCTGACCGTCAAGGCCTCCAAGGGCGCGATCGGGCAACGCCTCGGCAACGGCGAGCATTGCCTTGAGCGCCGTCACGGGTTTGTCGCGCCACAGCGCTTGGAACACGTCCGAGACCACGCACGGCACGTTCTTAAACCAGTTATCATCACTGGCGGCCTTGCGCGTGCCCCTGACCTGGCCCTGCACGCTCTGCAGCAGGCTTTTGACGGCCGTGGTGGTCTTGCCGCGCGACAGGCGCATGTTCTTGTCGAAGGTGCGCGCGCTGGCAGCATCGGCACCCGAAAGCGGACTGTAAATCCAGTCGGTAAGCTCCGGAGCGGGCCACCACTCGGTCTTGGAAGCGGTGCCCTCGTCAGCGGCCTTCATGCGCTCGATTAGATTGGCGAGCGCCGTGAACTGCCTGCCCGCGATGGATTGGGAAAACGCCGTGAACTCGGTTGTCTCAGCAGCAATGTGACGCGCCGCCAAACGGGCAGCGAGTTCACCGAACAGCTGGGGCGCCCGGGCAGACACCACGAGCACGCGCACGGGGTCCGCGGACGCCGTGACACCGCCGTCGACCGCGGCGTCCTCACACGTTTTTACCAGCCCATCGATTGCATCCACATAGGCGTGGGCGCGGGCGTGAGGGCCGGCAACCTCTACAAAGGTAGGCTGAGCGGCGGACTTGAAGGCAGTCTGGGGCGCGGCGGCACCCTCCCCCAGCGGCGCGGCCTCAAACAGCACACCGCGGGCATCAAAGGCGGCAGCAAGTTCCTCGCGCATTGCCGCCTGCTCGCGGGCAAGCAGCACAACGACTTCTCCCCCATTGTTCGCCACGGCCGACAGCAGCTCGAGCAGGCCGTGCGTAAACGATGTGATACCGCGCACACATACCGCGCGGGCGCACGCCGGCAGGCTGTCGGCCAGCACCTCGGCCATAAGGTCAGCCGCCTCGCAGGGCTCGACCATGTCTCGACGGTCCAAGCCGCTCGCATAGGCACTCAGCAGCTCGAACACGCGAGCCTCGGCGTCGCTCTTGGGATCGGGCCGGCAAACGTCGCCGCGGCAGCGCTCGGCACCCGTTCCCGCTACGCCCGGCAGCACATCGCGGGCCATGCGCGCGAGCATGCGCACCGTGCCCTGACTGCGCGAAAGCGGCTGCAGGTCGGCATCGTCGCGACGGGCGATCATGTCCGAGAACAGCATCTGGCGTTGCATGTTGTCGACGAAGCTGCGGCCATCGCCCATAAGCTCCCACATCGAACGGAGCCACGACGCAGGGGGTTTGTAGTCAACGCCCAGCGAGGCGCCAGCAACCGCAGCATCGTGACGGCACAGGTCGAGCTCGGCAAACGAGGGTGCCAGCAAAACGGCATGCCCGTGGCGGGCAACCAGGTCGGCGAGCAACGCCGCCTCGGCATCGCTCAAGTCCGCACCGGTATTGGTGGTATAGATTCGAACAGGCATGGTCCTCCACTCAAACCGTTCGCAATAATCAATGCATCCATCCTACCCGCCCACGCGGACAGATTTGCCCCACGCCAACAGATTTGATCCCTCGGGGACGGAGGAAAACGGATCACCGAAGGGGTCAGTCTAACCA
>UQWK01000005.1 GCA_900544725.1 uncultured Collinsella sp.
GCACGCTCCATGCCACCGGCAGCGCCGGCCATGCCGCGGAAAATATTGCCGCCGCCGACAACGACGCCGACCTCATGGCCAACGGCGAGCAGCTCCTTGACCTGCTTGGCAAGATGGTCGGTAACCTTGGGGTCGATGCCATATTGGCCGTCGCCCATCAGTGCTTCGCCGGAAAGCTTAAGAAGCACGCGTTTATATCGGATGTCGGACAAAGCGATCCTCCTTTAATTAGACTCACAACATAATATCAAAGGCTTAACGGAGAGCCATGAAAAAGCAGGCTGTGAGTAAAACCCACAGCCTGCTCATTACCAGCTACAAGAGCTTATTTACTCGCCACGGACCAGACGGTCAAAGGCAACGACGGTAATGGTGTCGCCGAGCTCCTTGGAGACCTGCTCAGCGTACTTCTTGATGGTGAGGGAGCTGTCCTTGATGAACTCCTGCTCGGTGAGCACGGACTGCTTGTAGAACTTCTCCAGACGGCCAACAGCCATCTTCTCCTGGATAGCCTCGGGCTTGCCGGACTCGGCAGCCTGAGCCATGTAGATCTGCTTCTCGTGCTCGACGGTCTCAGCCGGAACCTGATCGCGGGTAGCGCAGATCGGGGCGACGGCGGCAACCTGAAGGGCAACGTCGTGAGCAAAGGTCTTGAAGGACTCAGCCTGAGCGGTCTCGGCCTTCTCGAAAGCGAACTCGACGAGAACGCCGATCTTACCACCCATGTGGATGTAAGAAGCGAGAGCGCCGTTCTCAGCCTTGCGGGCGGCGAAACGGGAGATCTTCATGTTCTCGCCCATGATGTGAATCATCTCGGTGAGCTCGGAGGAAACGGTCTCCTCGCCCATCGGCTTCTCGAGCAGAGCGTCGACGTCAGCAGGCTCGGTGGTAGCGACAACCTCAGCGACCTTGGAAGCAAAGCCGGTGAACTTGGCGTTGGAGCCGACGAAGTCGGTCTCGCAGGAGAGCTCGAGCAGAGCGCCGGTCTTGCCGTCCTCGGAGACGAACGCGGCGACAGCGCCCTCGTTGGTCTCACGGCCAGCCTTCTTAGCAGCCTTGGCGAGGCCGTTCTTGCGCAGAACGTCGACAGCGGCGTCCATGTCGCCGTCAGCCTCGACGAGAGCCTTCTTGCACTCCATCATCGGGGAGTCGGTCATCTCGCGGAGCTGCTTGACCATAGCGGCGGTAATCTGGGCCATTGTGGTTCCTTTCAAAGAGATGAAAAAGAATTAACTAAGACTGATTTACTCGGCCTTGGGCTCAGCGGCCATCTCGGCCTCGGAGACCTGCTCCTTGCCGGAGCCAGCGAGGCAGGCGTCAGCCATGAGCTCGCACATAAGGGTGACAGCGGAGATAGCGTCATCGTTGCAGGGGATGCCGTACTCGACCTCGTCGGGATCGGAGTTGGTGTCGATCAGAGCGACGACGGGGATGTTCAGGCGCTGGGCCTCCTTGATGGCGTTCTCCTCGCGCTTGGTGTCGATGACGAAGAGAGCCTGGGGCAGACCCTTCATGTCGCGGGCGCCACCGAGGTTGGTCTGGAGCTTGGTGAGCTCCTTGCCCAGAACAGCCTGCTCCTTCTTGGGCAGAACAGCCATGCGGCCGTCCTCGACCATGGCCTCGAGCTCCTCCATGCGGTTGATGCGGGAGCGGATGGTGACGAAGTTGGTCAGCATGCCGCCGAGCCAGCGCTGGTTGATGTAAGGCATGTTGGCGCGCTCAGCAGCGTTCTTGACGGCCTCCTGAGCCTGCTTCTTGGTGCCGACGAACAGCACGTTGCCGCCCTTGGCGACGTTCTTGACGAAGGTGTAGGCCTGGTCGGCGTCGAGGATGGTCTGCTTGAGGTCGAGGATGTAGATGCCGTTGCGCTCACCGAAGATGAACGGCTTCATCTTGGGGTTCCAGCGACGGGTCTGGTGACCGAAGTGGCAGCCGGCCTCGAGCAGGGTGCGGATATTAATCTTGGTAGCCATGTTAAACCTCCTGTGGTTTGCCTCCGCGCGGGGTCATCCTCCAAAACCAACCCGGACATGTGCTACCAAAGCCCGGGCACCACGGTATGAAGTAGCCGCGCGTGCGTGATAAAAACCTGTTGCCGTGAAGCAACCTGATGAATGATAGCAGGATTGCCTCTTTCTGCCAACCCGCAATCAAAACCACACACCTAAGCGCAACGCGAGCCGTCCAGCTTACTCGCCCCGGGGATGGGCCTGGGTCACGGCGCGCTTAAGCCGGTCGGGCGTGAGATGCGTGTAGATCTGCGTCGTGGACAGGCTCGCATGCCCCAGCAGCTCTTGAACCGAACGCAGATCCGCGCCGCCCTCAAGCAGATCGGTCGCAAACGTATGACGCATCGCATGAGGCGCGATGTCGGCCGGAATGCCGGCGCACGTCGCCAGCATATGGAACCGTCGCCTGAGCATAGCGGCACTCATGCGATTACCGCGCGCAGAAATATACAGCGGATGGGGACCGTTTACGGTATCGCGACGCTTAGCCTGCGCGAGCAACTCCGGTCTCCCCTCCTCGACATAAGTGCGCGTCGCCTCAAGTGCGCGACGATACAGAGGAACGATGCGCTCCTTGCTCCCCTTGCCCCAAAGGCGAACCACGCGCTCCGACCAAGCGATGGATTCCACGTTAAGCGCGGCAAGCTCCGAGATGCGGGCACCCGAGGCATAGAGCAGCTCGAGCATCGCCGCATCGCGCAGTCCCACGGGCGTCGAAGTATCAGGCGTCTTGAGCAGCGCCTCGACCTGTTGGGTCGTCAGCACACCGGGCAGGTCGCGCGGCAGCTTGGGCGACGCGATCGCCGAGACCGCATCACCCTCGACAATCCCCTCGGCAGCCATCCAACGATAGAGCGACCGAATAGCCGACAAATGCGCGGCAATGGTGCGAGGCGCCACCTGCTCGCGCGAAAACTCGGCCAAATACGCGCGGACGGTACGCACATCGGCCATACGCGCATCGACACCCGTACGCTCGCACCAGGCAGCAAAGCGCTCCAACCGCGATCCATAGGCAGTCACCGTATTGGGAGAGAGCCCCTCGACACGTGCGATGTAGGCGATAAACGAGTCGACGGTATCGTACAGGTCAAAGGCTATGACCGGTCGCCCCCAAACAAGTCGGAACGCGTGGCCAAGTAGGCATCGAGGGCCTCGAGCGCGCGATCCGCATATGCCTGGTAGCGGTCGCGTTTACTGCGGCGCTTGCCGTCCTCGAGCGGTGGCACCAGGCCAAAATTGACATGCATGGGCTGATAGCCCACCGTTGCCGGATCGGTCGCATAGCCCACGAGCGCGCCCAGGGCACCCACGCGAGGAAGCTCAACAGGAGCCGCACAGATAGCCTCGGCATAGGTGTTGAGCGCAGCGAGCAGACCGGTCGCCACGGCCTCCATATAGCCTTCGGTGCCGGTGATCTGACCGGCGAGGCGCACGCTCGTACCGGGCACGGCAAAGGTGCCGTCAAGAACGTGCGGCGCATCGACAAAAGTATTGCGGTGCATGACGCCATAACGGAAGAACTCGGCATTCTCCAGACCGGGAACCATATGGAAGACACGCTTTTGTTCGCCAAAGGTCAGGTTGGTCTGGAAGCCCACCAGGTTGTAGGCGGTCTTCTCCTTGTTCTCGGCGCGCAGCTGAATCGCCGCCCAAGGGCGACGTCCGGTACGCGGGTCGGTGAGGCCGACGGGCTTCATGGCGCCAAAGCGGATGGCATCCTTGCCAGTGCGGGCGACTTCCTCGGCAGGCTGACAGGCCTGGAACAGGTCACCACCCTCAAAGTCCTTGAGCACAACGCGATCGGCGGTGGTGAGTGCCTCAATAAAGGCCTCGTACTCCTCCTTGTTGAGCGGAGCATTGAGATAGTCGCCGCTCCCCTGCTCCTCATAGCGCGACTGCGAAAACAGCACGTCCATATCGAGCGTGGAGGCATCGACGATTGGCGCGGCAGCGTCAAAGAACGCCAAGGCGTCGCCACCGACGAGCTTCATGACCTCTTCGCTCAATGCCGGAGAACACAGCGGGCCCGCGGCAATGACCACGTGGCCCTCGGGAATCTGCGTGACCTCGCCGTGCACAACCTCGATATTGGGTCGGGCGGCAACCTCGGCCTCGACAAGCTCGGAAAACTTGACGCGGTCGACCGCCAGGGCACCGCCAGCGGGAACGGCCGCACGATGGGCGCAATCGAGCAAGACCGAGCCCATACGCTCAAGCTCGGCCTTTAACAAGCCCGCAGCAGAGTCCGGACGGGTTGACTTAAACGAATTTGAGCAGACGAGCTCGGCCAGGTGGTCGGTATGGTGGGCCGGAGAGCTCACCTGGGGGCGCATCTCGCACAGCTTTACGGCAAACCCGCGATCTGCCAGCTGGATCGCACATTCCGAACCCGCCAGACCGCCACCGATAACCGTCACCTGATCGAACTGCATCTGCAAACACCTTTCTAATTGACACGCTTTCCATTGTGACCGAAGGGCGTCTGGGCGTGAAGCGCAAACTTTGAGGGCGCATACCTTCCATCCATCATGCGCTCGATAAGACCCTCGAGCTCGAGCGAGCCCAAGAGTTTGAGCACGCCGACAGCATCAAGCGAGACGAGCGCGGCAATGTCGTCGACCTTGAGCGGCGAGGCGATTAGCGCGTGCATCACGGCCTGCTGCGTGGGGTCCAAATCGGCGATGCCAGGTGCATCGGGGCGCGAGTAGCGCAGCGTGCCGTAGATGCGCGAGATGGCCATCTCGATTGATTCCTCATCAATGATGCAGCAGGCGCCGTTAGCGATGAGATAGTTAGTCCCGCGCGACTCAGGCGATAGAATGGAGCCCGGCACTGCAAGGAGCTCTCGTCCCAAGTCCATAGCGGCCTCCGCCGTGGAGAACGTACCCGAGGGCATGCCCGCCTCGGAAACAAAGAGTGCCTGCGACAAGGCAGCGATTACGCGATTGCGTCGCGGAAAGGCGAACTTACGCGGTCCCATACCCCACGGCGAAATCGAAACGACCGCGCCGCCCGTATCGAGCGTGCGCGTGATGAGGCCGGCGCTCGAGCGCGGATAGACAACATCGGCGCCGGTCCCCAGTACCACGATGTGTTTGCCCCCGGCGTTGACCGCAGCCCAACCCGACGCCTGGTCGCAGCCGACCGCACCGCCCGAGACCACCGTCACTCCTGCCTCAACTGCCACCTTGGCCGCAAGCTCTGCCACGGCGAGACCGTACGGCGATGCCTTGCGTGCACCGATGATGGATAGCGCAGGCGTCGAAAGCACCTCGGGGTTGCCGCGCACATAGAGTGTCTGGGGTACATCAGAGAGCTCCAAAACCGTATCTGGATACAACGCATCACCGGGATGCAACTCAAAAGCCTCCCCGGGCATTACTGGTCCCTCCTCCCCTGGTACATCGCCGCCTCGAGCACGTGATCCTGCGACACCCGTTCGCTTTCGGCAACATCGGCGATCGTGCGTGCGATGCGTACCAGGCGCACGATGCCGCGACCCGTGAGATGTGTGCGCTTCGACAGGCCGAGCACGCATTTCTCGGCAGCCTCATCAAGCCCAAAGGTCGAAACGACGCCGTCAATGGAGCGCGATTCATCTTCCTCGGCCTCGGTGTCCGCATCGTCCATACGGGATTCACGCCAGGCGCGAAAGGCGCGCCCACGCACGACGTAATCGCGCAGCTCGGCTGACGACATACCCTCCGCGCCCTCAATGATCACCTGAGGATCGGGGCGGGTCACATCGATCATCATGTCGATACGATCAGCCAAAGGACCGCGCAACTTTCCCCGGTAGCGCTCGACCATCGACGCGGAACAGCGACACGGCACTTCGCGATCGCCCAAAAACCCACAGGGGCAGGGATTACTCGCGGCCAGGAGCTGAAAGCGCGATGGGAACGTAAAGGCCCCGTCAACGCGCACGATCCTGACGTAGCCGCGTTCGATGGGCTGACGTAGCGTCTGAAGCACGCCGGTGGGAAACTCGGCGAGCTCGTCCAAAAAGAGCACGCCGCCATGAGCGAGGCTAATTTCGCCCGGATGCACCGGACGCCCGCCGCCGATGAGTCCCGCGGTCGAAATACTGTGATGCGGGCTGCGGAAGGGGCGATGCCCCGCAAGCAGTCCGTCGATGTTCTCGCCCAAGACCGAATGGATGCACAGTGCCTCTTGCTGATCCTCGAGAGAAAGCTCGGGCAAAATGCCCGTCATGCGCCGCGCAAGCATGGTCTTGCCCGAACCGGGCGAGCCGATCATGAGCAGGCCGAGCTCGCCGGCGGCCGCAAGCGCCATGCCACGTTTGGCGACCTCCTGTCCCAGCACGTCGGCATAATCGAGCTCGGGCTCAAAGGTCGCCTCGAGCACTTCAGAATCCAGGTAATGCCGTGCGGCATCCCCCATGCCATGGGCAAGCTGAGATAGGTGGTCGATAAACCCGCAGTCAACGCCCGCAAGCGGGACATGCTGATCGGACCTACCGGCGATAAAGGAAAGCCCCATATCGCGCGCCAACAGCTGAAACGCCACCTCGCCCTTGACGGGTAGCACCGTGCCGTCCAGACCAAGCTCGCCCGCGATAAGGCAGCGATCGAGGTTGTCACGGGGAATCTGCCCATCGGCCGCCAGAACCGCGATGGCAATCGGCAGGTCAAAACCGCTGCCGGTTTTACGGATATCGCCGGGTGCCAGGTTGACGGTAATGCCAGAGCGCGGGATCTCGAAGCCGGCCGAGCGCATGGCGCACCGGATACGCCCGCGCGACTCCATCACCTCCATACTCGGAATGCCGAGCATCTGGATACCCGGAACGCCACCGGCAAGCGAGACCTCGACGGTGACGGGAATTGCCTCGACGCCGCGGATACAGGCCGCGTGCACGGTAAAGGTCTCGAACGCCATCACGACACCTGCCAATCGAACGCATTGTACTGGTGCTCAATCTCGGCGATATGCCCGCCGCGGATGGTGACGCCCACAGCATCGAAGCGAATCGACCTGAGCGGATAGTGCTCCATGAGATAGCAACTTGCGATGCGGCGATACCGACGCTGCTTTTGGGCGTCCACGGCCTCCTCGGGAAAGACCCGCGTGGTGCAATCCAGGGCGACGCGTCTCGTCTTGACCTCGGCCATCACCACGACATCGTCGAGCTCGTCGAGCAGCACCAGATCGGCTTCGCCCTCAATGCAACGATAGCCCTGCTCCAACAAGGTGTATCCACGCTCGTTAAAGTAATCGATGGTGATCAGCTCGCCCAGCATGCCGAGCTCGCGGGGACTGAGCCCCTTGATAAACTCGGGCGTCATCGCCCCGCAGTCGAGCTCGCCGTCTTCCCAGCGCTCCTTGAGTTGCTGCGTCTTGCTCTTTTTGCTTGCGGCACACATGGGGTCTCCTTTCCCGCACACTGCTTTGCCCCGATGATGAGGGCACCTTTCATGCGGGTAAGTACCGGAAGCAAACCAAAAGCTGACCAAATGCCGACAAAAAACGGGCCGTACGCAACAATCACGTTGCACACGGCCCGCTACCAGCAAGTTTATAAAACGCCAGAGGTCCCTGTCTCCACAATTGACCTAGAAAAGGCGCTCAGTCTGCAGAAAGTTTCCGCAAAAGCTCACGCGGTGCAGCGGACAAAGTCCATGTTTGCGAATCGCCTCGATGTGCTCGGGGCTTGCGTAGCCCTTCGACTCGGCCAAATGGTACTCAGGGTACTCGGCGTCGTACTCGACCATCATCTCGTCACGCGTGACCTTGGCCATGATGGAAGCCGCGGCGATACAGGCGATTTTGGCATCGCCCTTCACCACGTCGCGCTCGTTGGGTACGGCGCCCAAGGGGTTACCGTCCATAAGCACGCAATCGGGCTCGAGCCCCGTATCGGCAACGGCGCCCGCGACGGCAGCGCGGATGGCGCGGGCCATGCCCATATCATCGATATCCGCGGGCGCGATATGGCAAAAACCAATCGCCGTCGCGACCTCGGCAATCTTCACAGAGAGCAGCTCGCGGCGCGCCGGCGTGAGCTTTTTGGAATCGTTGATGCCCCAGACGCGCGGCTCCATGGGAAGACACACGGCGCACACCGTCAAAGGACCGGCCACCGAGCCGCGACCCACCTCGTCCACGCCCACGACCACGCCATCCCCACCGAGCTCGTGCATCAGCTCGTACATGCCGTTGACGCGCTCGCGCTCGGCAAGTTCCTTGGCATGGCGCTTAAGGGCACGCTCGCAAGCCTTGATCACTTGCTGGCGCGGATCCTCACGATAATGCTCCACGAGGGCGGGGATCTCCTCAAACGTGGCGCTCGCCAGCTCGCCGGCAACCTGCGATGCCGAAACCGAGCTCGTCATGTTGGCCATATCAGGGCCTCCTTGCATGCAAATCAGATAAAAAGAAGGGCCACCCGAAGGTGACCCTTTTGTCCAAATGAGTGGACAGACGCTGCGATCTTCTTAGCGCTTCTCGGGGATGCGAGCAGCCTTGCCCACCTTGTCGCGGAGGTAGTACAGCTTGGCGCGACGGACGCGACCATGACGGACGACCTCGAGCTTGGCGATCTTGGGGCTGTGAAGCGGGAAGGTACGCTCAACACCGACACCGAAGGAAATCTTGCGGACGGTGAAGGTCTCACGGGCACCGGCGCCGGCCATGCGGATGACGTCGCCCTGGAAGACCTGGATGCGCTCGCGGTCGCCTTCCTTAATGCGGTAGTGAACCTTGACGTTGTCGGCGACGCGAACCTGAGGAATGTCCTCGCGGATCTGCTGACGCTCGATTGCGCGGATGTAATCCATGTGCAATTCCTTACTCTTCTAGAGGTGCCGTACCACCTTGGCCGGCACGTAGTTGAACAAACGTATTCGAGTATACACGCCACGACCTTGGCTGCAAGAACTATTTTGCCCGTGCGCAAAAAGACAAAAACACGCACTCTTTCTGCACTTATGCGCCGTCCCCGGCATCAGTCGTCGGCGTCGTCACGGTCGTTCCGGGCGCGATATAGCCGTATTCGAGCAGCACCGAAAGCGCATGCTGCTTCCAGGTGGCAAGCTCTTCGTCATTATAGTTGTCATGGGCCCATTCATTCATCGCGTCCTCGGCGTCTTTGGGCACCAGGTCCTGGCTGTCCGCCATCAGGTACAGGATGCCTAAGATGTCGAAGTCCTGCTTTGTCATCTCTTCCTTGTTTGATGTGCTGATGAGGCCGTGATCGATGCCGTAGCGGCAGATATCGGTCAAAACGGTAACGAGGCCCGTAGGAATCGGCGAGGCATCCTTCGCGGCAGCGGGCGCGGTGTCGTCAGTCAATGCAGTGGCATCGTCGCTCGCCGGAGCAGACTCGGCCGCGTTCGCATCGGAAGCGGCTTGCTCTCCCTGGGCAGGGGCCGTGCTATCCGTCGTTGCCGAAGAATCCCCCGAAGAAACGGACGTAACGCTCACCGGTGTCTCGACCACGGTCGTCATCGGGTCGACCGATGCGGGTGCGGCGATGACCTCGGCCCAATCGGAATACACGCCGTCAATAAAGGCGCGAACATGGAAGGTGCCCGGTTGCGAGATGGTCATCGTGCCATCTGTCGCGACCGAAATGCCTTTGCTCTCGAGCTCCTGGGCCTCCCAGCTGCAGACTCTATCGACTTCCTTGCCCGTCGTGTCATAGACCGTAGCCGTCAAGCCGTCGACGCCGTTAAGGTTCTCCTCGACGCCGACGACGGTCTGCGCCGAGCCCTCGAGTTTGATGCTGCCGTTAAACGGCTCGGGTGCCACGTCACTTACCTTATATTTGTAGGCCGCGGCGTCAATCTCGTCATTGGTCGAGACATGCCCGTTCACGTCCACATAGGTGTCCTCGGGGATAAAGTACTTTACGTAGGCGGTACCGGCCTTTTTGCCCACCACGACTTGCTCGTGGGTAACAGGGTCGGTCTGGATCTCGATGACGTCGGACTTGCATTCCTTGCCCTTTTTATCGACCACGCGCCAGTCACCCGACGACTTCACAAAGCCGTAGTAGTCAACATCGTCCTCGTCCCTTGCACGCACGCGATAGGAGGAGATGGGGTCTTCCTCTCCCACCGTAAGCCTTCGGGTCTTATCGGTCTGCAGCGACACGAGAATCTTGGAGATGGGCTTAATAGGCTGCGGCGTGCCCAGCTGCGTATCGACCGTCACCGACTCAAACGACAGATTGGAACCCGTAATGGACATGGGGTAGGTGGCGGCCATGTCATTGAGCACGTTGCACGTGCGCGGAGCGCCACCGTTGCGCGAAGGCACCTCGCGATCGGCCAAGACCGAATTCCAATCGATGGCGCGCACCATGTGGTTGTTGGTGCGATACGACCAGCTCGTAACGTTTCCGGCGGTGGTATCGTAGCCGTCGTCGCCACGATGGGCAATCGAGCGCAGGAACAGGTTCTGCACGGCGTCGGTCGACTGATCGCCAAAGGTGGTATAGAACGAGCGCTGGTCATAACCGGCGGTATGGAACTCCTGCACGGCGGCGTTGTCGTCGTAGCACTCGCCGTTCATGTTAAAGATGATCACGTCGAACGTCACGCCCACCGGCTGGTCATAGTCCTCGGACAGCGTCGTGGTAGAACTCGTCTGCTTGCTATTGACCTGCGTGTGCGCCGGGATCGTCATATTGACGGTGACCGACTGATTGTCCGTTGTGGTAATCGACTGTTCCTCGGTCTTGCTCGCCTCCCACAACTGGGACATCGTGGTTTCGGCCGAAAACGAGGTCTCGATCTCCTCGCTCGCTGTTGCGGGCACGCCCAGCGACTCCTTGAGGCTCACCGATGCGCCCCACGAGCCGCCTTTGGAATACGATGCGGATTTAGAAGTACTCGTGCCGACCGTCTCCTCGGTACCGCGGGCGAGCGCGATGCTCTGCGAGGCGTCCTCATAGCCGACGTTAAGTGCCGAGGTAACGAGCTCCTGCTCAGTCTTAGAATCGACAAAGGAGTAACCCGGCGCGTCCTCGGGCGCACAGTTAAGCTTGTTCACGCTGTTGAGCTGCTGAACTCTAAAGTTATAGAACGCGATGCCAAAGCCATTGAAATCGTACTGATAGGTGCCGCCGAGCTTGTCCACGCACGCGATGGTGGCATAGATCACGTCTTGCTCGCTCTTGTCTTGCGACAGGCCGTCGAGTGGCACGTATTTACGAAAATCGGAGCCCTTCAGCTTGTGACCGATGCAGCCGGCGATATCGTCGGTCAAGCGCTCGTAGACCGCATTGAGGCTTTTTGCAGATGTCAGACCACTCTGCTTCGATTTGTCGGCACCATCGGAATGCTCACCGTTGCCACCCGAAAGCGCATCATAGAGATAGATGTAGTGACCCTTACCAAAGTCCTTCTCAAAGCCCTTGCCGGCGTGGTCCCAGTACAAAAAGTCCCCGGAGTCGTCGCCTCCACCATAGCCAAGGATGTTATAGGCTAGCGATGCCCAGTTGGGCAGCACCTTTTTGACGGCGGCCGTATAGAACGAGACATTGTCGTACATCGAGGTACGGCCCTCGAGCTTGCCATCATCGATATCTACAAACGTGCAGTCGCGATCGTTGACCGTAATGGTGAGCGGGTTGACCACGTCACCATAGAGCTCGTCGCGCGAATCATCCTGAAGGGCAAAACCGGCTGTCGGTATCCCGCAAAGCGCCGTGACCGCAACGACCGCCCAGCACAGGGCCATCTGTGCTCCCCGACGCGCTCGTTGCAAATACCTGGTGAGGTTTTTCATCGCAGTCCTCCCGTCAGTTGCCAATGTATTGAACCAACGTAAAACGCCGCCGCGTCCACAGGGGCGCGACGGCGCGAAGGGGGGCGTAAAAGGCGCAAATGGAACGCGACTCAGTTAAGCGGAACGCTTGGCCTCGAGCTTGGCCTGAGCGGCAGCCAGGCGCGCGAGGGGCACGCGATAGGGCGAGCAGGACACGTAGTCCACGTCGGCCGCGTTAAACAGGGCCTTGATGGACTTGGGGTCGCCGCCGTGCTCACCGCACACGCCAAAGTGCATGCTGGGGTTGGTGGCACGGCCCTTCTCGACGGCCATGCGCACGAGCTCCAGCACCGCCGAGTCGATGGTCTCGAAGGGGTTATCCTTCAAGATCTTCTTGTGCAGGTACAGCGGAATGAACTTGGCTTCGGCGTCGTCACGCGAGAAACCGAAAGTCGTCTGCGTAAGATCGTTGGTGCCAAAGCAGAAGAAGTCGGCGTGCTGTGCAATCTCGTCGGCGACCATGCAGGCGCGCGGCAGCTCGAGCATCGTGCCCACGGGAATGTTGAGCTCGACGCCTTCCTCGGCGGAAACCTCGGCGATCACGCGCTCGATGACCTCGCGGGTCTGGACATGCTCGGCCGTGATGGAAACGAGCGGAACCATGATCTCGGGGCGCGGGTCGACGCCTTCCTTGATAAGGCGAGCGGCAGCCGTTGCCACGGCACGGACCTGCATGAGCGGCAGGTCACCGAAGACGACGGACAGACGCACGCCGCGCAGGCCGAGCATCGGGTTGGACTCGACCATGCCGTCGATGCGGCGCAGGCGGGTACGCAAGGCGGCGAGCTCCTCCTCGCTGGCGCCAGCGGCCTCCTTCTTGGTGATGGCGACCTCGAGCTCTCGAGGATTATCCAAGAACTCATGAAGCGGCGGATCGAGCAGGCGAACGACCACCTCGCGACCAGACATGGTCTTGAACATCGCCAGGAAGTCCTCAGTCTGAACCTTGAGCAGATCGGCCAGGGCCTGCTGCTTCACGGCCTCGTCGTCGGACAGGATGAAGCTCTGGATAATGTTCTTGCGATCGCCCAGGAACATGTGCTCGGTGCGGCACAGACCGATGGACTCGGCGCCAAACTCAAGCGCGAGCGCGGCATCCTCGGGGTTGTCGGCGTTGACGCGCACGTGGTTGGCGTGACCGTCGGTCTCGTCCAGGCGGATCTCGTCGGCCCAGGACAAGATGGTGTCCAGGTCGCCGGTGAGCTCGGCCGAAACCAGGTCAACGGCGCCGTCGACGACGATGCCCTGAGTGCCGTCGATGGAGATGATGTCGCCCTCGTGCAGCACGCGATCGCTGCCCTCGATACGCACGACCTTCTCGGCCGCATCGATATGGAAACGCTCGACACCGCAAACGCAAGGGGTACCCATGCCACGGGCGATAACGGCAGCATGGCTCGTCTTGCCACCGTGACTGGTCAAGATACCCTCGGCGGCAACCATGCCCTTCAGGTCATCGGGGTTGGTCTCCCAACGAACCAGAATGACCTTGTGCCCCTCGGCAGAACGCGCGACGGCATCGTCACTCGAGAACACGACCTCGCCCACGGCGGCACCGGGACTGGCGTTAAGGCCGCATGCGAGCGCCTCGTACTTCTTGGAGGAGTCGAACTGCGGGTGCAGGAGCTGGTCGAGCTGCGCGGGGTCGATGCGGCTCACGGCCTCCTCACGGGTGATGAGGCCTTCCTCGACCATCTCAATAGCGATGCGCAGAGCGGCGGTTGCGGTACGCTTGCCCACGCGGGTCTGGAGCATCCAGAGCTTGCCCTGCTCGATAGTGAACTCAATGTCGCACATATCGCGATAGTGATCCTCAAGCGTCAGGAAGACACGCTCAAGCTCCTCACCTGCGGACTCGAGGCCCGGGGTGGTCTTGAGGTCGGCGATGGGCTCGGTGTTACGGATGCCGGCGACGACATCCTCGCCCTGGGCGTTGACCAGAAAATCACCGTAGAACTCCTTGGTGCCGTCGGCCGGGTTGCGCGTAAAGGCGACACCGGTCGCCGAGGTCTCGCCCTTATTGCCAAAGGCCATAGCCTGGACGTTGACGGCGGTGCCGAGCTCGTCGGAAATGCCGTGCTGCTTGCGGTAGATGCAGGCGCGCTCGTTCATCCAGCTACCAAAGACGGCCTGGATAGCAAGGCGCAGCTGGAGTTCCGGATCATGTGGGAAGATGGGCTTGCCGTCGGCGACTTCGAGCTCGGGGTACAGGGCGGCCTCGACGTTCTCAGAGAAAATGCACTTGAAGGTCTCGACGAGCTCCTGCAGGTCCTCGGCCGAAAGCTCGGAGTCGACGCGAACGCCGGCGACCAGGCGGGCCTGGGTCAGGGCATTCTCGAACAAGTCGGCATCGACACCCATGACGACGTTGGAGAACATCTGGATAAAGCGACGATAGCTGTCCCAGGCAAAGCGCGGGTTCTGCGTCTGGGCGATAAGGCCCTGAACGGACTCGTCGTTGAGGCCCAAGTTGAGGACCGTGTCCATCATGCCGGGCATTGAAAACGGAGCGCCCGAGCGCACCGAGACGAGCAGCGGGTCACGGGCATCGCCGAGCTTCTTGCCGCAGCGAGCCTCGAGGTCGGCCTCGGCAGCAACGATCTCGTCGAGCGCGCCTTCGGGCCAGACGTTGCCGGCACCAGAGTACTCTACGCAGGTCTGGCAGGTAATGGTAAAGCCACCGGGAACCGGCAGGCCGATACGGCTCATCTCGGCAAGGTTAGCGCCTTTGCCGCCAAGCACGAAGTTCATAGACTTGTCGCCCTCAGTGACACAGGTGCCCTGGGCATCGGTTCCAAAACGGTAAACCCTCTTGCAATCGCTCACGATACTTCCCCTTCCATGCGCTCTCGCGCACGACCGTGGTAACGAATCGGCCCGCCGGATGCGGGCCGTGAGGGAACTATACGGCGGGATTTGAACGGGCCTGAGCAGAGAATACGCGGTTTGGTAAACGTGCTAAAACTAGCGGTAAACGGTAGGTAAAGGTGGTTACCTTATGAAAATACCACTACAGTGTAAATGCAGGTCAATAGCGGTAGAAACTGCTAAAGCGCTTTATCACTATCAGGTATTTTAGCTAACCCAATAAGCTACTTTTGTTGAGCGCGGCGGGCGGCACGGCGGGCTCTTGCCTCTTGAATCTCTTCGAGATGAGCGATGATCTCGGAGGCACTCTCCTCGATCGCCTTGCCGTCGGTGCGCACCACAAAGCAACCCAGACGTTTCATGAGGGCACGAGCCTCCTCGAGCTCACTGCGCACACTCTCGGGCTCGGCATAGGAACCGGCAACGGCACGGGCATAGTCGTCGCCCAGGCGGCTATCGCGAATCTCGGAAATCACATCGACGGTCGAAATCAGACCGAAGAGACGCATAGGATCGACCTCGTAAATCGACTTGGGCGGCTCCATACCGTGCGCCAACGGAACGTTGGCGACCTTGTAGCCCTGATAGGCCAAATACATCGACAGCGGCGTCTTGGACGTGCGGGATACACCCAGCAGCACGATATCGGCATCCGACAGATCATCGCAGCCGCGCCCGTCATCGTGCTCAACGAAATACTCCATAGCCTCGATACGATGGAAATAGCGATCGTCGGTCTTGTGAATCACACCCGCAACGCCCTTGGGAGGCACACCGATGAGCGACGACAGCACGGCAAGCGTCGGGCCGATCAGGTCGACCGAGCGAATGTGCAGCATGCCCAAGTAGTCGAGCACGCGAGCACGAAGCGCCGGATCGACGATGGTATGGAACACGGCGATATCGCGATGGTCCGCATCGACACGCGGACCCACAAACGACTTGACCTGCTCCACTGAGTTCACCTTGGGCAGGCGCAAGAGACGAAAAGCCCCTTCATCAAATTGCCCGGACGCCGCAAGCACCACCTCACAAGCGGTATCACCGAGCGAGTCGGAGATAACGATAACGGTGGGACGAGTGGTGACCGGGCAATCCATGCGGGGCTCCTTTTGCGCTTATGTGCAGGCTAGCTTACTTTTTGCGAGCAAGCTCACCGATGTTGGCGATGCCGGAGAAAACGGCCTCGAAGCGGTTGAGCAGCTTAAGGCGATTATCGCGGAGCTGCTCGTCCTTGTCCATGACCATAACCTCGTCAAAGAAACGGTCGATGGGCGCGCGTAGGGCGGCGAGGGCGGCAAACGCGGAAGGATAATCCTCGGCGGCGAGAGCGGCATCGACGGCGGTCTGAGCGGCCTCAGAGGCGTCGGCAAGCGCAAGCTCGACCTCGCCCATCAGAGCGCGATCGTACTCCGCGCCCAGTTCGGGCTTGGAGATATGCGCCGCGCGGGCGTAAGCGGTCGCCAGGTTGTCGAAGGTCTCGGCGTCGTTCTTGCGGGCCTCGTCGAGGGCGGCGCAGCGGGCGAAGAAGACCGACGGGGCAATGATGTGCACCGCGGAAACGGCGGCAACGGTGTCGGCCGGGATCTTCTCGTCGCGGGCCATGCTCACCAAACGGCCGTGGAAGAAGTCGCGAACCTGCTGGGCGACCTCGGCGGCGTCGAACTCAATGCCCTGCTCGCTATAGAGCTCGAGCGCAAAGTCGATGAGCGACGTGGGGTCGATCGGCAGACGGTCGCGCAGGATATTGATGATGCCGATGGCGGCACGACGCAGCGCGTACGGGTCGGAAGAGCCGGTCGGGGGCTCGCCGATGGCAAAGATGCCGGCAATGGTATCGAGCTTGTCGGCGCAGGCCACGATGCAGCCAGCGGTGCCCTCGGGTAGCTCGTCGCCGGCAAAGCGGGGACGATAGTGATCGCGAATAGCGTGAGCGACCTCGTCGTTCTCCCCCATCGCGCTGGCGTAGTAACCGCCCATCACACCCTGCTGGCTCGTGAACTCGACAACAGCGTTGGACACCAGGTCGGCCTTGCACAGGTGAGCGGCGCGGCCGGCATCGGCGGCCAGGTGGGCACCCAGGTGAGCCTCACGGGCAATAGCGAGCGCGAGCTGCTCAATACGCTCGGACTTGGCGAGCACACTGCCGAGCTTCTCCTGGAAGGCAACCTTGGCCAGGCGCTCACGGAACTCGTCGAGGGAGATCTTCAGATCCTCCTCGTAGAAGAACTTGGCGTCGTCCAGGCGGGCGCGCACGACGCGCTCGTTGCCGTCAATCACGCGCTCGGCGTTCTCAGGCTTGCTGTTGGAGACGACCACGAACTCACGCGTCAGCTTGCCCTCGCCGTCATAGATCGGGAAGTAGCGCTGGTTGGTGAGCATAGACTCGCAGATGATCTCGTGCGGGACCTTGAGGAACTCCTCGTCGAAGGTACCAACGAGCACCGTCGGCCACTCGCAGAGGTTGATGACCTCCTCAAAGACCTTCTTGGGCGTATCGACGTGGCAGCCGGGGCGCGCAGCCTCGACCTCAGCGATACCGGCAAGGATGGCCTCGCGACGGCGCTCGGCAGAAAGCACGCCGGCGTCCTCGAGCACCTGCTCGTAAACAGCGGGGCTGGCGACCACATGGTCACCGGGGCCCAGAACGCGATGGCCGCGCGTGGTGTTACCACTCGTCACGTCGGCAAACGACACGGGCACGACATCCTCGCCCAAAAGGCAGCAGATCCAACGGACCGGACGCACAAATGTGGCGTGCTCGTGGCCCCAGCGCTGAGAGCGGTAGTTGGGCCACTGCAGGCCGGCGATGGTCTTCTCGCACAGGGCCGTCAGAATCGGGGTGGCCGGGGCGGAAGGAATGTTCTTCTCGGCAAATACGTACTCACGGCCGTCGGTGTCCTCGCGACGGACCAGGTCCTCGGCAGCCACACCGCACTTGCGGGCGAAGCCCTGGGCGGCCTTGGTGGCGTTACCGTCAGTGTCAAAGGCAATGTTGGCCGCGGGACCACGCTTGACCTCGTGAACCTCATCGGTCGCGGTAGCGACGTCGGCAACGAGCGCAGCCAGGCGACGCGGACTCGAGACCACGCGGACCTCGCCGTGGGCCAGACCGGCCTCGTCGAGACCCTTGGCGATCATGGTGCCAAGCTGCTTGACGGCATTGTTCAGCGGTGCAGAGGGCATTTCCTCCGTACCGATCTCAAACAGGAAATCCTTAGCGTCTGCCATGGCTTACGCCACCTCGCCTTCCTGATCGGCATTCTCGTTGATTCCGGCGACCTCGGCCATATAGGCCTCGCAGCACGCCTTGGCGACGGCGCGGACGCGCAGGATGTAGTTGGCGCGCTCGACTGCGGACAGCGCACCGCGGGCATCGAGCAGATTGAAGGCATGGCTGCACTTCATGACGCAGTCATATGCCGGCAGCGGCAGCTTGCGCTCCAGGCAGGAGTGGCACTCGGCCTCGTAGTCGTCAAACTTCTGACGCATCATCTCGACGTTGGCAACCTCAAAGTTGTAAGCGCTGAACTCGCGCTCGTTCTCCAGGAACACGTCGCCGTAGGTCATGGGCGTGCCGTCGGGCAGGTAGCTCCACACCAGGTCGTAGACCGAGTTGACGCCCTGGGCGTACATGGCGATGCGCTCCAGGCCATAGGTGATCTCGACGGGCACGGGGTCGACCTCGATGCCGCCCACCTGCTGGAAGTACGTAAACTGCGTGACCTCCATGCCATTAAGCCAGACCTCCCAGCCAAGGCCCCAAGCGCCGAGCGTCGGGCTCTCCCAGTCGTCCTCGACAAAGCGGACGTCATGGTCGTTGGAGTCCAGGCCAATGGCGGCCAGCGAACCCAGGTAGAGCTCCTGGGCGTTGACCGGCGAGGGCTTGATGAGCACCTGGAACTGATAGTAGTGCTGCATGCGGTTGGGGTTCTCGCCGTAGCGGCCGTCGGCGGGACGGCGGCAGGGCTGCGCATAGCAGGTGCGCCACTCGGCGGGACCGAGCGAGCGCAGCGTGGTCGCGGTATGGAAGGTACCGGCACCGACCTCGGAGTCATAGGGCTGCATAATGACGCAGCCCTGCTCGCCCCAGTACTGCTGGAGGCGCAGGATGATGTCTTGGAAGGAAAGCGATGAAGCGTTCATGCCTCTAATATCCCCTCGTCGAAACGATTACACGGTTAGGTACTGTACTATAGCGGTTTTTAATCGATAGCGCCGATACGGTTGAGCGGCCAGTAGCGCACAAGCGCCACGGCGATCAAGTCGGAGCGGTCGACCGGGCCAAAGTAGCGGGAGTCAGCAGAGTTCTCGCGGTTGTCGCCCATCACCCACACACAGTCGTCAGGGACGGTGTAGGGATAGCTCACCTGAGCGCCGGGGGCTTGGACCGAAAGCGGCCAGCTCATGCCAGTCGTATAGTCCTCGTCGAGCGCCTGGCCATCGACGACGACCTTGCCGTCCTGCAGATCGACCGTCTGACCGGCCGTGGCGATGACGCGCTTTACCAGCACATCATGCTCGGACGTGGCATCGGGGTTGTGGAACACCACGATATCGCCCTGTTTGACGGGCTGCCCAAGCTCGAGGCTCACCTTTTGCGCCAGGATCTGGTCTCCGATCTCGATCGTGGACTCCATGGAACCGGTAGGCACCACAAAGGGTTCGACCACAAACGAGCGAATCAAGAAGGTGGCGACCAGTGCGATTGCGACAACCACGACCCACTCAAACGCACCCTTTAGAACGGAATGCTTCGATGGGACCATTCTCACTCCTCGCTCTGCGAATACGATGCGTCCAGAATCTCTTGCGCATACGCGCGCTCCTCGGGCGTAAGGTGTGCCGTCTCGATAAGATCGGGACGCCAGCGACAGGTACGCTCGATGGCGTTTTTGCGACGCCAAGCATCGACCTTGGCGTGGTCGCCGCTTACGAGCACCGGCGGCACGCCCTCGCCATTGAACTCGGCGGGACGGGTGTACTGCGCGTACTCGAGCAGGCCACCGTCCTCGGCGGTCGAGAAGGACTCGTCCACATTGCTCATCTCGTCGCCCAAGGCTCCGGGAATGAGCCGTACGACGGCGTCGGCTACGACCATAGCGGGCAGCTCGCCGCCCGTGAGCACGTAGTCGCCGATCGACAGGCGCTCGTCGGCATACGCATAGGCGCGCTCGTCGACGCCCTCGTAACGGCTGCACACAAACAGCAGGCGCTCGCTTTTGAGCAGGCGCTCGGCCACATGCTGCGTAAAGGGCTCGCCGCAGGGGGTGAAGAACACCACGGTGGGCTTGGGACCCTCAGAGCTGATGGCCTCGATTGCCTCGGCAATAGGCTCGACCTTCATGAGCATGCCCTGCCCACCGCCATACGGCTCGTCATCGACGGTGCGATGGCGGTCGTGCGTCCAGTCGCGCAGGTTATACGCCTTAAAATCAAAAAGGCCGGCCTTGCGGGCGCGGCCCAAAATCGACGTGGACATGACGGGCTCAAACATCTCGGGAAAGACCGAAAGGGTCTCAATCAGCATGCTGTCCTCCCTACTTGTCCATATCGATCAAGCCGTCCATAACGTGGACGGAAATTGTTCCTGTGTCGGGAAGATCGAGCACAACCTGCTCGACCACGGGAATCAGCACCTCGCCGTACCGATCGCCCTCGACAACCCAAACATCGTTGGCGGGCGTCGACATGATCTCGACAATCGTGCCGAGCGAACCAAAGCGCTCGTCGGTCACCTCGCGACCCATGAGGTCGGTATAAGCGGCGTCGAGCGAATCGAGCTCAAAGTCGTCACGATTGGCCAGCACATAGCATCCAGTGATGCCCTCAGCGGCCGTCAAGTCGTCTATGCCCTCAAACGAGACCAGATCGCCATCGCCCGTATCGGTGACGGACACGACCGTGCAAAAACGGTCGCGCTTGAGCGCCGGCGGCGTCAAGGCGACACGCATACCCGGCTCCAATACAGAAGGAAGCCCCCGCAGCGGCTGCGCGAGGACCTCCCCCTTCCTTCCGTGCGGTTTGACCACACGGGCGATGTTTTTGTACTGGGACCTCAAGGTCCTAGCCCAGAACCTCTACCTCGACAGCAGTGTCGAGGCGAGCGGCCAATGCACGGGCGAGCGTGCGAATGGCCTTGATGGTACGGCCACGACGGCCGATGACCTTAGCGACGTCATCCTCGGCAACCGAAACCTCAATCGTGGAGGCGTCGTCACCATCGATGACCTCAAGGCTCACGGAATCCGGGTCGTCGACGATCTGAACAACGAGATATTCGACGAGATCGGCGATGCGATCTGAGAGCATTGCCTCACCCTCGAGCTGTGCAGCGTCAACCTCAGGCACGATTTACTCCTCGGCGCCCTCAGCGGCCTCAGCGGCAGCCTTAGCGGCCTCGGCCTCTTTGGCGAGCTGCTTCTTGGACTTCTTGACGACGGTCTCGGTCTTCTCGCCCTCGTTGGCGGCCTTGACCAGAGCGGCGACGGCGTCGGTGAGCTGAGCGCCCTTGGACTGCCAGTCAGTGATCTTCTCGAGGTCGAGGTTGATGGTCTTGGGGGCGGTCATCGGGTTGTAGCGGCCAACCTCCTCGATGATACGACCGTCACGCGGGGCGCGGGAATCGGCGACGACGACACGGTAGTACGGACGCTTCTTAGCGCCGTGACGAGCAAGGCGAATCTTGACTGCCAAAGGAAACTCCTCCAACCAAGCAGCTTTAGGCTGCAACTACAAACAAACAGTTGAACATAATACGCCATCGACGCGGGCAGGTGAAGTCCGTGAGACCAACTTCTTCGGTGTAGTCGAGGGCAAATCCATATCTTAGACAAGAATTCGCGATTTGCAAGCACATCCACGCACCCCACATGAGCTGCGCGGTATACTCATGACATGGAAAGACGCGAACATACATACGGTTATGAGGATGCTGCGGGCGTCACGCCGCCGCCTTGGACGGGTCCGGCGGTGGGCCTGATGGACCTCGATGCATTTTTTGCGAGCGTGGAGATGCTCGATCATCCCGAATGGCGCGGAAAACCGCTCATCGTGGGCGGAGACGCCGAGTCACGCGGCGTCGTGTCCACGTGTTCGTACGAGGCGCGTCGCTTTGGCGTCCATTCTGCCATGGCCTCGGCCGAGGCGCGGCGCCTGTGCCCGCAGGCCATTTGGACGCACGGACACTTTGATCGCTACCGTGAGGTGAGCGCGCAGGTCATGGCGATTCTCGCCGATGAGACACCGCGCGTGGAGCGCGTGTCCATCGACGAGGCCTTTATCGATATTACGCCGGGTCGGTTTGCGCCCGAGGATCCGCTGCTGGTAGCGCGGCGCATAAGCGACCGCGTTGCGGAGCTGGGGGTGACCTGCTCCATCGGCGTTGGATGCAACAAGACCGTGGCCAAAATCGCAAGCGAGCGCGACAAGCCGTTTGGTCTGACCATTGTGCGACCCGGTACGGAACAGCGGTTTTTGGCTGCGCTGCCTGTGTCCGCTATGAGCGGAATCGGGCGTTCGGCCGAGGAGCGACTGCGTCGCATGCGCATCTATACGCTCGGCGAACTTTCACGCGCGCCAGAGTCCACCCTGACTGCAATCTTTGGCGTGAATGGCGAGCGCATGCGTCAACGCGCTTTGGGGCTCGAAGTATCCGAGGTCACCAGCCTGGATGACGAACGTGAAGTTAAATCGGTGAGCAATGAGCGCACCTTTGCGAAGGATTTGACTGAGCGTGGGGATATCGAGGCGGCGATTGCGCTGCTGGGCGAGTCGGTTGGGCGCCGCCTACGTCGTCAAGGGCTGACGGGCGGAACCGTAACGCTCAAGCTCAAGTATTCGTATGGCAGCGGACGCACGGCACAGCGCCGCTTGCCCCACCCCACCGACGACGAGAATATCTTTGTGGCCGTAGCGCTCGAGCTGCTCGACAATATCTGGCAAGAAGGCATGCACGTGCGTCTGGCGGGTATCGGCATGAGCGACTTCAACCACCAAGGCGGTATCCAAACTGACCTGTTCTGCGAGATCGATGACCGCGGAGCCCAATCCAGCGACCGCCGCGACCTCTCCGTCGCCATCGACGCCGTCCGAGACAAATTCGGCGACACCGCCCTATCCTTCGGCCGCCAATCCCGCTTCTCCTCCCACTAAGTAGTCAATTTGGGACGGGGCTTTTTTAACTACTTTAGATTGTCAGGGTAGTACGGGGTAGCTAATTTGGGACGGGGCTATTTTAGCTACCCTTCAACTGGTAGCGAATTACCCGGGGCCGGAATATAACTCAACCGATTTATAGGGGTAGCTAAAATAGCCCCGTCCCAAATTAGCTACCCAACCCATACCTGACGCGGTCGCAACACAGACCTCGTCCTAAATGAGCTATTTTTAGACTTTGACCTTTTGTATGGTGCAGTGTCCAATGCCCGTAAGACGTACGATCTGTTTAATCGAAAAGCCCTCGCTCTTCAAAGTGCGAATGCAGGCATCGCGCGTCCCCTTTGGCAAAGCCTTGAGGTGATGAGGCTCGAACGGCTTAAGAAGCGCCTGCGCAAACTCCAGCGCATCTGTGTCGCTCACATGGGCGCCGTCACGGAAGCAATAGCGGTTGGGCTCACCTGAGGTGCTAAAGGCAAAAAATCTCTGAGAGTCACCGAGTAACCCGAGAACGCAATCCGTTTTGCAGATACCCGGATATCCCATATACTCGCGAAAGCTACTCCATCGATACAGCGAAGCGGTCCCAATCCTCGCCTTCGCGGGATTGTCGTGAATGTATCTCACGCAGTTGAGTAGCTGATCATCATCGAGGATCGGCACGCTCTTAAATCGATCCTGGAAAACAGGCCCCTTCCTGCCTGTCTTTGAGTTGAAATACATAGCATACGCCGTCGTAATCGAATGCATGCAATCGCTCAGATGAACATGCTCGTCATCAAGCAGAAGATGAATATGGTTATCCATAAGGCACCACGCGATGACATCCACTTTAAACTTCTGGCATTTCGAAGCAATCAGCCGAATCAGATAGAGCCGATCTTCGTCATCCTCAAATATGAGTTGGTCGGCACATCCCTTTTGTACGACATGGTAAAAGCCATATACAGAGATTTTTCGCGCAGTCCGAGTCATACGCATCCCCTCCTCGACAGATAACAATTACGTTACCCGAGCCAGAGTAGAAAAAACGTACTGGGAGCTATAAATCGCGATGTTCGGCGAACGGTAGGTAGTAGCTAAAAAAGCCCCGTCCCAAATTAGCTCTTTTGGGCAAAAAGAAAGCCGGGCAGGTGCGGAAAACCGCAACTGCCCGGCGAACGGTAAAGGGTAGTTCAAGAGAAGCCCCGGCCCAAATAAGGTCCTAGAGGAGGTTGAGGGGGAGCTGGGGAGCGTCGCCCCAGAGCTTCTCGAGACGATAGAAGTCGCGTGCCTCGGGGGTGAAAACGTGGACGACGACCGAGCCGTAGTCCATGAGCATCCAGGTCTTCTGCTCGCGGCCCTCGATGGAGAACGGGTGCTCACCGCAGGCCTCGGCAACCTTCTCCTCGATCTCGTCGACGATAGAATCGACCTGACGGTTGTTGGTACCGGTGGCGATCACAAAGTAATCGCACACGTCGGAGAGCTCGGTCAGATCGAGCACCTGCACGTCCTCGCCCTTCTTGTCGTAGGCGGCCTGCGCGGCGGCGCGGGCGACATCCTCGGCGGCGACACCGCTCGCGGACAGCGAGGCAGCGGTGCGGTCGGACGTGGCAACGAAGCTCTTGTGCTCCACACCTTCAAGAATCTGCTCGTCGGTCATGGTCTCGTCGGCCATGGAATACCTCTTTCTAGACGCACCCGAGCTAGCACAGCTGGGCGTAATGGTTGTAAATCGTAATAGCCGTGGGATAAAGATAGCGCCCGGACTGGATCACATAGACCAGACCCTGTGCAAAACAGGAGAAGAACAACTCGTCAAGCGTCGACTCCCCCACCATCTTGCGCAGCGCGTGGGCATAATCACCATGGCGGTTGGGTTCGATGGCATCGGCAACAAAGACCACCATATCGAGCGGCGTCATGTCGCAGGCGCCCACGGTGTGACGGTCGACAGCCTGGAAAACGGCCGGCGATAGCTCGGGAAATAGCTGCGGAAGCTCATAGGCGGCAACCGGGCCATGCAGCAGCGGCGTCGCGGCCGAAGGAGAGCCGGCAACCTTAATGCCGTAGTGCAACGCGCGGGCCACGAGCTCGTCGTCGGAGAGCACCTTATCCCAGTCGTGAATCAGGCCGGCGGCAGCGGCATCAAAGCGGTCAACGCCGTAGACCTCGGCCAAATGAAGCGCGGTCTCGGCAACACCCAGCGAATGCATGTAGCGCTTGCGCTTATCCTTCATACGCACATCAAGCAGCTCTTGAATGCGCTTGAGCAGCGCGCGCTCATCGCCTTCAAACTGATCCTCTAGCGACAACGTAGACCCCCATCACTCAAAATCTTCTTGACCCAGATCGGTATACAGCCCGCGTTTGCGAATATAGCCGAGCACGGACTCGCTCGTAAGATAGCGCACGCTCATGCCACGGGCAACCCGCTTGCGAATGTTGGTCGAGCTAATCGCCAGCGCCGGAATCTGGATATACCGCACGTCAAACGGCAGGCCTGACTCTTTGATTCGCGCGCGAGCAGTATCGATATCAAAGCCCGGTCGCGTCGCCGCAATAAACGTGGCAAGCTCGGCGATTCGGTCGGCATCATGCCAGGTCACAATATCGATAATCGCGTCGGCGCCCGTAATAAAGTAGAGCTTTACCTGAGGCGGGTAAAAGTCGCGAAGGGCATGAAGCGTATCGGCCGTATAGGTCACGCCCGGACGGTCGATCTCGAATCGGCTCGCCAAAAAAGCCGGATTCGCAGCGGTGGCGAGGACCGTCATGGCATAACGGTCCTCAGCAGGCGTCACCGGTTTGTCGAGCTTAAAGGCGGGAGAGCCGGCCGGCATAAAGAGCACGGCGTCCAAGTCGAGCGACTCGCGCGCCTGCTCGGCGGTAACCAAGTGCCCGTAATGAATCGGGTCGAAGGTGCCACCCATAATGCCAAGCCGAAACTCCTGCCCATCCTTGATAGGCAGCTCAGGCAGACCAATTCCACCGCGCAGCGACATGACTTACTCGCCCTCCGGGGTCTCGACATCATCCGCGACGCCCGCCGCATCGACAACCTCGACGCCCTCGTCCGCAGCATCGGCTATGTCAAAGACCTCAACGCCTTCGTCCCCAAGCTCCTCCTCGTACTCCGAGAAGTCCTCGGCGCCCTCAAAGTCAAAGGCGCGCTGGCAAATGCGGACCTCGTCGCCCGCACGGCAGCCGGCCTTCTCGAGCGCGTCGTCAACACCCATGCGCGCAAACTTATGCTGCAGGTAGATGACGGCCTCCTCGTTTTCCCAGTCGGTCTGGATGACCATGCGCTCGATGGCGCGACCGACCACGCGGAAGGCGTGGGGCTCTTCTTGAACAATGCGGAAACGCTTCTCACGCTGCAGGCGGCGGCGCTCCCACTCATCGTCGCGTAGGTCGACCGGCTCATCGGAGACAGCCAACTCGGCACGCAGCTTAGCCACCTGCTCGCCCACGGCAAGCATCAGCGTGTTGAGGCCAGCGCCCGTCACGGCGGACACAGCAAAGAACATATGCCCATCGTCGAGCGCAGCGCGTTTGAGGTCGGCAATCTTGTCAGCCGTGCCCGGCGCGTCGCACTTGTTGGCGACGACGATCTGCGGGCGCTCCGAAAGCTCGGCGCCATACTGCTCGAGCTCGCGGTTGATGATGCGATAGTCCTCGACCGGATCGCGATCCTCAAAACCGCCCGTCATATCGACGACATGCATGATGAGTGCCGTGCGCTCGATGTGGCGCAGGAACTGATGGCCCAGACCCTTGCCTTCGCTCGCACCCTCAATGAGGCCGGGGACGTCGGCAACGACATAGGAGTACTCGCCGGCACGCACCATACCCAGGTTGGGCACGAGCGTGGTAAACGGATAGTCGGCGATCTTGGGTCGAGCGGCACTCATGCGCGCGATAAGCGAGGACTTACCCACCGAGGGGAAGCCAACGAGCGCGGCATCGGCCATGAGCTTCATCTCGAGCTCAATCCAGTGCTCCTCGGCCGGCTCACCAAGCTGGGCGAACGCGGGCGCGCGGCGCACCGACGTCACAAAGTGCGTATTCCCCAGACCACCGGCACCGCCGGGCGCCACGACAACGCGCTCGCCATCGTGCACCAGGTCGGCAATCTCGAACATCGGGGTCTGCGTCTCGGGGTCGAGCTCGCGCACCACGGTACCCATGGGAACCTTGAGAATCAGGTCCTCGCCGCTCTTGCCGTTGCGGCGGGCGCCCTGACCATGCGTGCCGCGCTCGGCGCGGAAGTGATGCTTAAAGCGGTAATCGATCAGCGAAGACAGCTGAGCATCGGCCTGGATGACGACATTGCCGCCACGACCGCCGTCGCCGCCATCGGGGCCGCCCTTGGGGACAAATGCCTCGCGCCTAAACGACATGCATCCGGCTCCGCCGTCGCCGCCGCACACGTTAATGCGGCTGATATCGGTGAACTGTGACAACAGAATCGCCTCCTACAAAAAAGAGGGAGACCCTTGAATCCTAAAACTCAAGTGCCTCCCACATATGTGCTCTATGAAGGGTGAATTACGCGTTCGCGAGCGGGCGTACGCTGACCCTGTGCTTGATACCCTTGTGGAACTCAACGGTACCGTCGACCAGCGCGAACAGCGTGTCGTCCTTGCCACGGCCAACGTTCTCACCCGGGTGGATGTGCGTGCCGTGCTGACGGACGAGAATCGTGCCCGTGGTTACCGTCTGGCCGGCGAAGCGCTTCGTGCCAAGGCGCTGACCGCGGGAGTCACGGCCATTACGGGAGGAACCGAGTCCTTTTTTGTGTGCCATTGTGTATACCTACTCTTTCGTTACGAGTGTAATCTACTCGGCGACGGGAGCCTCGGCAACAGCCTCGGCCTCTGCCTTGACAGCCTTCTTGGCGCGGGACGTAGCCTGGACCTTCACGATCTTCAGCTTGGTGAGCTGCTGACGGTGACCCTTCAGACGACGATAGCGCTTACGCTTGTGGAACTTGAAGACCAGCTGCTTCTCGCCCTTGAACTGCTCAACGATCTGAGCGGTAACCTTGGCCTTGGCCAGCTTGTCGGGATCGGTGACGATCTTCTTACCATCGTTGAGGAAGATGACCGGCAGGGTGACCTTGTCGCCCTCATTGCCCTCGATCTTCTCGACGGTGATGACATCGTCGGTGGCGACCTTGTACTGCTTGCCGCCCGTGTTAACGATTGCGTACATGTTTACTTGCCCTTCATGCATCAGTTAGTGCAACAGCCGAATATAGTAGCAGGCGATAATACCCCCGTCAACGAGTATGTGGAGCAAATCCACAAGTTCGCACAGGTATGGGGCTGACGAGTCGGCCCTCGTCGTCCTCGCATGCTTGATTCTGACGCTCGACATCGTAGGAGCAGATGGTCACGAGGTCTTGCATACCGGTGGAAACAATAGGTGCATCGACGCCCGGGGTCAAGCCCTGCAACAAAACATCAGCAGCAGAAAGCAAAATCTCCGGACGCATGGATCCCTCGTTGTCGGCATGAGTGTCGAGCATGAGCACCAGATGGTCCTCACGCTCCCCCGCCGCGAGCTCATAGCCAACGAGCGTATGGTCCAGATCAAGACGCTTGCTCTTTTTGCCGCGCGCATAGTCAATGCCGTGACCCGCGCGCAGCGTGTCGATTGCAGCACGCACCTCGTCGGCGCTCACGGGGGCCTCGGGGTCCAGGTGCAAGTCGATGCGGTACGACAGACGCGTAAGCTGAGCCGTCAGCGCCGGCGTGCGCACGTCGATGTAAGCGGCCTCGATGGGCGCCAAATCGGCCGGGGACGCCGCGGCCAGGCGTTCAAAGGCCTCGTCGAGCGCGACGAACTCGGTCATAAACAGGTCATACCACTCGCAGGTCGACGACGTGCCCACGGGCAGCGCCGACGAAAAGCCCACGCGCATATGCGGCGAGAAGCCCTGCGTCACGGCATAGGGCAGGCCCGCACGGCGCACGATGCGCTCAATGGTATGGATTAGTTCCAGATGGCCCAGGTACTTAAGGCGATCACGCTTGCCGTAGCGAACGCGCAGCCTAAAGAGCGTGGGATTGTCGGTCAAGCGCTCACTCATGCGCGATCACCCATCAATACGTTCTTGGCGTGGAGCGTGGGACAGATTCCGCAGCCGGTGCACGACGTGCGGGTGCAATCGGGCGTCGTGACGCCCTCGAGCGAACGGCGGTATTCGCGCTCGAGGAAGCCGCGCGAGCAGCCGGGGCTCACGTGCTCCCAGGGCAGGCGCCAATCCAGCTCGTAGGGCAGGTGTACCAGCTCGTTGAGGTCGATGCCGTTTTTAGCGGCGGCCTCCTTCCAGTTGTCGAGCGAGAAGTGCTCCACCCAGGCGTCGAAGCGCGAGCCCGCACGCCAGGCATCGATGATGACCGGCGTCATATCGCGACCGGCACGGGAGAGCGCAGCCTCGATAAGCGAGGTCTCCGCATCGTGGTAGTGTACGCGAACGGCGCGATTGCGCACGCTCGTGATGAGGAGCTTCTGACGGCGCTTGACGTCGTCGTAATCGAGCTGCGGGCACCACTGGAAAGGTGTTGCCGCCTTGGGGATGAACACCGAAACAGAGATAGACACCGAGATAGACCCGCGGCGCGCCTTGGGCACCACGGAGCGCCCGAGCTCCAGCACGTGATCGGCCAGGTTGGCGATAGCCACGATGTCCTCGTCGCGCTCGCCGGGAAGGCCCATCATGAAGTAGAGCTTCATACGGTTCCAGCCAGCCTCGAAGGCCGCCTTGGCCGCGCGATCCAAATCCTCCTCGGTCACGTTCTTGTTGATGATGTCGCGCATGCGCTGGCTACCCGCCTCGGGCGCGAACGTCAGGCCGCCCTTCTTTTCGCCAGCGACCGACTCGGCCATATCAACGCCAAACGAATCCAGGCGCTGCGAGGGAATGGACACGCGAATGCCCGTATCTTCCAGACGGCGGTTAAGGCGACCGAGTACGTCGCGGATACAGGAGTGGTCGGTCGTCGAAAGCGAGGTGAGCGACACCTCGTCATAGCCAGTCTTTTCCAAACCCTGGATCACCGATGACACGATCTGGTCGGCCGAGCGCTCGCGTACCGGACGATACGTCATGCCCGCCTGGCAAAAACGGCAGCCGCGGGCGCAGCCACGCAGGATCTCGATAGACAGACGATCGTGGACGAGCTGCGCATACGGCACGCACGACTGAGAAAGCGGATTGGTGGCACCAAAGTCCTCGACGACGCGCTTGTAGACTACCGGCGGGACGTCATTGCCCTCGCGCGGCACGGTGTAGCCATGCGGCGAGCAGGGCTCGTCATGACGCACCTCATACAGGGACGGCACATAGGTACCGGCGACCGTCGCGAGCTGCTCGACAATCTGAGCGCGCGAGACGCCCTCGTCGCGCAGGCGGCGATGCAGCTGGCAGATCTCGAGCAGCGACTCCTCGCCCTCGCCAATGAGGATGGCATCGAAAAAGGCCGCGTACGGCTCGGGGTTATACACCGAGGGACCACCGGCGACGATGATGGGATCGTCCTCGGTACGGTCGGCCGCCAACAGCGGAATGCCGGCGAGATCGAGCGCTTCGAGGAAGTTCGTCACAGCCATCTCGTGCGGCACGTGCATGCCGACGATGTCGAACGAGGCCACGGGCGCTGCGCCCTCGAGCGACAGCAGCGGAATCCCCGCCTCACGCATGGCATCGCCCATGTCGGGCCACGGCACGTAGCCGCGCTCGCAGGAAATGCCCTCGGCCTGATTAAGGATGTTGTAGAGAATGGCAATGCCCTGGTTGGGCAGACCGACCTCATACACGTCCGGATAGATCATGCAGCAGCGATAGTCGGCATCGGCCTTTGAGAGCGTGCCCCACTCGTGGTCGATATAGCGACTCGGCTTTTCGACCTTGGCGAGCAACGGCTCGATCAGATGAAAACAGTCTTGGTATGGAACGCGCAAAAGAAACCCCTAAGCAGCGAGATCGGATTCATCCTCGAAAGGACTCATAGGACGGGTGGCACCGGCGACCGTGGTCACCAGGTCGCGAACGCGCGAGAACGTGGCAGCAGCGACCTCGTTGGCGCGGCTGTAGTCAACATCGCGCTCGTAGAGCGACACGAGCGCGCGGCCCATGCCATAGGTGCCCACGGCAGCGGTAAGCGCCTTAACGGCAAAACCGATGTGCGGCGTCTGCTTCACCAATGCGCGGGTGACGGCGCGAATCACCAGACCGCCGGCGAGCACGCCCGCGACCTCGTAGCCGCGCTCGGGCTTTATGCCGCGTCCAAAGATGGCCGCCAGCTCAAAGAGCATGCCCACCTGTGCCAGCGCCATCACGGGATAGTCGGCACCCGGCAAAAACACCAGGGCGCCCGTCGCCATGTTGGCAAGCGCGCACGAGGTAATGATGCGATTTGCCGCCGCGATGCGCATAAAGGCAAAGTTGGCGGCAAAAGCCGTCTCCTTGTCCGTACGGTCGAGGATCCAGCGGGCAAGCGTCTCGAGCAGATAGGTCTTATCGGTAGCCGCCACAACGCCGAGCATGGGCGTAGATTCCTCAACGAACGGCACCTCGACGGCGGACTCGGCAAGCACGCACACGGGCGCGCCGGCAATCACGAGCTCCTGCACAGCACTCTCCAGGCGGTCGGATCCGCACGAGAGGACCAACACCACGTCGGTATCGGCCTTGGGAACGATACGGTCCTCCCCCAGGCGATCAACACGCACAATGCCCGAAGTCGTCTGCGGCACAAAGGCATCGCGCACCGTCTCGACCAAAAAGCGAGACGCAGTCGAATCAAGGTAAACCGAGACACGAACCGGCGTATCGGAATCCTTCTTAACAGACGCGCCCATCTTAAAAGCGCTGGTCAACTTATCTACGGGAATCTTCATGGCAAACCCCTCCAGCGGTTACGCGGCGCCCGAACGATGCCGCCATATGGATTGTACGATACCCACCGTCAGCAACTGAATCATCATCGACGACGAACCAAAACTAATAAACGGCAGCGGAATACCAGTAATCGGCATCATGCCAATGCACATGCCGATGTTCTCGAAGGTTTGGAACGCCCACATGCCGACGATACCCACGCACGACAGGCGCAAGAACAGTGACTCGCACTTAAAGGCAACGCGAATCGTCGAGAAAATCAGCAGCACGTAGAGGCACAGGAGCAAAAAGGAGCCGCAGAAGCCGAACGTCTCGGACAGGAAGGCGAAGACGAAGTCGGTGTGGAACTCGGGCAGAAAGCCGCCGGCCGACTGCGTCGCGTGGCCCAAGCCCTTACCAAAGAAGCCACCCGAGCCGACGGCGATGAGCGACTGCTGCAGGTTGTAGGCATCATCCGAATCGGCTTTGTCGGGGTCGATGAAGACTGTCAGACGGTTCATCTGATACTGCTTGATAAGCACATCGTGGCCAAGGAGCGAATCAAAGACCGAGTCGAGCGCCAAGATGAGCGCAATCAAACCAACCAGCAGGGCCAAGGTCGACAGCACCCATTCGCGGCGCGCACCGCTCATGCAGATGACGATTGCGCCCGACACCAGCACGACCAGACCCGAGCCCAGGTCGCCCATGGCGACGACGGCCAAAAACGGAATGGACAGCATGCCGCAGAGCTTAATGTAGTCGCGAACGGTATCGATACGCCCGTTGTACTGCGAGCCAAGCGTGGCCATAAAGAAGATGGTGATGAGCTTGGCGAGCTCAACGGGCTGGAAGGTCAGGCCGATACCGGGGATCTTGATCCAGCCCGTCATGCCCAGACCGCCCGTATAGGACAGGCCCGGAATCTTGGGCGAGAAAATCACAATAAGGTCAATGACGAGCAGCGCCGTCGAGAAATTGGAAATGCCACGCAGGTCGGTGCGCCAGACGAGCACCGCCAGCACCGCGCCAATGCCAATGCCCAGCAGGTGGCGCGAGAACGAGGCATCGGCCTTAAACTGCGAGGCCGACCAAATGATGATGGCGCCATAGGCAACGAGCGCGACGGTAGCCAGCAGCACACCGATGTGTACCTTCTGGCGGAACGTGCCGCGCGAGGCCGAGAGCTGCTTGTTGACGCGATCCAGGCTGCTGCGAGAGCCGGTTTTGGTTGAGCGGAACAGGTCCGCCGGCGAAAAGTCCATCGCAACCTCCTATCGAACCGAGGAATCGCCCGTGGCCGTCGAAGTGTCGGGCTCGCCATAAATCGCACCGAGGACATCGCGCACGACGTGCAGCGCGGTATCGGAGCCACCACCACCCTGTTCCAAGACGGTGACAATCACGTACTTGGGGTCATCGGCCGGCGCGTAGGCGCAAAACCACGCGTAATCGTCCTCGCCGCTCTTCTCGCCCGTGCCGGACTTGCCGTAGACCGTGGGGGTCAGGGAGTTAAAGTGCGCGGCGGTCGAAGTCGACGCGGAGTAGATCACGTCGTGCATGCCATTGCGAACAAGAGCCAAATCCGAATCGCTGTTGATCTTGGCCTGAAGGCGTTTCTTTTTGCCTTTGCCGTTGTACTTGTAGGCGTCGCCGTCGCCATCGCGCGACACGGCTGACAAAAACACGTGAGGCACGTACTGTTTGCCGCCGTTGGCAAGACCCATATAGGCACACGCCATCTGCAGGGGCGTCACCAGGATGTCGCCCTGGCCGATGGCAATGTTGGTCATATCGCCGGCATTCCACTTGCGGTCCTCGGCAGATGCGTCGGTAAAGTAAGACTCTTTCCACTCGGCATCGGGAATACGGCCCGTGCCCTCACTCGGCAGGTCGATGCCGCAGGTCTTGCCTAGGCCCCAGCGACGAAAGACCTCTTGCAGGCCCTCGGGGTGCTGGTCGTTGTAGAAAAACGCCTTGCCCATATCGTAGAACACGGGGTCGCAGGAATTGGCGATACCGGACTGCAGCGTCATCGTGCCGTGGCCGGAGTGCAGCCAGCAGTATTTTCCCCAAGATTTGCCCAAGCCGGTCCAATATCCCGTGCAGTTGGTCGTTTGACTCGAAGTGTACGTGCCAAACTCAAGGCCAGCCAACGCCGAGAGGGGTTTGATGGTCGAGGCGGACATGTACTGGCCGCTAATGGCACGGTTGAGCAGCGGATGCGAACCCTCGTCATCGTTGAGCTCGGTCCAAACATCATTGGAGACGCCGCCGATAAACACGGACGGATCAAACTTGGGCTCACTTGCCATGCCCAGAATCTCGCCGTTATTGGGGTCGAGGCACACCACGGCACCGTTGCCGGCGTCGCTGTGGCCTGTGGTCTTAGCGAGCTCAATGGCACTTGCAAGCGCCATCTCGCAGGCTTGCTGAATCTTGAGGTCAAGCGTGAGCTTGATGTCGGAGCCGGCCTTGGCGGGCACAGCGCCGGCCTGTCCGGTCACATTGCCCGAAGCATCGACCTTCACCGTCTGCTCGCCACGAATACCCTGCAGCAAGTTTTCGTAGTAGCTCTCGACGCCCGCCTGGCCCACGATATCGCCCGACTGGTACGTAATCTGACCGGCGGCGCTATCGTTATCGCCCGAAGCCTTCTTGTTCTGAGCCTCGAGCTGCTCGGAGGTAATGGTGCCGGTATAGCCCAAAATGTGACAGGCCGTCTCGCCGTACGGGTACTGGCGCTCGGTGCGCTCGGCAATCTTGACGCCCGGGAACTCGCCGGCATGCTCCTTGATATAGGCAACCGTGGAGCGGCGCACGTCCGTCGCGATGGTATGCAGGCTCTGAGCGCCCTCGGAATTGTCCTGAATGTTGCGCAGAACCGCGACGTAGGGCATGCCGAGCACATTCGCGAGGTGATGCACCAGCACGGTGTCATCGGCCAGGTCGCGATAGGCGACGACGGCAAGTGAGGGACGGTTTTGCACAAGTGCCACGCCATTGCGATCAAGGATTCGCCCGCGCACAGCCGGCGTAGTGACAGTACGGGTCTGGTTGCTCTTGGCCTGCTTGTCGTAGTAGTCCGACGAGACCATCTGCATACCCCACAGCTTGACGGCGAGCGCGGCAAACATCGCGCCCACGCCGGCGGTGAGGATGGAGAAGCGACCCTTGAAGGCAGTCGCGGCGGTATTGCCCTCGCCCTCGGTGGCGCGCGGGGCCGTTCCATGCTGTGTGTCGTAGGTAAAACGGGAATCGCCGCGGCGCATGATGACCAGCGCGACCACAATGGCCACGACCAGCACGATACCGGCGATGATAACCGTCATCTGGGAAGACATCTACAGGCCTCCCCTATTTGAGTTTGCGGGTCTTGGGCTTAAAGCGCATGCCCGTCTGATGACTACCGCGTGCGGAGAATCCGTAACCGGACTGCGGCACGACACCGGACATCAAAAACGGAATGGCAACCAGACCCGTAAGGATCGAAGACGGCAGGGCGTGTCCAAAAATAGCCACCACAAAGCTCGTCTCCAGACCCATAAACAGCAAGATGATGCTGTAGACCACGTTGATGGCAAGCGCAAAGGCGCCCACGGTAATACCGCGCGCGCTCGGGGAGCCGCTCGTCTGACCGGCCGCGCTGTGCACCAGGGCAAAACTGCCCACCGTCAACAGCAGCGACATAACGCCCACCGGAACGGCGGCGGAAAGATCATAGAACAGACCGCTGCAAAAACCGCAGACGACAGCCCGCGTGGGATCGCCCGAGAACACGCTCAGGCACACCAGGATAATCATAAAGTTGACGCGACCGCCTGCAATGGAGATCTGCGGCGCCAGGCCCGCCTGCAGCAGCACGCACACAATGGCGGCGATTGCAAACGTGCGGGAGCTCGCCCCCTGCTCGTGTAGATCCATGGACATGCCCCCTATTCGCTCGAGCCGGAATCGGTCGTCTCGGACGTGTCGGAACTGTCATCCGAGCTCTCGTCCTTCGTCTTGGTCGCAGCATCGCGCGACGTTCCCTGCGGCGTGCTATTAGCGGTGCTCACGTCCTCGTCCGAGGCCGACTGTTCGTTGGTCAGCGAGGTGATGACGAGCACCTCCTCGTTATTCTCTGCCGTGGTCTGGGCACGTACGACGATGGTGTAATACACATCGTTGGCCGACTTCTCCACCGAGGAAACGGTGCCGAGCGGCAGGCCCTTGGGGAACACGCCGCCAATGCCAGAGGTCACGATGATGTCACCCACTTTGACGTCGGAGTCGACGCTCACGTACTCAAGGCGCAGGGTGCCATCCGGCTGGCCCTGCAGCATACCCTGGGCGCGCGTGTCCTGCACCATAGCCGACACGCCCGAGTTCTCGTCGCCAATCAGGCGCACGGTAGAGGTCTTGGCCGATACCTCGATAATCTGGCCGATAACACCGGCAGAACTCGTCACGGGCATGTTGATGGTAAGACCGTCGGCAGAGCCCTTGTCGATGGTAACGGTCGAGGTCCAGGCATCGCCCGACGCGCCGACAATACGAGCAGCGGTCGACTTAAGGTTGTAGGTCGATTGCAGTCCGACCAGGCCCTCCAGGCGCTCAGCAGTCTTTTGAGCCTCGGAAAGCTCGGCGACCTTAGAGGTGAGCTCCTCGTTTTGCTTCTTGAGGTCATCGAGCGACTCCTGCGAAGCCGTGAGGTTGGAGAACACGTTGCCGATCGCATTGAAGGGAGCCGCCACGGCCGACCCCAAAAAACGCACCGGCGAGGTAATCGTCGTCATACCCGAGCGTACGGCATGAATCGGCCCGGCCTCGCCCTCACGGATATAAAACGTGAGCAGCAACACCGAAATCATGCTGAAAACAATCAACGGGCGCATACCCGTTGATTGTCGCTTGGTATTCAGATTTGGAGAGAAACCCGAAGATCGTGCCAAATGGAATCCACCTTTTGGAAATTAAGCATTGGTTTGGACGAAGCCACCGTCAAAGGCGTTGGCCTCGAGCACGCGGGCGCAGCCGTTTACGACGTTATCGAGCGCCGTGGGGCTGACGTTGACCGAAACGCCGGTCTCGTCGCGCAGGCGCACGTCGAGGCCGCGCAGCAGCGCACCGCCGCCGGTCAGCAGAATGCCGTAGTACATAAGGTCCGAGGCAAGATCGGGCGGTGTGGCGTCCAGAGCGTCCTTAACGGCCTTGGCCATCTCGTCGAGCGGCTTGTTGAGCGCGCGACGAATCTCCTCGCTCTCAATGCGCACGGTCTTGGGCAGGCCCGTGATAACGTCGCGTCCGTTGACCTCGACGTCGAGCTCATCCTTGAGCGGCACGGCGGAGCCGACCTTAATCTTGATGTCCTCGGCCGTGCGCTCGCCGATAGCCAGGTTGTAGGCATCGCGAACATGGGTGAGGATAGCCTGGTCGAACTCGTCGCCGGCAATGCGGATGGACTGCGACACGACAATACCGCCCATAGCGATAACGGCGACCTCGGTGGTGCCGCCACCGATATCGATGACCATGGAGCCCGTGGGCTCCTCGACGGGCAGGTCGGCGCCGATGGCAGCCGCCATGGGCTCCTCGATTAGGTAGGCCTGGCGAGCGCCTGCCTGAATCGTGGCCTCAAAGACGGCGCGCTTCTCGACCGATGTGACGCCGGAAGGAACGCAGACAACGACGCGCGGACGCGGAGTCCACGGATAGCGCTTCTCGGAAGCCTTGTCGATAAAGTAGCGAAGCATGGCCTCGGTGACATCGAAGTCGGCGATAACGCCGTCCTTAAGGGGACGAACGGCCACGATGTTGCCGGGCGTGCGGCCGAGCATGCGCTTGGCCTCGATGCCAACTGCCAGGATGCGCTCGTCGTTCTTGTCGATAGCGACAACAGAAGGCTCGCGGATGACGATGCCCTTGCCGCGCACAGAGACGAGCGTATTGGCGGTGCCGAGGTCGATGGCGAGATCGCCCGCATAGCTACCGAAGAACATATCCATCAAAGAAAACAACGCAACTCCTGATGTGTTGGATGATTGCTGGAAAACTACTAGCCCATCATACTAGCGCAAGCCCGGCACCTCACTTGCGGTGAAGCGCCGGGCAGAGCCAAATCTCATAAGGTCACTACTGGTTGTCAGCGGCCGAAAAATCGATGTCGAAGGAGGAAACGGCCCAACCGATATGGTTGTCGGAGCGCACGAATTTAACGGTGTACTCCTGCTCGCCGCCCTTGGACAGCGAAGCCTTCACCTTGGCGATGGTCTCGGTCATGGACTGATCCATACCCTCGATGGAGACGGTGGCGCCCTGCGGGATCGAGGAGATGATCATCGCCTTGGCGTCCTCGGACAGGCTCGAGGCCAGGCAGGACTCGGCCTTGGCGGTATCGCCGTCGCCGGCAGCCTGGAACAGGTCGGTGATGACGGACTCCTGCGAGGGGTAGCCCATGCCGCGCGTATAAGCATAGCCAAGACCGCCGGCAGCGATCACGATGAGCAGAAGCAGCACCAGGAAGATCTTAAGACCCGTGTGGCGGTGGCGACGACGAACCTTGGCCTGTTTGCGGTCCTGCTGGACCATCTCGGACTCAGACAGCGTAAAGAAGCCGGTGTCAGAAGGGTCGGGCATAAACTGACCGGTCGCGCCCGTGGGATCGAGCGGGTCGACAGCGGGAGCGCCCATCGCGGGAGCCGGAGCCGTGGACATGGCCGTCTGGGCCGAAAGCGCGGCGAGCGAGTCGTGCACGCGGGCAAGCTCGTCGGCCTGCTCGGGCGTGAGCTGGTAGATGCCGTCGGCGGTAGCGGCGTTAAAGGCATCGAGCGCATCGGAAGGGCGACCGGCGGCGGAAAGCGCTTGGCCCATGCCGGCGTTGAGGGCGCGCGTATCGTCGCGCGGGCCGGCAAAGTCGATAGCCGTGCGGTAGGTCTCAACGGCGTCCGCGGGGCGGCCGAGCTTGATGAAGCAGCGGCCCAGATCGCCGAGGGCGGCGGCAGGAGCCGGGTTGGCGCCGTCGATGGCAGCCTGACGGAAGGCGGTACCGGCGTTGGCATAGTCGCCCGACTGGAACAGCGCGTTGCCCAGACCCAGGTAGGCCTTAAACGGTGTGGCGTAGGAAGCGTCCTGGGTAGCTGCAGAGAACGCCTGGGCAGCCGTGGTGTAGTCGCCCACCGCGGCGAGTGCCTTGCCGCGGTTGGTGAGCAGGGCGCCGCGCTTGCCATAGGCGCCGTCGTTGAGGGCCGCGGCGTAGGCCTCGGCGGCCTCGGCGTACATGCCCAGATGCATCAGGGCGTTGCCGCGCAGGTGGTCGGCCTCACCCATGATCTCTTTGGGAGTCTTTGCCGCGCCAAGCATCTGGGCGGCAGCGGAAAAATCACCCGCGCGATAAGCGGCGCGGCCCTGTTGGATCAGCTGGCTATTCAAGGAAGTCCCCTTTACTCGTGAACGATCTCGACATGAACGATCTCGTCGCCGGCGCGCAGCTGCGAGATGACGTCGAGGCCCTCGACCGTGGTGCCAAAGACGGTATAGCCGGAGTCGAGGTTGTGCTGGGCACCCAGGCAGAAGTAGAATTGCGAGCCCGCGGAATCGGGATCCATGGAGCGAGCCATGGCAAGCGCGCCGTCAACATGGCTGTTGCGCGGATTGGTGGCAAACTCGCCCTTGATGCAGTAGCCGGGGCCGCCGGTACCGGGCATGCCGTCGGGACCCTCAAGGCCGGCGGCGACGTCGGCGCCAGACATATCGCGGGTATTGGGGTCGCCGCCCTGAATCACAAAGCCGGGCACATAGCGATGGAACTTAAGGCCGTCATAAAAGCCCATAGTGGAAAGCTCGCAGAAGTTCGCCACATGGATGGGGGCGCCCTCACCGTCAAACTTGACCTTGATGGTGCCCTTCGACGTCTCGATCACCGCGCATTCGTCACCGACGAGCTGGTACTCGGGCGTATAGAGCTCTTTCTTAAAACCAAACATGTGGTTCCTTCCTCGTGCGTTTAAAGCATATTTGTACGAATTGTAGCAATAAGCACGGGCTTCCATCAATTGCGCACGCAGGTTATGCCGCCGGAGGGCAACAAATTACGAACGCTGCTGCGGCCTCCAGGCGCTCACGTTGGCGTCGTACTGGTTAAGCGCGCTGTTGCCGCCTTGCGCGATGGGCGCCAGGATCTCGTTCTGGCGGGCGCTCAGCGACTCGCCGTCGGGAATGGACAGCGAGATATCCCAGCTCTGGCAGATCACGTCGACACGCTCGTACATCCACTGGGCAAGCTGCTTTAGATGATCGATGTCCTCCGCATAGACCGTGTCGTCCTGAACCTTGAGGTTGTTGAGCTCATCCTGGGTCTTTTTAATCTGGTCGCGCAGGGCATAGGCGCTCTGCGACAGCTCCTGGCGGGTGGAGAGCGGCGTACGCAGATAGCCGTTATTAAACGAATCGATGACCTCGCCGATCTGGTCATCGTCGCTGTACGACACGATGGTCTGGTACAGGCCGTCGAGCCTGGTGTAGAGCTGGTCGTCGGTTAAGACGGTCTCCTCCTGAACGACCTCGGACGCATCCTCTTGCTTGGATTCTTTCTCGGTGGCCTCGCCCTTTTGGCGCGACGGGAAGGTGGTCTTGGCGGCCTGGCCAAACTGGTCGTAGAAACCGGGCATGACACCCATGGGGTCGGCAGTCACAAACCAATAGGCACCACCACACACGGCGGCGAGCACCGCGATGACGATGAGCGGTTTGGGGATATGGCGTTTGTGCTTGTGATAGGCATCCTCGTCGGGGTGGACCTTGCGCTTGGGCTTTTGCTTTTTGGGCTGGGCATCATCGCGCAGGGACACCGGCGTGGGGATATCGACCTTGGGGATGCCAAAGTCCTTATCGAAGGCAGGCAGCACGCAGGTCTCGTTGGGGTCGGCTGCGTCGGAGAGCACCGCCGCGGCAGATGCCGGCGCGTGGGGCACCTCGGTATCGATTTGCTCCTGCGTCAGACGCGGAAAGCCAGCCGTGCGGCCTGCGGCCAGGTCGGATGCGGCCGCGTCCTCGGAAAGGATGCCCGGCGCGGGGCGTCCACACTTGGGACAGGTACGGTCATGCGGGGACAGACGGGCGCCGCAACCGTCGCAGAACACGAACTCGGTATGCTCGGGGCCATCGCCCGGACCAACGTATGCGTTGCAATAGGGGCAGAACGAGGCGCCGTCCTCGATGGTCTTTAGGCAATGCGGGCAGATCACGGCATCCTCTTTCCGAAGCAATTCAAACAATTGAGGTTAGAGCATAACATCGACACGGCCCCACAAGCGCAAGGCACCAATTCAACATCGCCAGGGTAGCTAATTTGGGACGGGGCTTTTTTAGCTACCCTGGCCGCCACTCGGCCAAATAGATCGCGTCATCAGCCGGGGTAGCTAAAAAAGCCCCGTCCCAAATTAGCTACCCCGTGAGGTTACTTATTCTTCTTGCTGGGCATCGAGACTTTGATGCCCTGGGCCGATTTGGTCACGCGGGAGCGCTTCGCACCGGCGCTCTTCTTTTTCTTGGGCTGGGTCTGGGCCACGCCCTCGAGTGCGCGGGCCTCGGCCTCGCGGACAGTGCGCACCTCACGGCGCTGCGCCATATCGGCGGCAACGCGCTTGGCAAAACGCTCGGCGGTCGATCCCGTCGAGCTCACCTTTCCGCCGCCGCGACCCAGGCGAACGCGCACGCCACGGCCAAAGCCGGTAGCCGCATGACGGCGACGGGGCTTAAGCGAGTCCATCATCGTGGCAAGCTTAAAGAACACCGCGCAGGTAAAGACGACGATAACCGCCAAGATGACCATCTGACCCATCGACAGGTTAGCGATAGACAGCAGCTCCGGGAACCCGATAACGCCCGTCAAAATACCAGCGACGACAAACACGAAAAGCACCACGCGCAAGGGCGTGAGCGGCTGCGAGATGCGCCAGATCAGGCTGACACTCGCCGCGCACGACGTGAGCAGGCACATGGTCGAAAGCGTAAGCTGGCTAAAGCCAAAAACGCGCGCCACAAAGATATCGAGCGCCGCGGCCAAAATGACCGCAATCGACGCCGGCAGCGCACGCTTAAGCACGTTGGTCAAGAACGACCCCTTCACGCGGGCGTTGTTAGGCTCCAGGCCCAGCACAAAGCCCGGCGCGCCGATGCAGAAGAAGTTGATGAGCGTCATCTGAATGGGCTCAAAGGGATACGGCGGCAGCGCGATGCACAGTGCCGCCAGGCCCATCGAGAACAGCGTCTTGGTCAGAAAGAGCGCGGCAGAGCGCTGCAGGTTATTAATAGAACGACGGCCCTCGGCCACCACAGCGGGCATCGAGGCAAAGTCGTTATCGACGAGCACGATCTCGGCCACATTGCGCGCGGCATCGGAGCCGGCGGCCATCGCCACGGAGCAGTCGGCCTCCTTGAGCGCCAGCACGTCGTTGACGCCGTCGCCCGTCATGGCCACGGTGTGCCCGCGGCGTTTGAGCGCCTGTACGAGCTCGCGCTTCTGCTGCGGCGTCACACGCCCAAAAACGTGATAGCGGTCCACAGCCGCATCAATCTTGGACGGCGTATCGAGCGTCGTAGCGTCAACGTAGGCATCGGCGCCCGGCACGCCCACCACGCGCGCGATTGACGACACCGTACGCGGGTCGTCGCCGCTGATCACGTTGAGGGTCACGCCCTGCTCGTTAAAGTAACCGATAGTCTCGGCTGCCGAGGTGCGAATCTCATCGCGGATGGTCACAAAGCCCACGGGCTCGGCCTCACCCACCATATCGCCGTCGGGAGTAAAGCCGTCCACGCGCGCCACCACGAGCACACGGCAGGTATCGGCGAGCTCGGCCACACGATTCTCGACCTGAGCAAATGTGCGATCAGAGAGCACAAACTGCGCGGCGCCCATCACATAGGAGCCCTGCGCAAACGACGCGCCGCTCCACTTTTTGGACGACGAGAACGGAATGACCGACAGCGGCTCGGACACCTCGACCGGACGATCGGCGTAGTAGTTGAGCAGCGCCTGGCAGGTCTCGTTGGCATCTGCCGAGGTCGCACGTGCCACGTTGGCAAGCGCAAAGTCGAGCACCGTGGTCTCGACAGGGACAGCTGCCTCGTCCGAGTCCGCGCCAAAGCCAACACCCTCAACAGGCAGCGGGTAGGTGCCCTCGACCTCCATACGGCCCGAGGTGATGGTGCCCGTCTTGTCCAGGCACAGCACATCGACGCGCGCGAGCGTCTCGATGCAATAGAGCTGCTGGGCCAGCACCTTGCGACGCGCTAGGCGCACCGTGGCAATCGCGAGCACCGACGAGGTCAGCAGCACCAGACCCTGCGGAATCATGCCCAGCAGGGCACCCACCGTGGACAGCAGCGCCGAAGAAGGCACACGACCGGCCAGCAGCTCGGAGAAGCACCAGGAAAGCGCGCTATCGCCCGGGGTTCCCGCGGCATCCCACAGCTCGCTCACACTCGAGGCAAAGAGTGCCAGACCAAGCGGAATCATGATAATGCTCGCGAACCGCACGATGGCGTTCAGCGCGTTCATAATCTCGGAATTGACCTTTTTGACGTACTTGGCCTCGTTGTTGATCTTTGCCACGTAGTTATCGGCGCCGACATGGATCACGCGGGCGCGCAGCAGGCCCGAGTCGATAAAGCTGCCGCTCATGAGCTCGGAGCCTGGCTGTTTCTTAATGAGGTCGCTCTCGCCCGTCAGCAGACTCTCGTTGACGAGCGCCTCGCCCGACACCACCACGGCGTCGGCGGGAATCTGGTCACCGCGCCCCAGGCGAATGATATCGTCGAGCACGATCTGGTCCAGGTCGAGCTCCACCTCGGCGCCGTCGCGCACCGCGATGGCCTTCTTAGAGGTGAGCAGCGTAAGCTTGTCGACCATCCGCTTAGAACGCATGGACTGAATGACGCCAATTGCCGTGTTCAAGAACACCACGAACAGGAACGTCAGGTTCTTAAACGAACCGGTCAGCAACACCAAAATCGCCAAGACCACGTTGATCAAGTTAAACAGCGTGCAGAGGTTCTCGATGATGAGCTCTTTGACCGACTTGGTCTTGAGCTCCATGTTGCGGTTGATCTTACCAGCGGCGATGCGCTCCTCGACCTCGGCGGTCGAGAGTCCGCGCTCGATATCCGTTGCTGCCATACCACGTCCCATCACGTCGCGTCGGTATAAGAAAACCGCCCGGACCATGCGAGGTTCGGACGGTCTTACGTTCGATGGTGCCCCATGTTGGATTCGAACCAACGGCCTTCTGCTCCGGAGGCAGACGCTCTAATCCCCTGAGCTAATAGGGCGAACGGTAGGCATTATACCCAAGTGCGCCACGGGCTAACAAAATAATAGAAAAAGCTTTGCAATTACGTGGGAGACGTGTCGCGACGGCGCGCTTTAGGCGGCAAAAGCAAGTCAGATAGTATAAACTCTCATGCACATATATAACGGCTCGCGATGCGGGCCGTTTTTGCAAGGGCTATCCATCGAGGTGAGAGGCACACCATGATTGCGATTTTAAAGCAGAGCGCCAGCGACGAGGCCGTCAGCCACATCGTCAGCTGGATCGAGAAAAAGGGACTCAAGACCGACGTCTCGCGCGGCGAGAACGAGACCATCATCGGCCTGGTGGGCGACACGACCAAGATCGACCCGTTCCTGCTCGAGTCCATGGACGTCGTCGAGCGCGTGCAACGCGTCTCCGAGCCGTTCAAGCGAGCCAACCGCAAGTTCCACCCCGAGGACTCCGTCATCGACTGCGGCCACGACGTCAAGATCGGCGGCGACCAGTTCCAGGTCATCGCCGGCCCCTGCTCCGTCGAGGGCGAGAACCTCATCCGCATCGCCCGCCGCGTAAAGGCCGCCGGCGCCACGATGCTGCGCGGCGGCGCCTACAAGCCCCGCACCTCCCCGTACGCCTACCAGGGCATGGGTCCCGCCGGACTGGACCTGCTGTGCGAGGCATCCGCCGAGCTCGACATGCCGATCGTCACCGAGATCATGGACCCGCGCGACGTGCAGGTTTTCCTCGACAAAAAGATCGACGTCATGCAGATTGGCGCTCGCAACGCCCAGAACTTCCCCCTGCTCAAGGAGGTCGGCAAGACGCAGACCCCGATCCTGCTCAAGCGCGGCATGTCCGGCACCGTCGACGAGCTGCTTATGGCAGCCGAGTACATCATGAGCGAGGGCAACGACAACGTCATCCTGTGCGAGCGCGGCATTCGCACCTTCGAGACCCGCACCCGCAACACCTTCGACCTCAACGCCGTGCCGGTGCTGCACCACCTGTCGCACCTGCCCGTCGTCGCCGACCCCAGCCACGCCACCGGCTACACCCGCTATGTTGAGCCCATGGCGCTCGCCGCGACTGCCTGCGGCGCCAACGGTCTGGAGATCGAGGTCCACGACGACCCGAGCCGCGCTTGGTCCGACGGCGCTCAGGCCCTCACCCCCGACCAGTTCGACGACACCATGCGCCGCATCCGCGCCATCCGCGAGGTCGTCTGCCAAGAGACCGTTCAGGAGTAGTCCATGGGTACGGTGAGAAACGCACGCGTCAACCAGGGTGGCCCCAAGTGCGCCGGCATCGTGGGCCTGGGCCTCATCGGCGGCAGCTTTGCCCGCGGCTATGCGCAGGCGGGCGTCCGCGTGCTGGCCTGGGACCCCGATGACGACGTCATGACGGCCGCCAGCATGGGCACCGTTGCCGGCGAGCTCAACGACGAGACGCTCGGCGAATGCGACATCATCGTCCTGGCATGCTATCCCGAGGCCTGCATCGAGTGGCTCGAGGCGCACGCCCAGGCACTCGCCGACGCCACCGACACCGAGGCCATCATGGGCCCCGTGGTGATCGACACCGTGGGCGTCAAGGGTATCGTGTGCGAGCGCGCCTTTGAGCTTGCCCGCGAGCACGGTTTTTACTTTGTAGGAGCGCACCCCATGGCGGGCACGCAGTTCTCGGGCTACGCGCATTCCCGCGCCGACCTGTTCCAGGACGCACCGCTCGTGCTTGTACCGCCCGCAGTGGACGACGCACTTAAGCTGGAGCTTTTGGGCCAGGTGCGCGAGATGGTACGTCCCCTGGGCTTTGGCAAGTTCAGCGTAACGAGCGCCGCCGAGCACGACCGCGTCATCGCGTTTACGAGCCAGCTCGCGCACGTCGTCTCCAACGCCTATGTTAAGAGCCCGACCGCCCAGGTCCACCACGGCTTTTCGGCCGGCAGCTACCGCGACCTCACCCGCGTGGCACACCTCAATCCTCAGATGTGGTCCGAGCTCATGATCGACGACGCCGATGCGCTCGCCTTCGAGATCGACCATCTGATCGAATCGCTCTGCGCCTACAGCCGCGCCCTTAAGGACCGCGACCAGCGCTATCTGGAAAATCTCCTTGCCGAGGGCGACCGCATCAAGCGCGCGCTCGACGACGAGGCCTCCCACTAGACCACCCATCACGCCAGGTCGAAAGGACCGAAGTTTATGGCGATTACCATCGATATCGACACCGCACGCCCCTACCAGGTGCATGTGGGCACGTTTTTGCTGGAGCAGGCCGGCCCGCTCGTTCGAGCCACCGCCGGCGGCTCGCGCGCTGTCATCGTGACGGACACCAACGTAGGCCCCCTCTACCAGATGCCCGTTAAGCAGAGCCTCGAATCCGCAGGCTACGAGGTGAGCATCTGCACCTTCGAGGCCGGCGAGGCCCATAAGCGTGCCGAGACCTACGTTGCCATCTTGGAGTTTGTGGCCGAGCACGAGCTTTCGCGCTCCGACGTGATCGTGGCGCTCGGCGGCGGCGTCGTGGGCGACGTGGCGGGCTTTGTGGCCGCCACCTACATGCGCGGCTGCAAGTTTGTGCAGATTCCCACAAGCCTGCTCGCCATGGTGGATTCGTCGGTCGGCGGCAAGACGGCCATCGACCTGGCAGCTGGCAAGAACCTAGCCGGCGCCTTTTGGCAGCCGAGCGTGGTCATCGCCGACGTGGGGTGCCTGGCAACCCTTACGCCCGAACAGTTCGCCGACGGCTGCGGCGAGGTCGTCAAGCACGCCGTGATCGCCGACCCCGAGCTCTTCGCCGAGCTGGAGAAGACCCCGCTCACGCTTGAGCTGCTGAACCGCGACGTGGCCCGTGTGGCGCTCATCATCGCCCGTAATATCGACATTAAGCGCGCCGTGGTCGTTGCCGACGAGCGCGAAACCAATCAGCGCAAGCTCCTCAACTTTGGCCACAGCGCCGGGCACGCCGTCGAGGCCTGCGAGCACTTTGAGCTCGGACACGGCAACTGCGTGTCAATCGGCATGGGTATCATCACGCGCGCCGCAGCCCTGCACGGCATTTGCGACGCAGAGCTGCCTGGCCGCATCGAGGAGCTCTGTGCGCGCCACGGCCTCAAGACCCTCTGCGAGCTTTCGGCCGATGCCGTCTTTGCCGAGGCACTCCACGATAAAAAGCGCGCGGGCGACACCATCGACCTGGTAATTCCGCACGACATCGGCCGTTGCAGCATCGACCGCACGCCGCTTTCCACCTTCTACGATTTGATTGCCGAGGGCCTCGGCCAGAAGGGAAACGTTTCCGCATGTTAGCCCGCATCACCCCGTCCCCGCTCAAGGGCACCGTTCCCGCCATCGCGTCCAAATCGATGGCACATCGCCTCATCATCTGCGCCGCGCTTGCCAACGGCGAGACGCACGTTACCTGCAACACGACCTGCGCCGATATCGAGGCCACGGTGCGCTGCCTCACGGCACTCGGCGCCCGCATCGAGACCGTCGAGGACGGCTTCCAGGTCCACCCCACCATGAAGAGCATTGAGTTTGGCCTGCTCAAAGCCCTTGCCGGCGGCACGCTCGACTGCGGTGAGAGTGGCTCCACGCTGCGCTTTATGCTGCCTGTCGCCTGCGCGCTGGGTGCAGAGGCCACCTTCGTGGGCCAGGGCCGCCTGGGCGCCCGACCGCTCTCCCCGCTCTCGGACGAGATTATTGCCGCCGGTTGCGACCTGCAGGGCCTGGGCGGTTTTCCGCTCAAGACGAGCGGCCGCATGCGCCCGGGCACCTTTGTGCTTCCGGGCAACGTGAGCTCGCAGTATATCTCCGGCCTGCTGCTGGCAGCCCCGCTGCTGGCCCAGCCCTCCTGCGTGCAGGTGACTGGCCTTATCGAGAGCCGCCCCTACATCAACCTGACGATCCAGGCCATGAAGGCCTTCGGCGTCGAGGTCAACGTCGAACGTATTCCGGCCAAGGACGGCCAGCCCGAAGTCACGAACTTCCGCGTGAACAGCGGCTCGTACCGCACGCCCGGCAGCGTGACCGTAGAGGGTGATTGGTCCAACGCCGCCTTTTGGCTGTGCGCCGGCGCCATCGGCACCGACCCAATCACCGTCGAGGGAGTGTCGCTGAGCTCCGCACAGGGCGACCGCAACGTGCTCGCCGCGCTTTCGCGCTTTGGTGCCCGCATCGTGCGCTCCACGAACGCCGCCACCGTCCAGTCCGACAAGCTCGCCGGCTTTGAGATGAGCGCCCACGACATTCCGGACCTGGTGCCCGTCATCTCGGCCGTGGCATCGCTGGCTCAGGGCCGCACGTTCATCCGTGACTGCGCGCGCCTGCGCATCAAGGAATCTGACCGTCTGGTCACCACCACCCGCGAGCTCACCGCGCTGGGCGCGCAGGTGCGCATCGCCGGTGACGACCTCATCATCAAGGGCGTCGATGCCTTTACCGGCGGCGAGGTCGATTCGCACAACGACCACCGCATCGCCATGATGGCCGCCATCGCCGCGAGCTGCGCCACCGGCGAGGTCGTGATCCACGGCGCCGAGGCCGTCAACAAGTCCTATCCCGATTTCTTCGACCACTACCGCCTGTTGGGCGGCAAGGTCACGCTCGAGGAGGAATAGCATGTCCTCGACCTTTGGCAACGTATTACACCTGAGTATCTTTGGCCAATCGCACTCCCCCGCCATCGGCTGCTCGCTCGACGGCATTCCCGCAGGTATCGCTGTGGACCAGGAGCAGCTGCAGGCCTTTTTGGACCGTCGCGCCCCCGGCCGTGACGAGACCGCGACCAAGCGCCGCGAGGCCGACGCCGCCCACATTATCGCCGGCATAGTTGATGGACACACCACAGGCGCGCCTATCGCCGCGATTATCGAGAACACCAACACGCGCTCCAAGGACTACTCCGAGCTGCGCCGCAAGCCCCGTCCGGGCCATGCGGATTTCCCGGCACGCGTGAAGTACCACAACATGCACGACGTCGCCGGCGGCGGACACTTCTCCGGCCGCCTGACGGCGCCCTTATGCATCGCGGGCGGTATCGCGCTGCAGGCGCTCGAGGCCCGCGGCATTAACGTGATGGCGCACGTAGCGCAGATCGGTGGCATCTCCGATCTTCCCATGGACGACATGGTCTATCGCGAGGCCGACCGCAAGGCGATCCTTTCGAACGACCTGCCGTGCATTGACGCCGCAGCTGCCGGTCGCATGCGCGAGGAGATCTTTGCCGCGCGCGACGAGCTCGACAGCATCGGCGGCATCGTGGAGTGCGGTATCTACGGCCTGCCCGCGGGCATCGGCGACCCCATGTTCGACGGCATAGAAAACCGCATCGCGCAGATCGCGTTTGGGATTCCCGCCGTGAAGGGCGTGGAGTTTGGCATGGGCTTTGCCGTCGCCGCCATGCGCGGCAGCGAGAACAACGATCCGTATCGCATCGACGCCGAGACCGGTAAGATCGAGGTCGAGTCCAATAATGCCGGCGGCATCCTGGGCGGTATTTCAACCGGTGCACCCGTCATGTGGCGTATGGCCGTAAAGCCCACGCCCTCCATTGCCCGCGAGCAGCAGACGGTGGACATGGACGCTATGGAAAATGCCGAGCTCTCGGTCCACGGCCGCCACGATCCCTGCATCGTCCCGCGCGCCGTCCCCGTAGCCGAAGCAGCCGCAGCGCTGGCCATCTGGGACGCCCTCCTAGAAGACGCCGCCCAGCGCTAACTTCCCACCCCTCAACATCCCCCGACACGCGAAAGGGATCTCCATGGACCTTGCCGATATTCGCCAGACCATCGATGGCATCGACACCACGCTCCTCAACAGTTTTGTCGAACGCATGGACATTGCCACCGAGGTCGCCAAATCAAAGATCGAGATGGGCAAGGCCGTCTTCGACCCCGCCCGCGAGCGCTCCAAGCTCAACAACCTTGCCGGCCGCGCGCCCGAGCGCTACGAGGCGCAGACCATCACGCTGTTCCGCCTCCTCATGAGCATGAGCAAGGCCGAGCAGCAGCGCTATATCAACGAGCTCAAGGGTATCACGGTCTCGCAAAAGGCCCACGCCACTGCCGAGGGCTTCGACAAGCCCTTCCCCCAGACTGCCAGCGTCGCCTGCCAGGGCGTTGAGGGCGCCTACAGTCAGATCGCCGCGTGCAAGCTCTTCGACGTGCCCGATATCGCGTTCTTCGAGTCCTTCGAAGGTGTCATGCGCGCTGTGCGCGACGGCTTCTGCGAGTTTGGCGTACTGCCCATCGAAAACTCCACCGCGGGCTCGGTCAACGCAGTCTACGACCTGCTCGCGCAGTTCGACTTCCACATTGTGCGCTCGCTGCGCCTCAAGATCGACCACAACCTGCTCGTCAAGCCTGGCACCAAGCTGCAGGATGTTCGTGAGGTCTATAGCCACGGACAGGCCATCGCGCAATGCGCCGGCTTTATAGAGGCGCACGCTCTTCACGCCACCAAGTATCTCAACACGGCTATGTCGGCCGAGATGGTCGCCAACTCCGAGCGCACCGACGTCGCCGCCATCGCCTCGCGCAGTTGCGCGGCGCTCTACGGTCTGGAGGTGCTGGAACCCAATATCCAGGACTCGGACAATAACTACACGCGCTTCGTCGTCATCAGCCGCGAGCCGCGCGTCTACCCCGGCGCCAACCGCACCTCGCTCATGATCACCACGGCCAACGAGCCGGGCGCCCTCTACCGCGTGCTCGAGCGCTTCTACGCGCTCAACATCAACCTCATCAAGCTCGAGAGCCGCCCCATCCCCGGGCGCGACTTTGAGTTTATGTTCTACTTCGATCTGGACTGTCCCTTTGGCAGCAAAGCCCTCGACGACCTACTCGATTCCATCGATGACGTGTGCGAGAGCTTCACCTACTTTGGCAGCTACACGGAGGTGCTCTAGATGACTGACGTCGCCACGACCCGTCCCTACGGCGTGCTGGGCCGCGTGCTGGGCCACAGCTACACCCCGACCATCTACAAGGAGCTCGCGGGGCTTGAGTACGTGCGTTTTGAGCGCGAGCCCGAAGACCTCGCGGCCTTTATGACCGGCGATGAGTGGGAGGGCACCAACGTGACCATTCCCTACAAGCGCGCCGTCATGGACTACCTGGACGAGCTAAGCCCGCTGGCCGAGCGCATGGGCAACGTCAACACGATCACGCGTCTGCCCGATGGCCGCCTGCGCGGCGACAACACCGACTACTTCGGTTTCCAGTGCCTGGTCGAGGAGCTGGGTGTGGAGATTGCCGGCAAGAAGGTCCTCGTGCTCGGAGCCACCGGAGGCGCCGGCACCACGGCAAGTATGGTACTGGGCGACCTGGGCGCGATCGTGGTGCCCGTGGGACGCGCGAGCGAGGTCAACTACGACAACATCGCACAGCAGTCCGATGCCGCGTTGCTCGTCAACTGCACGCCTGCCGGTATGTTCCCCCACTGCCCCGACGCGCCTTGCACGCTCGAGGGCCTCGACGCGCTCGAGGGCGTCATCGATATCGTCTACAACCCCGCCCGCACGGGACTCATGCTCGAGGCCGAGCGTCGCGGCATCCCCTGCATCGGCGGTTTGCTCATGCTTGTGGCCCAGGCGGCGCAAGCCGTCGAGCGCTATACCGGCCAGGTCACCCCACGCGAGCGCATCCTGGACGTGACGGAACGTCTGTCCCGCCATGAGCAGAACATCGCCCTGATTGGCATGCCGGGCTCGGGCAAAACCCGCGTGGGTGAGCAGATCGCCCTGCTCACCGGCCGCGAGCACATCGACCTGGACCGCGCCCTCGAGCAGCGCCTGGGCATGCCTTGCGCCGACTTTATCGTCGAGCGCGGCGAGCCGGCCTTCCGCGAGCAGGAGACGGCGGCCTTGGCCGACATCTCCAAGAGCAGCGGCCTGGTGCTTTCCACCGGCGGCGGCGTCGTCACGCGAGACGAGAACTATCCGTTGCTGCACCAGAACAGTCAGATTGTGATGCTCAACCGTAAGCTCGATGAGCTCGCCCACAAGGGTCGACCCATCACCGCCCGCGACGGTATCGACAAGCTGGCCGAGCAGCGCATGCCGCGCTACCGTGCCTGGGCCGACTACATCATCGACTCACGCGACTGCGCCGCCAACACCGCCCGTGCCGTCCTCGACACCCTCCCACCCGCTCTCTAACAAAAACCACCACAAAGGGGACAGGCAACTTTGCGGTGGTTTTTCATTCCGTCTCACCGCCCGCCCAACCGCAAAGGAAGCAACCATGAAAGCTCTCGTCATCAACGGACCCAACCTCAACATGCTCGGCATTCGTGAGCCGGGCATCTACGGCAGCGACAACTACGACCGCTTGGTCCAAATCTGCAAGGAGGCCGGCGCCGCACAGGGCTTCGACGAGGTCGAGGTCTTCCAGTCCAACCACGAGGGCAGCATCGTCGACAAGATCCAGGAGACATACGGCAAGGTCGACGGCATCGTCATCAACCCGGCGGCTTACACGCACACGAGCGTGGCGATCCTGGACGCCCTCAAGGCCGTCGCTATCCCTGCCGTAGAGGTCCACATCAGTGCCGTCGAAACGCGCGAGGACTTCCGCCAGGTAAGCTACGCCCGCCTGGCCTGCTTTGCCACCATCACCGGCGAAGGTCTGCAGGGGTATGCCCATGCGTTGGAGCTGCTGAAAGAGCATCTGCTACACTAATCCCTGGGACAAAATAATCAGGTTTGTTTGTCCCAAAACATAAGTAACTGTTTGATTGACATACAAAGGAGCATATCCATGTCCCAGTACGATTACCTCGTCGTCGGTGCCGGCCTTTCGGGCGCCGTCTTTGCCAATGCCGCCAAGCGCGCCGGCAAGTCGGTCCTGGTCATCGACCGCCGCGATCACATCGCCGGCAATATCTACACCGAGGACGTCGAGGGTATCCAGGTCCACCGCTACGGCGCCCACATCTTCCACACCTCCATGAAGGACGTCTGGGGCTACGTCAACCGCTTCGCCGAGTTCAATAACTACGTCAACTCGCCGGTCGCCAACTTCCACGGCAACATGTACAACATGCCCTTCAATATGAACACCTTCGCCAAGATGTGGCCGGGCGTCGTCACGCCGGCAGACGCCCGCGCCAAGATCGCCGAGCAGGTGGCTGCCGAGAACATCGGCGAGCCGACCAACCTCGAGGAGCAGGCGCTGTCCCTCGTGGGCCGCGACATCTTCGAGACGCTCGTGAAGGGCTACACCGAGAAACAGTGGGGCCGCGACTGCCGCGACCTGCCCGCGAGCATCATCAAGCGCCTCCCCTGCCGCTTTACCTACGACAACAACTACTTCAACGACCGCTACCAGGGCATCCCCATGGGCGGCTACACCAAGATGGTCGCCAACATGCTCGAGGGCGTCGAGGTCCGCTGCGGCGTGGAGTACAAGGAGCTGATCGCCGCCGAGCCCGATATCGCCGCCAAGACGATCTACTGCGGCCCCATCGACGCGTTCTACGACTTTAAGCTGGGCACGCTGGAGTACCGCAGCCTGCGCTTTGAAACCGAGACGCTCGACGAGCAGGACCACCAGGGCGTGGCCGTGGTCAACTACACCGAGCGCGAGATCCCCTACACGCGCATCATCGAGCACAAGCACTTTGAGTTTGGCACGCAGGACAAGACCGTCATCACGCGCGAGTACCCGGCCGACTGGAAGCCCGGCGACGAGCCCTACTACCCCATCAACGACGCCAAGAACGAGGCCCTCTACAAGCAGTACGAGGAGCTGGCGGCACAGGAGGGCGACGTGATCTTTGCCGGTCGCCTGGGCGGCTACAAGTACTACGACATGGACAAGGCCATCGCCGCGGCCTTCGAACTCGTCCGCAAAGAGCTGGGCGTGGAGCCCACGGAGGCGTAAGCGTCCAAAACAGGCCTCTGCGCGAGCCGAAAACAGCACAAGCAGGCACGCCAACGCCGGCAGGAGCAATTTCGCCCCTGCCGGCGTTTTAGTATGGAGACGGAATTGGCTATTCTGTCCATTATCATGCCGAGGATATAAGTGGACGCGGCCTGCCGCAGGGGCGAAAATCGGAAGTGAGGGGAAAAATCAAAAACGGCCGACCAAACCCCGGTTTTACGCTTCCTCGACCTGCGGTTTTGTTGCAAAAAATCTAGTTGTGCTCGGCAAGTTTCGATTTTTCCCCGCACTTCCGAAAACGACAATAAGAAAACCCACTGTCATTAAGCGAAAACGCGACAAATACCCTTTGGAAAGCTAAAACGCGAAAACCGCCTTTCGGAGGTTCCCACGGACCAAGCCGGACGTACCGTCGCAAGGCCTCATCAAAGATGGACTATAAAGAGAAGCCCTGCCCCGATCAATCCTAAACCGAGAAAACCGTTGCGAATTAAGACCAAGCAACCACGCGTCAGTAAAGTTACATGCGAGCAGAAAAACACCCGCCATTTCGTCTTTTCTCAATTGAGATGCAAGTTTTGACGCGCCGATTCTTACATCCAAACAAAAAAGAGGGCCGACGCATCAACCCTCTTCAGGTGTCGCCCGAAGGCTTCCACCGCAATTGGCTTTAATTTAGCCGATATCCCTTGTTTGTCTACGGGTTCGATCGCGTATATGCCAAAGAATCAAAGAGCAACGCGGGGCCCCGACGCTTGAATCTCGCCGGAGACCCCCATAAAATGTTTGATGTTGGCCCGCTAAGTCAACATCACGCTAGGCTTTAGTTGCCGCTAAAGCCTAGCGAATCTTCAGCTTTGTGGCCTTCGTGGTCGTTCCGATCTTCCTGATCGCACCCGTTGAGCTAATTCGGTACTTCGGAATCTTTACGCGAATTGTCTTCGAAGCCATATATATCACCTCCCTGCTGTTACATCACGCCTTGCTCGCAGACTAGCGATGCTTTGCAATCTGGTGCTTGACCAGAGTCTTCGCAGCCGCGGACTTCGCGGCTTTACTCGTCGAGGAGCTCGCGAGCGTCTTGGCAGCAGCGCCAACCTTGCCTCCATGATGGGTAGCCATATTCTCACCTCCAATCTCGTAGAGTTTGAATCTTGACAGCCCAATCATAACATACTTCATTGCATCACTGTTCAACTAAATCTTGCTATGTCTCAGACTGTCTCATATAATAACAGCAAGGAGAGGAGCACACATGAAGAGATCAGACATCATCGACTTAATCCGAGCGCATTCGGAACACGACGATATCGCCTTCAACAACGCAGCCACTATTATCGCGAAAGATTTTGAGACGTCTGGACAGCCCGAGCTTGCAAGTTACATCATGGCCCTCATTGCCAGAACGCGCACATTTGTACCGCAAGAAGTCACTGAACAGAAATACGACTTCCTGGAAAAGGTAATCAGCAACAATACCTCGCTACCCCTTCCTCAGGCCATCGCTAACGATATCCAGGGGCTTCTCAATGCTCTATCTAAAGATGTGGACATTAACACTGTCCTCTTTTACGGCGCATCGGGAACCGGCAAAACCGAAGCTACAAAACAGATAGCCAGAATACTTGGCTACCAGCTATATGCCGTCGATTTCAACCAAATCATCGATAGCAAGCTCGGAGAAACGGCCAAAAATATCGCGAAGGTCTTCCAAGAAATCCACGATATCGGCGACGGCGCTATTGTCTTGTTCGACGAAATCGATGCTATAGCCCTAGACAGAATTAATCAAAACGACGTCCGTGAAATGGGACGAGCCACAAGTGCGCTCCTAAAAGAGTTCGACAAGCTGAACACGCGATCCGCCATCATCGCAACAACGAACCTGTACGACAAACTTGACCCAGCGCTCGCCAGGCGCTTCGATGTGCAGATCGACTTTAATAGATACACCCATGACGATCTCGTTGATATCGGCGAATCAATCGCAAAGAATCTGACCAAAAACAATCAGACAATCAAAAACGACTCTCGGACCCTAAAAAAGGTGCTGCAGAGTTGCCCGGATCTGCCCTGGCCCGGCACGCTCAAAAACCTCATTAAGACCTCCGTCGCGTTTAGTGACCCACTTAGCCCAAACGACTATCTCCGCAAGCTGTATCAACGTCTCCATGGATATGAACCCGATTCACTAGAGCTGCTTAAATCTCAAGGTTTCACTTTAAGAGAAATGGAAGTTTTGACAGGCATATCACGTAGCACCATTGCACGAACCCTAAAGGAGTAGCTCATGAACAGCCTAATCAGGCTCACCGGCGATTTTCATACGGCAAAAGGCTCGCGACCGGGCCCCGCAACGCTCCCCGCTAAAGGCACGGTTACGGCAGAGAAGATTTCACGCATCCGCAAGAGTCTCGAAACCGTTCTGAGCAAATGGCCCAAAGATGCCATAATCAAAGATATCTTAGTCTCCGTTGAATACCGCCAGATTGTTGCCAAGAGCAATCGAATAAGAGAGATGCTGAATGGCGGAAAAGACCAAGAACCGGAATTGTCCATCCGAGGTGCCCGCTACCTCGATTTTTATGGGAACAACCCAAGGCACCTGATGACCCATTACGTGCCCGAGAAAACTATCCAGTCTACTATTGATAAGCTGCATGAGTGCGAGCGAATAGTATTCGATCATTTTAATGGACTGATGAACGCAGACAAGATGATCGATCTAGTTAAAAACGACGATCTCAAGCAAAAATGGAATCCTGCCATTTCAAACACGCTCACCCGATCGGGCTTTGCGCAACTCATACGCGATTCCTATTACGTCAATGAATTTAGAATGGGCACG
>UQWK01000006.1 GCA_900544725.1 uncultured Collinsella sp.
CCGCTTATGTGTCGACCGCTTTTCTAGCGCGTCCTCCGTCACGACAGGTAAGAGCGGAGGATGGTGAGCCAGCGTGGGGTTTCGAGGTGGATGATATCGGTGGGAACTCCGGCGGGAGCGTGACCACCAAAGAGCAGGCCCGCGTCTGCCGGGTTGATAAGGCGCACGGTCCATACGGCAACGACCAGCACGCACAGAACAACAACCGCAATGTCGATGCCGCGCTTTAGCTTGCTCGATGCCACCTCCTCGCGCACGAACGCGAGCGCAAACGCAATCGGCACCACCCAAAACAGCGGATGATAAGCGAAGGCGGCCGCAAAATCGAGGCGCAGTGCTGCCAGCCAGGCCCTCGTCATGCCACATCCCGGACAGGGAATGCCCGTCATCAGGCGAAACACGCAGCCGATATCGAGCAGGTAGAGTGCGAGCCAAGCGACAAAGAGCGCGCCGATGCAAGAAAGGGCGCGGCGAATGAGCTCCGCCGCGCCCTTATGTCCCTGAGTGTCACTCACAATGTCTTAATCGTTAGGCACGCACGCCAAGACGGGTGTTGTAAGCCGTTGCCATGGCATTGGTATTCTTGATGATGATGTTCATGGCAAAGATCGGGCCAAGACCGCACAGCAGCGCGCCGACAATCTGCCACATAAGAACGGTGGTACCGTTCTCCTGGAACATCAGGCCATAGCGAGGAGCGTTAGCCTGCAGGCGGTTACCGATCTTGTAGTACCAGTAGAGTCCGTAGAAGCCGCAGGTCACAAACGACAGCAGGATGAATGCCGCCAGACCCGGCGTGGAATCGCCGTCGTCCTGGCACATGACATTGATGTCGCGCGCGAGGCAATAGAGGAAGTAATACGAATAGATGCCGCAGGTCACGATGGAAAGCAGGAGCCAGCCGATCACGCCACGGTCGGTCTTAATCGGAGCATAGCCCATCGGGGCAGGTGCAGGCTGCTGAGCATACTGCTGCTGGCCGGCGTACTGCTGCTGCCCGGTGTACTGCTGCTGAGGCTGGGGCTGAACTGCCTGAACCGGAGCGGGCTGAATCTGCGTGGGCTGCGGAGCAGGCTGGGGCTGAGGTGCAGGCTGCGGAGCAGGAGCAGCGGAAGCGGCACCGACGGCAGAACCGCAGACAGGGCAGAATTTGGCATCATCCGAAATGGGAGAACCACAAGTGGGACAGAACATAAGCTTCTCCTTTTCCTAAGGCGTTGCACGCCTTCAAACCTTACACGTCTATGTTCTCAACAATAGCCGCGACGTTGTTGCGCAACATTGACCAATTTCCGAGAATTTTTGCTGCAACCGTTTTCCCAGGCATTTTCTTGCTTCCGCAGTAGAAAAAGGCGCCCCGGGCTCAGTTGCCCAGGGCGCCTCGACCGACTATTCGGTTTGATCGTTTTCGGCAGCAGGATTATCGCCCGGCTCATCCGCCGGCGTGGCAACGGCATTCCAATCGGGTTCCGCAGGCGTCGCCTCGGGCGCAGGGGCAGGTGCCGGAGCAGGCGCCGGCGCGGGTGCCGGGGCAGGTGCCGGGGCAGGTGCAGGCGCGGGTGCCGGGGCAGGTGCAGCACCAGTGGCGGCCGTGGGATTGAACCCCGCAGGAGCAGGCTTCTTCTCACCCGGGAGCACAAACGTCAGGACATCGTCGGTATCCTCATCGGCCCACTCGCTGGCATGGCGCGCGGCCCAGTAGCCAACGGCACGATATTTGAGCATCGTGCCAAACACATTCAGGAACACGGTGACAAAGGCAACGATCATCAGGAACAGGATGAGCGTAATGCCGCCACCCTCGATGATTGCCTCAAGACCCGAAGGACGAGAATAGTAGCCGTAGTAGCCATAGCTGCTAATGCCCAGCGCGGCAACAAAACCAAAGATGGCGGTGAAAATCCAGGTGATGATATTGGAAACAATGCCCGTCAAGAACTCGGGAAGAATCGAGGCACAGAACAGCTTGCCCAGGTTGGCCTTATAGGACTTCCAGACCTTCTCGAGCGAAAACGCGCTTTCCACGCGGCCGGCGACTGCAAAGTGCATCACGGCAGCGTCACCAAACATCTTAAAGAAAATGCCCAACACCGCCGATACGATCATGGCAAAGACAAGCAGACCCATCGACCCGATGAGTGCGCCCTCGAGGCCGCTCGAACCGAAGTAATAGTACGAACCAACGGCACCGATCACAGCGCTCTCAAGCACCGAGAACACCACGCCAATCACCGGAATAATGGCCACGAACCCGAGCACGTTCGTAATGACAGACGAGAAGATGCCCAGCCCAAAGGAGGTCGAGCGCAGCAGTGGACGCTCCATGCCGTTATCGTCCTTGAGCGACAGGTCGCGACCCCACTCGATAGCAAAGCCAGCGCCGCACACGCTTGCCACGTAAGCGAGCAAAAAGCCAATGGCCGCCGCGATGCCACCGATAACGGGGATAAACAGCACCAGCACCGACACGACGCAGATCAGCGCCGGCAAAAAGGCAATCTGACATACGCGAACCAGGGCGCCGGGAACCTTAATCATGTCGTTGAAGGCCTGCGCCATGCAGCCCTTGGGCACGTTCATAGCCGGCTGGGGCGCAACGAACGGCTGCGGCTGCGGTTGGGCAAACGGCTGACCCTGCGGCTGAGGTTGAGCTTGCGGAGCGGGGCCGGCGGCCTTGGCCTCGGTATTAGGAGCACCGCACGCGCCGCAGAACTTGTCGTTATCGCCCATGGGGGCGCCACACTGCGAACAGAACATCGAAATCATCCCTTCGTATCTAGAGCGAATCACCTGGATCGCAAACGATGTCTTTGGCAACATTATCGCCCAATGTGGGGACAAATACCCCAAGATGACCGATTTGCAACGTAGGCAGCTTTATTCAACGATTCGAAGGGTATATCCGCGCTAGTTCGTGCCGCGGAAGCCCTTGCCCACAATCTCGGAGCTGTCAACGATCGTGATAAACGCATTCGGATCGATATCGCGGGTATAGCGGCGCAGTTGTACTGCCTCGCGACGGCTCAGCACGCTCATAATCACCGTGACGCACCTGCCCGAGAAGGCGCCGTAACCACGGCTGATTGTTGCTGTGCGGTTGAGATGCTTGACGATAAACTCCTCGACTTTGCGCGGTTCGGCGCAAATAATCGTACAGACCTTACGAAGGTGAATGCTCTCGATGGCCTTATCGACCACGAGCGTCTTGGCAAACAGGCCAAGTACGCAGTACAGGCCGACGCGCGGGCCATACAGGAAAGCCGCGATGGTCACGATGCCGATATCGACCAGCAGCAAGGCGCGTCCGATCTCGAGCGTCGTACGACGCTTGAGGATCATGGCAAGGATGTCGGTGCCGCCCGTCGAGGCGCCAATGTCAAAGACAATGGCGCTGCCCAGCGCCGGCAAGATGACGGCAAAACACAGGTCGAGCCACATATCGCCCGTCATCGAAACATCCGTCGGGATGAAGAGCTCAAACAGCGAGACGTAGGCCGAAAGCGCAAACGAGGCAAAAACGCTCCAAAGGATTGCCTTGCGCTCCAAAAAGATAAAGCCCAGGATGACCAGGACCGCGTTGATAATCCACATAAAGACGCCGACGGGCAGAGTCGGGAACAGCGTGGAAAGAATGACCGACACACCCGAGGTGCCGCCGAAGGCAAAGTGATTGGGCGTTTTGAAAGCCACGATGGCAAAGGCCGTGAGGATCAGGCCCAAATTGAGCTCGGCAAAAAAGCGCGGAAAGCCTGGCTCTTGGCTGCGCTTACGACCGGCACGCTCGCCACGTTCGATATCCTCGCGACCGACAACGCGCTCCATCGGCACCACCGGAGGACGATGCACCTCCTCGGCGGCACGCGACGCCGCCTCTGCCGCAGCGGCTTCAATCGCCCATGCCTTGCTTTCGGTCTCGTGTTCGTCGGCCATTACGGCAACCCCTCGTTAACAATTTGGAAACAATGCGCCCATTAGGGTAACGCGGAACGCGAAGATTGCAACCCTTAGTTAGACGAGCGGTATGACTGCATCGAGGGCATATAGAAAACGGTCGACCGCGCTTTTGCTTGCGCGGTCGACCGTTTAGCGTTTTCGCAGGTAAAACCTATCGAAACAAACCTGTCCCTATTTGGTAGGTTACTCGTGCTGGCTGGTGCGGTGCTCGTACTCCTCGGGGGTGATGACATCCTCGATGCGCAGGTTGACGCCTGCCACCTCAAGGCCGGTCATCGCGGCCAGACGCTCGGTGACGCGCGCCTTAACGTCGTCAAAGATCGCAGGCGCATAGGCGCCATACTCGATGATGACCGAGATGTTGACGACCACGCGGTTGTCGTCGGTGACCTCGACCGTCACGCCCTTGGTCAGGTTCTCGGCACCAAACTGCTCCTGCACAAAGTGCATAAGGTTACCCTTCATGCCCAGAACGTGCGGCACCTCGCGGGTGGCCATGGCGACGATCTTCTCGATCACGCCGTTGGAATAGGTCAGCGAGTCCTCGGACTCGTCCGCCTCCTCGTCGTCCTCGTCCGCCTCGTCTTCGGACTCGGCCTCGACGAGCGTCTCGTCCTCGAGCGTTACATCCTCCGCATCGGCGGCGACGGTCTCGTCTGCCTCGAGCTCGGTATCGGCCACATCGACCTTCGTGTTAAAAGCCATGGTTCCTCCTTATGCCTGCCACGGATGCGACAGTCGAATACATATTAGCGGCCGCTAAACAGACGGCCGAAGAAGTTGACGATACCGTTCTCGCCGTCGCGAATCTGGCCGATCACGGCGCCGATCAACACAAAGAATGCGATGACGAGCGTGTCCCACAGGCCCAACGTAAGTACCAGCACGGCGAGGATAAAGCCCGCCACGGCGCCGAGCGTAGTGTTGGGGTGGCGCACGGCGTAGCTCCAGATAGCAGCGCCCGTACCTTTGATGAGACCCATGGCCTCGTCAAAGTCATTGGCGGCGCTGTCGTGCTGCTCGCCGGCCTCGGGCTTGGTGTCGATGGTCTCGCCTGCCGGCGTAGCGTTCTGGTCGATCGTCAGGCGCGGCGTGCGGGCGGTCTTGTCTTGGTTGGTATCACTCACCGGAAACCTCCACGGTCTGGACGGTAGTCTTGGACGGCAAAAAACGGACGCGCGCGGTCGTGCCCGGCGTGCCGAGCATGGTGTCGCAGGCCTTCTCGATGCGCTGCTGCATCGAGGTGGCAAGAGCTGCAACGTCCTTATCATCGAGGGCGATGGCCTCGACCTTAAAACGAACGCGCGACTCGTCGGGGCCTTGAACGCGTGCCTCGATATGCTCAACCATCACACGATCATCGCACTCCGCCGCGGCGCGGGCGCACGAGGAAAGCGCTGCGAGCGTGACCTCGATATTGCGCTCCCCCGCCGGATGCACGCAGGACGGCTCGCGACGCGCGAACATCAAGCGGAAAAACCCAATGAGCACGCCAAGCGCCACGATGGCGGCGCACACCGTAACGACGACGCGAGGCGTGGTGTCACGCAATAGCAGCATAAAGCGATACGTATACGGTCCCCAGAACTGGCAGACAAGCGTGCCCAGCGCCACGATGGCGGCGGCAAGGTACACGATTGCTAGGGCTCGTTTGAGCACGCGCATGCGGCGCTCCTTTCGGGTCTCGGTCCACAGAATGCAAAACGATTCGCATCATTATAAAAGAGCCGGGTCCGGTGCTCTACGCACGCGGATCCGGCTCATCTATTCCACGAGGCTTGCATGCTCGCTTCATTATGCCCAGATATGCGCGGCTTAACCCGCGCGGGTGCTACTCCTCCTCGAGGGCAGCGATGACCTCGTCGGTCATATCCATGGTGCTGTAAACATCCTGGACGTCGTCGAGCTCCTCGAGACGGTCGATGAGGCGCTGAACCTTCTTGGCGTCGGTACCGGAGACCTCGGTCGGGGTGGTCGGAACCATGGTGGTCTCGGAACCCTTGACCTGGACGCCCTGCTCCTCGAGTGCCTTGGAGACAGCCATGACGTCGTTAGCAGCGGTCCAGACGATCCACTCCTCGCCGGCGTCCTCGTAGTCCTCGCCACCGGCCTCGGCGATTGCCATCATGAACTCATCCTCGTCACCGGCAGCACCGTTGGCGATCATGGTCTCCTTCTTGGCGTTCTCGTCCAGGATCTCCTTGGCGACGACGATCTGGCCCTTGCGCTCAAACTGGAAGGCGACGGAGCCGGAGGTGCCCAGGTTGCCACCAGCGTGGGAGAAGGCGGAACGGACATCAGCGGCGGTACGGTTGCGGTTGTCGGTCAGGCAGTCGACGTAGACGGCGACACCGGCGGGACCATAGCCCTCGTACACGATGTTCTCGTAGACGGCGGCATCGGCACCCGAACCAAAAGCCTTGTCGATAGCGGACTTGATCTTGTCCTTAGGCATGGACTGAGCCTTGGCCTTGGCAACGGCAGCGGCGAGGCTGGCGTTGTTCTCGGGCAGCGGGTCACCGCCGAGACGGGCAGCAACGGTGATGTTGCGGCTCAGCTTGGAGAAGAGGGCGGAACGCTTGGCGTCCTGCGCGCCCTTACGATGCTTGGTTGTGGCCCACTTAGAGTGTCCGGACATACGTGTCTCCTATCGGTTTCGACCTAAAGCCCAGCGCAGATGCTCGGGCAATATAAACAAACGTCGTTATGATATACCTACTGGCCTGCGAGATAAACCCCAAAATGAAGGCGTCGTGATGACGCAACCCTTCTACGCAAAGCAACCTGTCCCCTTTGCACCAGTTTGGCTAGTTCCACAGAAGGTCACTGCGGGCTATGGTGGCGCCGATGGCAAAGGGCATGCAGACGATGACCGGGTACAGGTAGCGCATGTAGGTGGAGCCGTTGCAAGGACCGATCAGGCACACGGCGAGTACGCCCAAAAGCGGTACCCAAATGGCAAGCGCCCTCCACGAATGACGCCGCAACAGGTAGACCACCACGGCAATCATGATCCACACGTAGGTTGCACTGCTCATGGTAAGTGAGATAAACGGGATGCGCTGTACCGCCACGCGATACAGGTTAATCAGATGGCCACACCACCGCACGACCTTGCTATCGACCGGATGGAAATCGAAGTACTTGAGATTGTCGGGACGAGCCATGATCTCGGCACTGCGCGCCGTGCTGTAGACCCATGCGTCGCGGGCGCTCGGATAAAAGTAGCCATAGTAGTTATTGATAAGCGCCGAGATATAGCACTCGGGATCCTTTTTGAACATCTGGGCCCAAACCTCAAAATAGGCGTCGATATCCTCCTGCGAGGCATATTCGTTAAAGCAGTTCTTGACGGCATCGGACTTGTCGGGGTTGTACCGGCGGCCCAGGTTTTCGTACTTGAGTACGCGATCGATCACGGCACGCTCCTCTTCGGTCACCAAGCCGTCGCAAGGAGCCTCCACGATGGTGCCGTCCTCTTTAACCGTAGGATTGACACCTGAGTTAAGGCCGTCGTGCTTTTGGACGAAGCGCGCCGTCTGCTGGAACGGAATCGAGAGCACCTCGCGCTTGGAGCTGGGCGTAATGTCGTGCGCCGGCATAAAGACCTTGGTGAAGTACATGTTGGAGACAAGACAGAGCGCAAGCACCGCCAGGATGCCAACCCAGCAAAAGCGTGGCACGCGAAACGAGGACTCAGCACCCGTCTGCTTGGCCGCACGGCGAGCCGCATGCACGTCCCAAGCGCAAAACGCCGCCGCGATCACGCATGCCGCCAGCACAAACACCAGGCCGCCGTTACGCAAAAACGTCGACCCCATGGCGCCCAGGGCAAGCAACAGCCAGTCGTGACGCGCAAAAAGCGCGGGCTCGGGCTCGCCCACACGCTCGACATTCGCATCGCGACGAGGCAGGCCACAGGCCACAAGCTTGACGGTCTGCACCAGCAAAACCAAAAACGCATCGGCAAACAGCACATCTTTGGTAAGCAGGGCCGCGTAGTTGGAGAACATGGGCATAAACACAAAGAACAGCAAGATCACGCCGCGGACCGGCAGGCTCACGCCCAGCTTGCGCAACGACGAGATGGAATAGGCCATGCAGGCGGCCGTAATGACGAACTGAGCGCAGGTGTAGATGACAAGACCTGCGTTGGCGCTGTTGAACAGTGAAAGCCCCAGTTGGACGCACGAACCGATGATAGCCGTGTGCACGACCGGATGATGCCCGTTGAGCAGGACATTGGGGTTGAGTAGGCGCAGGTAGTCACTCGTACCGTTGGGGTAGTTGAACCACTGGCGAATCTGCGCACCCGTATCTCCCATAAAAAGGCCGGGCAGCGAAGCGATGAGCGTGGGCGCCCAGGCGACCATAAGCACCAGGAAGGGCCCGGCAAAGGGATGGACCGAGAGCACGGCGTGAGCCATACGCCATACGCGGCCAAAGTGCGCTTCGGAAAACGGAATACGCCGAGAGCTCAGCCAATCTAGACACTCAAAGGCAAGGTAGAAGGCAACGACCGCCAAGAGCATCCAGCCCGCACCGCCTATCCAGGCGCAGATGATGCGCGCCTTGTCGCCGAGCACGATCTCGGCCGAATCGGTGAGGTCGTAGCTGCGGCCAAACACCATGCAGACGGCAAAGAACAGCGACGGAAGGATCACCGAGGGACGCCAGGCGTCGCCGCGGCCAAAGAATACGTAGCGAAACGGCAGCGTGAGCAGGCAGGCAAGCGCAAGCAGCATGACCGCGTCGGTATGGCCGGCAAACGAGAGGAGCACCTCGTAGCACACGTACAGCATGCCCGAAGCCTTGGGGTCAATCGCCAAGACTGCGTTGCTCGACACCGGGGCGGGATCGATGGAAAACGCCGTGGTCGCCAACAGCGCGAGCAAAAATGCGATGAGTGTCTGCTTGGCGGGGTAGCGCTTAAACCAGACGATGCGGGCAGCGTCGCGCGCAGCCGTTGTGGAGAGGTCGGAATCCTTCACAGTCCGAAAGCCTTTCTAGAAACCTATCAAACTCGGCAAGACCACCACAAAGGTGCCTGTCCCCTTTGTGGTGGTCTTGGTTAGGCGTCCAGGTAGACGCGCTGGGGCTGATTGCGGTGTCGGGCGAAGATGATGAGCGCTAGGCCGGCGATCACAAGCGGCAGACTCAGCAGCTGGCCCATGGTGATGACGCCGCCCAGCAGATAGCCAAGCTGGGCGTCGGGCACGCGCACGAACTCAACGAGAAAGCGGACGATGCCGTACCCCATCACGAACACGCCCATAAACGTGCCCTGGGGCAGCAGCGGCTTTTTGCGGCTGAGCACCTGCAGAATGCAAAAGAGCACGATGCCCTCAAGAAATGCCTCGTAGAGCTGGGAGGGATGGCGCGGCATATCGCCCGCGGTGCCGCCAAAGATCACGCCCCAGGGCAGATCGGTCGGCTTGCCCCACAGCTCGCCGTTGACAAAGTTGGCGCAGCGCCCCAGGCACAGGGCCAGCGGAGCACCGATGACCGCGAGGTCTGCCAAAGTCCAGGCGTCGAGCTTGTACATGCGGCACACGATGATGCCGCCCAAGATGCCGCCCACCAGGCCACCGTGGAAGCTCATGCCTCCCTCGTTGGTGGCAAAGATCTCGAGCGGGTGGGCCAAATAGTAGCCATCACCGTAAAAGACGACGTAAAACAGGCGCGCGCCGATAATTAGGCCAAAGACCGCGCCGACCACGACGCTCGTCAGGTCATCAATCGTAATGTCGAAGCCCCAACGACGTTGCGTGCGGTACATAACGACCGCCGTGAGCAGAGCGCCGACCACGTAGGCCAGACCGTACCAGTAGATGGTGATGGGGCCCGCCGAGATCGCGACGGGATCAAGCATATGGTAGAGGTCGTTGAGCATATCGATCCCCTGCTCCCTACATACAAATGCGGCCGCGGGCCTTACGCTCGCAGCCGCATATTTGGGCGTAACGTCTATGCGGAGCGTACCGTCCGCAGCTTTCGCATCTTAGAACGGTGCGTACTCGTCGTACAGGTCCTCGGCCTCGCCGGAAGCATTGACCTGCTCAACGCGGGTAACGCCGGGCACGTGCTCCTTCAGGATGCGCTCGATGCCCATGGAAAGGGTTAGCGAGCTCATGGGGCAGCCGGCACAGGCGCCCTGCAGCTCCAGCTTGACGACGCCCTCGTCGTCGACGCCCACATACTCCATATCGCCACCGTCGGCCTGCAGGTTGGGGCGAATCTCTTCAAGAACCTTCTTAAGCAGCTCTTCGTTAACAGCCACAGGGGCTCCTTTCTCACAACAACGCGGGCACGCCCGCGGACAGAAGCTATGTTACTACAGCCATGTACCCGCTCACGAGCCGTCCATGCGCGCAGACGCGACTTTCACGAGTAGTCAATTTGGGACGGGGCTCTTTTGGCTGTTTTGCCGCCAGCTGGCGTTGGCACGCGCTACTGCTGAGCCTGTCCCCCGGTACCAATCTGGACATCGACGATGACCTGGCGGTAGCTGATGCCGCAGGAGTCGAGAATGCGGCGGCTGATACGGCCGTCATCGGTGTCGGCATACTTGTTGTCCAGGTAGACGACCTCGCCCACGCCCACCTGCGCCAGGATCTTGGCGCAGTCGTGGCACGGGAACAGCGTGACGTAGACCGTGGAACCCTCAAGGTCTTTGAGCGAGCCGCGGTAGTTGAGCACGGCGTTTGCCTCGGCATGCACCACGTAGTTGTGCTTGTCCTGCAACGGGTCATCGCTCGTGCCCCACGGGAAAAAGTCATCGTTGAGTGCCGAGGGCGTACCGTTGTAGCCCACCGAAAGGATGCGGTGGTTGGTGTTGGCGATGCACGCGCCCACCTGCGTGTTGGGGTCCTTACTGCGGCGCTGCGCGGCGATGGCCACGCTCATAAAGAACTCATCCCAGCTAATAACGTCGCGGCGCTTGCCCGACGTGGTTTGATGAAGATCGTCCGACATGGCAGACACCTCCGAAATCGCAATAGTTTGACCCATTGTAGCAGGTGAAAGGTGGAGACGTTTTTGTCCCACCGCCCCCATCGCTACGCGCGACGAGGCTTTTGGTTGATGCGGTACAGTTCGGCGAGACCCCGCAGCGTCAGTGCGTCGTCTACCGTCAGGCTGTGGCCGAGCAACGCCGCGAGCGCCTCGGCATCGTCGCCAGTGATGACGATTGGCACGCTGCCCTCGCCCGCCGCCTTGGTCGAGCGCATCTCGGCAAGCACCATGTCGAGCATGCCGTCGATGCGAGCCACCTCGCCCAGAACCACGCCCGAGCGCATGGCCTCGCGCGTGTTGCGACCGATCACATGCGTTGGTGCCGAGGGCTCGACCTGCGGCAGGCGCGCCGCAGCGGCCGAAAGCGAGCGGGCGCCAAGTGCCAGGCCCGGTGCGATGACGCCGCCGACAAAGGTACCGCGCGCGTCGATGACCTCGATATTGGTCGTGGTGCCCAGGTCGATGACGATGCACGGCGAGCCGTAGACGGCGCGTGCTGCCACGGCATCGGCAATGCGGTCGGGGCCGATCTCGGCCGGGTCGTCGTAGTGCACGGGCATGCCGGTCTTAAGTCCCGGCCCCACCGTGAGTACGCGACCCGTGCAGGTACGGGAGAGCGCCGCCTTCCACGGGCGTTCGAGCGCCGGGACCACGCAGCTCAGCACGGCCGCCGCGGGCACAAGCGCACCCGGCATACCCGCATCGGCCGCCAGCGCGCCCATGACCTGCGCAAGCCTCATGCGCGCTTCGTCGGCCGTAATACGGGCCGGCGTGGTGATCTCGCACGTCGCAAGCGGGCATTCCTGCGCCGCGGCCGAGTCCTCGGCAAACAGGCCAAAGCGAATGAATGTGTTGCCCACGTCGACCGTCAATATGTATGCGCACCCATTTAGCATCGTCGGCGCTCCTTTCGTCTGCCCAGCAGTATATCCCGATGATCATCCCGGGACGAGGTAGCTAAAAAGCCCCGTCCCAAATTAGCTGGTTTTGGCGGGGCGCGAAGCGAGCGGCACCGCTATACTGGTGCGCGGTCGTGCGCGAGCTCACGCGGCGGCCCTTGGTAACCCGACTTCCCGCGCCGTATCCGTAGCGGCGCTCCCGGGGGAAGCGGATATACGCAAAGGAGTTCTATATGAGCAATCCCTCGAACCGCGCCTCGATGCGCGGGCAACTCACGCTGCGCGGCGTCGTCATCGGCGTCCTTGGCTGCGTGATCATCACGGCAAGCTCGGCCTACACGGCCCTCAAGATGGGCGCACTCCCCTGGCCGATCATTTTCGCTGCCGTCATTTCGCTGTTCTTCCTGAAGCTCATGGGCAACGCCAGCCTCAACGAGGCCAACGTTACCCACACCATCATGTCCGCGGGCGCCATGGTCGCCGGCGGCTTGGCGTTTACCATCCCGGGCGCCTGGATGCTGGGCTATGCCGACCAGATCAGCTGGCTCGACATGTTTATCGTGGCGCTCGCCGGCACCATCTTGGGCCTTCTGGCGACAGCGCTCATCCACCGTCACTTTATCGTGGACGCCGCGCTGGAGTTCCCCACCGGCAACGCCGCAGCTCAGACCCTGCGCGCCACCGAGGCCGGCGGCAAGACCGGCAAGCAGCTCTTTGGCTCTATGGCCATCGCAGGCATCTACAGCGTGCTGCGCGACGCTCTGGGCGTTGTGCCCAGCATGCTGTGCACACTCAATATCCCCGGCGTGACCTTTGCCATCTACAACTCGCCCATGTTGCTGTCCATCGGCTTTTTGGTGGGCTTTGCCCCCGTCGCGTTCTGGTTTGCCGGCGCGCTGCTGGGCAACTTTGGCATCATCGTCGGTGGCACCGCTGCCGGCCTGTTCGACGTCGTGACCGCACAGGGCATCGTCAAGTCCCTGGGTATGGGTCTTATGATGGGCTTTGGCGTCGCTGTCGTCCTCAAGGACATCCTGCCGCAGGTCGCCGGCATCGTCCGTGGCCTCGCCGCCGACAGCTCCACCGACACCGACGAGCAGTCGCTCATCTCGGGCTCCCTTAAGCTCGACGCCGGCATCATCGGCCTGGGCACCGCCGCTATCGCCGTGATCGTTGCCATCGCGCTCGACCTTGGCCCCGTCCCGGCCGTCATCGTCACGCTGTTCACCTTTGTCACCACCATTATGAGCGCTCAGAGCTGCGGCCAGACAGGTATCGACCCCATGGAGATCTTCGGCCTCATCGTCATGCTCATCGTGGCGGCCTTCGCGCAGCTCGCGCAGGTCAAGCTGTTCTTTATCGCCGGCATCGTGGCCGTGGCGTGCGGCCTTGCGGGCGACGTCATGAACGACTTTAAGGCCGGCGCCGTGCTGGGCACCAACCCGCGCGCACAGTGGGTCGGCCAGGCCATCGGCGGCATCGTGGGCGCCCTGGTCGCCGCCGCCGTCATGGTCGCGCTCGTCACCGCCTATGGTCCGGACGCCTTCGGCCCCGACAAGAGCTTTGTGGCCGCGCAGGCAAGCGTGGTCGCCACCATGGTCTCGGGCATCCCGAGCGTGCCGTGGTTCGCAGGCGGCTTTATCGCCGGCATCGTCATGTACTGGCTCGGTATTCCGGCCATGATGATTGGCCTGGGCGTGTACCTGCCGTTCTACATGTCGCTCACGGCTTTCCTGGGCTCCTGCGTTAAGCTCGCCTACGACAAGTGGGCCGCTCACCGCGACGCCGAGGCCGGTCTTTCGGACGAGGAGAAGGCCGCCAAGGATGCCGCCTTCCAGGAGCAGGGCCTGGTCGTTGCCAGCGGCCTGCTGGGCGGCGAGTCCATCGTCGGCGTTATCCTGGCGTTCATCTCCGTGGGATTGAGCCTGCTGGGCTAGACCGAACAACAGCGCATCAACAAAAAGCGCGGGGTCGGAGCCAATCCGATCCCGCGCTTTTTGTGTCTGCCGAAAACCTCGGACGCAACCGCTTTTGGCTCGTCCCCCTTTGCCTGCTCGCCTAAGTTCCATGTCAAGATGACCGCCCCACCCGTCACGGTGTAGAGTACATGCTGCGAACGCACTCGCGTTCCTGCGGCAATACGAGGTGGACATGGAACTCGACAAACAACAGATCAAGCGACTGCGCGAGCGCCATCACCGGCGCCACGGCATCCGCCCTGCCCATAGCGAGGCGGCTGAGCAGGCAAGTCGCTTTTTGAAACAGGCATTCAACATTCGCGAGGGTCGTGCGCCCTACCACGTGATCCGCAAGCGCTTTGTAAACGGAGCACGCCTGACTGGCTCGCACTTATGCATCCTCATCATCGCCATGCTCATCGCGAGCATCGGCCTCGATATCGACTCGGATATCGCCATCGTCGGCGCCATGCTCATCTGCCCGCTCATGGGCTCGGTCCTTGCCATGGCATACGGCATTGCTACGCTCGACCGCGAGATTGCCGTCGAGGCCGTCGCCGGCCTCGCGCTACAGATGGTCTTTTGTCTGATCACGTCCACACTGTATTTTAAGCTCTCGCCCCTTGGCACCACCACGGCCGCCATCATCGACAATTCGACACCCACCGTGTGGGACCTTACCGTCGCACTCGCAGGCGGCTTTGCGGGCGGGCTGGGCAACTCGCGCGACCAGGAACCCGCCACGCTCATTGCCGGTGTAGCCGTGGCGACCGCGCTCATGCCGCCCCTGTGCGCGGCGGGTTACGGCATCGCCATCGCGAGCGGGTCGCTGTTTCTCTCGGCGCTCTACGAATTTGGCATCAACGTTGTCTTTATCGCGCTGGCGGCCGAAGCCGTATTGCTTCTTCTACGTGTACCGCTCAAGCGTGACCTGAACGGAGACGGCGTCGTAACGGCCGAGGAAGACGCCGAGGTTGACGAGCTATCGCGCAAGGTGCGCCGCCGCATTATAGTGGGCACGATGATCTTTGCTATCCCCTGCATCGTTATGACGGCAGGCTCCATTGACTCGGCGCAGGCCGGCGTGCAGGACGGCTACGGCGTCACCGAGACCACGCGCGAGCTCGCGGCGGTGCTGCCGGGCTTTAAGGATTACACCGTCGCCGTCGAGACCTCGGCTACCGAAGGCGACGAGGAAGGCATCGTCGAGCGCGAGATTGTCGCCCACGTAACGACAAGCGAAGCGCTCGGGGCACACGACCGCCACGTCGCTCGCAAGCTCATCGACCTCAACGTCCCCGAACTCGACCGCGTGGAGTTCGATGTGGAGTGATACGGAGCATCGGATGGCCGGAGCGCACAGGCGCAAGTCGCGACGAGACGCGGACACAAGCAAAAAGCGGGGCGCAGTTCATGCCCGCGCCCCGCTCGCTGTTTTATTGCCGTAAATCACCCGTCCGTATCGACATCGCCAGACTCCACAGTAAACACCGGATCGGTGCTCACCAGATAAAATCGGGTCACCTTAGTATTTCTAATTAGGTAGATCTGCCCCTGATCGCGTCGGCGCGATATATACGCAACGTGAACCGTGCCGAATGCTTCGCCGTTTTCCTTCTTTAATACCAGGATGTTGGGGTCGTCCGTACGCTTAAACTGCCCGTCTGTGCAGATTCCATCTTTGTCGACCAGCTGCCATCGACAGCCATCCTCCTCAAGAAAGGCCAGGATTTCCCGACTTGTTTTGTCATCCCGATAGAAACCATCAATGGCAAAACCTTCGGAAGCGCATTTCTGCATGTAGGACGTTTCTCGGCTTATAGCAAACAGGCCTGTAGCGCCCAAGAGCACAGCCAGGCAGACCACTGCAAGGGTTATCGAAATAGCACGGCGACCCATGTTAGCCCAACCAATAGTTGTTTAACGGAGCGCGAAACATACCCGGAACCTCCGATATCAGGGGGGGGACGTCGCCAGCGTATCGCCACCGTGTGGCGTGCGGAAAAGGCGGCGACTTTGGGCGTATCGTCGGTTTTTCCACGACGGCGTCGGCATCATGACGGTGCCGGTCTCGCCCACCGTCTGAAGCAGGGCCTCGATCACCGGCTGCGCGCCGCCGCACACATACCCCAGCGCGCTGAGCGAGCAATGGACCATAACCGTCTGCCCCACGCGCATACCAACGGCAGAAAGCGCGCCGAGGATATCCTGCTTCAGCACGATTTTCCGGTCCATTGCCGTCCCTTTCTATTTCTAAGCTCGTCTTCTCACTATTGACAGCCGAAAATGATCCGTTTTCCTCCGTTCCCGAGGGATCATTTTTTAGTACTTGAAGAAGCCCTCGCCCGAGCTTTCGCCCAGCTTACCTTCGTCGAGCATTTTCTTGAGGACGGAGGCCATGGCCTTAAAGTTGTAGGGCATCATCATCTTTTTGAGCAGCGGGCTCACCAGGCCCGGGACCTTCTGATACTGCATAACGATGTTGTAGGCCGTCTGGATACCCACGGTGTCGAATACGCGGAATGGGCCCTTGGGAGCGCCAGTGCCGCGCGTCCACGCGAGATCGATGCTCTTGGGGTCACTCACGCCCGAGACATACAGGTCAAGGCCCGAGAGTAGCCATGGCACCAACATGGAGTTGAGCAGGTAGCCGTTCTTTTCCTTGTTGACGGGAAGCGCCAGCATGCGAATGTCGTTGGCAAAGTCGACGAGCTCGTCGAAGTAGCGCTTGTCGGTCTGGTCCTGGGCCATGACCTCGGTCATGTTGTTCTTCCAGATGGAGTTGGCAAAGTGTAGCGATAGGTACTTCTCGGGGCGGCCGGTGTACTTGGCAAAGGTGCTCGGCAGCAGCGTGGAAGAGTTGGTGACGATGACGGTCTTTTGCGGCAGAACCGGGGCGAGCTTCTTGTAGAAGTCGATCTTTGCCTGGGTGTCCTCGGCCATAGATTCGATGACCAGGTCGGCGTCGGCCACTGCCTTGGCAAGATCGAGCTCCAGCTTGAGCGTGGAGTAAGCACGCTCAACGGCGGCGAGTGCCGCTTCCTTGTCGAAGGGCTGGCCGCTATCGGCGATACCGGCACACCACTCACCCGTGCCGTCCGCCATGCCTTCGATAGCCGCGATGTACTCCTCGCGCACATGATCGATCTTGGGCTGGGTGCGGCCGATGCTGCCCTCGCTGCGCAGCCAAATCGTTACATCGAAGCCGCAGTAGGCTGCCTGAAAGGCAATCTGGCTTCCCAACACGCCGCCGCCGGCAACACAAACAGTCTTGTAGCTCATAGGAACAGTCCTCTCTTACGTAATTCCATAGATGTGTATTTATTCAACCGTAAGAGGACTGCACGCCGGGCATAGGTTCTATAAACGGACGGTAATTTGCGGCGAACGGCTACATCTGTTCATTATCTCAGGGTTCCGAGGGCAATTATTGGTGTCACTGAGACGTCGTTTTCGGAAGTATGCGGCAAATTTCGGAACCCTTGAGCACACCCCGGTTTTTCGCCAATAAAACCGCAGGTACAGAGATTGGACATATCCGGTGTGCTCGGCCTATTCAGATTTTGCCGCATACTTCCGAAATCTATGTTCATAAGGGGTAATAGCTGGGGCGTTTGCGCAACATATGTCCAGCAAAAATGGGTGGTAGCCGTACCGGCTACCACCCATTTGTCTTATATCCGGCTCGAAGCAGGCCAACTACTTCTTTATGCCGCGTCCCAGACGCTCAGCGACCGACGCCACGGCACTCTCGTCGACCGAGCCACAGCTCACACAGCCATCATGGGCACGCATCTGGCCGGTGACCTCGTCCATCGCGAGCGGCGCCACCTTCTCGAGCTTAAAGCCCTTACCAGCGCGCATGTTTTCCTTGGCCACGCTGATCATGAGCTTAATACGGTTGAGCTGGTTGACCTCGGACGCGCCGGGGTCGTAGTCCACCGCGACGATATTGCTCTCGGGGTGCTGACGGCGCAGTTCCTTGATCACGGCCTTGCCCACCACGTGGTTGGGCAGGCACGCGAAGGGCTGCGTGCAGATGATGTTAGGCGCGCCGTGGTCGATCAGGTCGAGCATCTCGGCCGTGAGCAACCAGCCCTCGCCCATGTTGTTGCACACCGAAAGCACCGTACGGGCCTTGTCGGCCATGGCGCCGATGCGCTCGGGTGCCTCGAAGCGCTCGGACTTCTCGAGCAGCTCCTCCACCGGCGTGCGCATCCAGTCCACCAGCTTAATGAGCGCCTGCATACTCGCGCGCACCGTGGCAGAGCTTCCCAGCTCGTCCTTCTGTAGTTCGGCGTTGCTCATGGAGTACAGGAAGAAGTCGAGCAGGCCCGGCACCACAGCCTCGCAGCCCTCGCGCTCGATGACGTCGACCACGTGGTTGTTGGCCGTGGGATGGAACTTGACCAGAATCTCACCAACCACGCCCACGCGTGGCTTGGTGCCCTCGCCCACAAGCGGCATGGTGTCGAATGCGCGGATGGCCTCGCGCGCAAGCCTGGTGTAGTTGTGCCTGTTGAACTTGGGCGCCAGCTTGCGGGCGCGCGCCATGTACTCCTCGTAGAGCGCGTTGGCGGCACCGGGCGTGGCCTCGTACGGGCGGCAGCGATAGAGCATCTGCATCATGACGTCGCCAAAGAGCACCGCGTAGACCGCCTGCTTGAGCAGCGCCGGCGTAATCTTAAAGCCGGGGTTGTCCTCGCCAAGCGCCACGGCCGACAGCGAGATCACCGGAATCTCGGGGTGGCCACTCTCGCGCAATGCCTTGCGGATGAGGGCGATGTAGTTGGTAGCACGGCAGCCGCCACCGGTCTGGCTGATGACCACAGCCGTCTTGGACAGGTCGTATCGACCGCTCTCGATGGCCTCCATGATCTGGCCCGTCACCAGAATCGACGGGTAGCAAATGTCGTTGTTCACGTAGCGCAGGCCTGCCTCGACGGCATCGTGGTCGGTCGAGGGCAGCAGCTCCAAGTTGTAGCCAGCACCGCGGAATACCTCTTTGACCAGGTCAAAGTGAATCGGCGCCATCTGCGGGCACAGGATGGTATAGCCCTCGTCGCGCATCTGCTCGGTAAAGGGCACCTTGGGCCACGCGGTCGATGCGCTCTCGCGCTGCGCCTCGAACGTGTACTTGCGGCTCGCGAACGCGGGGGCGTCCGTAGAGGGGGCCACCGGCGCGGCATCGCCCTGCTCGTAGGCCTCGCCCGCGGCCGTGGCCTCGGCCAGGCGCTCGGCCTCCTGGTCCTTGAGCGCCGCCATGAGCGAGCGGATGCGGATGCGTGCGGCGCCCAGGTTGGACACCTCGTCAATCTTAAGCACGGTATAGATTTTGCCGCTGGCCTCCAAGATCTCCTGCACCTGGTCGGTAGTCAGGGCATCTAGGCCGCAGCCGAAGGAGTTGAGCTGAATCAGGTCCAGGTCGTTGCGCATCGTCACAAAACGGGCGACGGCGTACAGGCGGCTGTGGTACATCCACTGGTCGACGACGCGGATCGGGCGCTCGGGCTTCACCAGGTGCGCAAGCGAATCCTCGGTAAAGACCGCAAAGCCAAAGCTCGAGATAAGCTCGGGCAGGGCGTGGTTGATCTCGGGGTCGTTGTGGTAGGGACGGCCGGCGAGCACAATACCGTGGCCGCCGTGGTCCTCGACCCACTTAAGGGCCTCCTCGCCCATGGTCTGGATGTCCTCGTGGAAGCGAGCATCGGCCTCAAAGGCGGCGTTGACGGCGGCGTCGACCTCGGAGCGTGTGATCTTGGGTCCGCGCACGCGACCGCGACCGGCCTCGGCGTCGGCAACGCGGTCGACGGCAAGCACCTGGTACAGGCGGCGCTTGAGCTCGGTCTTGTCGTGATAGGGCACAAACGGATACAGGAACTCGATGTTCTGCTCGCGGATCTCGTCAATGTTGAGCGCCAGCGCCGTGGGGTAGCTCATGACGATGGGGCAGTTGTAGCAGTTGCCGGCGGTCGAATCCTCCTTGCGCTCCCAGCGCACGCACGGCATCCAAATGAAGTCGACGTCGCGGTCGATGAGGTTCATCACATGGCCGTGGCTCATCTTAGCCGGGTAGCACACGCTCTCGGACGGCATGGACTCGATGCCCGCCTGATAGGTCTTTTTGCTCGACTGGTCGGACAGCTGCACGCTAAAGCCCAGGCGCGTAAAGAATGCATGCCAGAAGGGGTAGTTCTCGTACATGTTGAGTGCGCGCGGGATGCCGACGGTGCCGCGCGGGGCCTCGTCGGGACTCAGCACCTCGCGGTTAAAGAGCAGATCGTTTTTCTTTTTGAAGAGGTTGGGAGCCTCGGTCTTCTGCTTTTTGTGGCCGGCACCCTTCTCGCAGCGGTTACCGGTAATGAAGCGCCTGCCGCCACCGAAGTCGTTGACAGTGAGCTGGCAGTTGTTGGAGCAACGGCCGCAGCGGACGTGCTTTTGCGTCACGGTGAGGTGCGCGATGTCCTCGGCCGAAAGGATGGTCGAGACGTCATCGGCGCCGGCGCGATCGCGGGCGAGCAGGGCCGCGCCGTAGGCACCCATGCAACCGGCGATGTCGGGGCGCACGGCATGCACGCCGGTGAGCTGCTCAAACGCACGCAGCGTGGCATCGGACATAAAGGTGCCGCCCTGGACGATCACCTGGCTGCCGATCTCCTTGGGGTCGCGCAGCTTAATGACCTTGAACAGGGCGTTCTTGATGACGGAGTAGGACAGGCCGGCCGCGATATCGCCCACCGTGGCGCCTTCCTTTTGCGCCTGCTTAACGCGCGAGTTCATAAAGACCGTGCAGCGGCTGCCCAGGTCGACAGGGGCCTTGGCGTGGATAGCGGCGTCGGCAAATGCGCGCACGTCCATGTTCATGGACACGGCGAAGCTCTCGATAAAGCTACCGCAGCCCGACGAACAGGCCTCGTTGAGCATGATGTGCTCGATCACGCCGTCCTTCACGCGCAGGCACTTCATGTCCTGGCCGCCAATGTCCAGGATGAACTCGACGCCGGGCAGGAACGCCTTGGCGCCACGCAGGTGCGCGACGGTCTCGATCTCGCCGGAGTCGGCCTTGAGGGCCTCGATGAGCAGCGCCTCGCCATAGCCCGTGGTGGTCACGTGGCCGATGGTGCAGCCGGCAGGGATGTGGTTGTAGAAATCGGCCATGATGACCTTGGCCGTGCCCAGGATGTCACCGTTGTTGTTGCCGTACCAGGTGTGCAGCAGCTGGCCGTCCTCGCCCACGAGCGCGGCCTTCATGGTGGTGGAGCCGGCATCGATACCGATGAACACGCGGCCGGTATAGCCGTCGAGCTTGCCCTTGGGGACGACCTCGGCGTCGTGGCGGGTTTTGAACTCGGAAAAGTCCTCGTCGGTGGCAAAGAGCGGCTCCAAGCGCTCGACCTCAGCGCCCTGCGTGTCACCCAGGGCATCGATGGCATCGATGAGCTGCGGGAACGTGCTGAGCTTGTTGGACTCGTGCGCCATGGCGGCGCCGCTTGCCACAAACAGGTGGGCGTTTTGGGGCACGATGCGGTGCTCCTCGTCCAGGTTGAGCGTGAGGTAGAAGCGGTGACGCAGCTCGGAGAGGTACTGTAGCGGGCCACCCAGGAAGGCAACGTTGCCGCGGATGGGACGGCCGCACGCCAGGCCCGAGATGGTCTGGGTCACGACGGCCTGGAAGATGGATGCGGCGACGTCCTCGGGACGGGCACCCTCGTTGAGCAGCGGCTGCACGTCGGTCTTGGCAAAGACGCCGCAGCGGCTGGCGATGGGATAGATAGTGGTGGCGTTGGCCGCGAGCTCGTTGAGGCCGCTCGCGTCGGTGTGCAGCAGGGTCGCCATCTGGTCAATGAACGCACCCGTACCGCCGGCGCAGGTACCGTTCATGCGCTGCTCGATGCCGTTATCGAAGTAGATGATCTTGGCGTCCTCGCCGCCCAGCTCGATGGCGACGTCGGTGGCCGGGATGAGGGTCTCGACGGCGCGCTTGCTGGCGATGACCTCCTGGACAAACTCCAGGTCGAGCCACTGGGACAGCAGCAGACCGCCCGAGCCGGTGATGGCGCAGGTCATCTGGGCCGTCGGCAGCACGGTCGCGGCGCCCTCGAACAGGTCGCGGGCGCAGGCGCGGACATCGGTGTGATGGCGCTGGTACTTGGCGTAGACGATCTGGTTATCGTCATTGAGCACGGCGAGCTTGACGGTGGTGGAGCCCACGTCGATGCCCAGGTGCAGGTTGCCACGGGCCGCTTCGGGGTTGAAGATCGCGCCCTCGGGGGCCTGGGCGGCGGTGACGGCTACGGACTCGGCGGCGTTGGACGTGGTTGCGTCGGCGGCGAGTGTCTCCCCCGCCGCATTCTTGGCCTCGGCAACCGCCTCGGCAACCTTCTCGGCAGCGGCAGTCGCAGCCTTCTGCGCAACGTCCACCACGGCAGGCGCGGCCTCGCGCGCGGCAGCGACCATGCGGTCCTTAATGCCTTCGACGAGTTTGCTCATCTGTTTCTCCTCTTAGTAGTTGGACTCGACGGCTGCGGCGGTGTCGACCGCATCCTCGAGCTGCAGATTCAATAGCTTCATGCCGTATTCCGGCACGTTGATATCGATGGGTTGGCCATATAGGTCGCCGGGGCGCACAAAAGCGATGACCGTCATGATGCGCGCCATGGTCTCGGGCGATTCGGAAAGGCCACGCTCAAACCAACGCTGGATCATGCCGACCTCGGCGCTCACGACATAGGTGACGTAGTAGTCAAAGAAGGTGCCCAGCGCCAGGCCCAAAATGCCCGTCTGTGCACGCGGCACTACGGCCTCGCGCGCCGTGTCGATAATCTTTTTAATGAAGGCGGGGTCGCCGCCAGGGCCCAGCAGGGCACCGATAAGATCTCGATTGGCCGCAAGATAGCGCAGCAGCTCAACTGAGCCGGGCGCCGGCTCGAGCTCGTCGATATTGCGGTAAAGATCGGGCAGCTTAGCTGCGGTGATGAGCTCTACGCAATCGCGGATCTCGGTCAGCAAGCCGTCCTCGATCTGGCTGATAAAGTCGGGGATATCGCGGTAGTGCGAATAGAACGTGCGGCGCGTGAGGCCGGCACGCTCGGTAAGCGACGCGACGTTAATGCGCGAAAGATCGCCACCTTCGGCAAGCTCGCTGGCAAGTGCCTGGCGAAGGGCACGCTGCGAGCGAAGGGACCGGCGGTCGCATTTCTCGAGCTGGGACAAGCGTCCTCCTTGTTACTCAGCCTGTGCGCTATTGCACAGTGCGAGTATTATTGCACACCGTGTGCATCAACACGTAAAGGCAATATTTTGGATGTGACAAAGGGGCAGTCCTTTTGTCACATTATTCGATGACGGTGCGGGAGTTTTGCTTGCGCATGGTGGCGAGCATGTGTTTGGGGACGGCGTGGACCATGCAGCTGCCGATGGTCGCGCTCGCGGCGGCCTTGGCTGCATCGCTTGCGTTTTTGGTCGCGTAGCTGTGGCGGAAACGCTTGAGCATGGCGATGTCGTTGCCGCCGTCGCCGTAGACCGCGACCTCATCCTCGGCAATACCGTAGTAGCCCGCCAGCCAGGCCACGCTCTCGCCCTTGTTGCACGCCACGTCCGTGATCTCGAACATCACCGGATCGAACGGCGCGTTGACCACGCGGTCCGATCGCTCGGCCAAATATGCCTTAAGGTCGCGCTCCAGCTCGGGCGAGGTCACGCGGCAGTTGATCTTGCACACATCGTGGCGCAGGATGTCACCGATCGACTGGTCGAAATACTGCTCCTCGTGATACCCGCCACGTGCACGCATGCCGCGCATCACAATACGCTTGATGGGGCTGTCCTTTTTAAAGCCCGCCTGATGCATCTCGAACGAACCGCTCGAGAACATGCCATCGGGCGTGGAGCAGTCGAAGCAAATGTCCGGGAATGCCTTGAGCAGCTCCTCGGTAACCTGCGGATCGATGGTCCAGGTTTTGAGCACCTCGCCATGACTGTCGCGCACGATTGATCCATTGGAGCAGCAGGCGTCAAGCGCCAGGCCCGTAAAGCCATGCTCGCCGATCGGCAGCGTCGAGCGTCCGGTCGCGGGAACCACATGCAGGCCAGCCTCGGTCAGCTCGCGAATGGCGCGGCGGATGGTTCCGTCGGCCTCGTGCAGGGCGTTCAGCAGCGTTCCGTCTAAGTCACTCGCAAACATCTTGATCATGGGCATGCCTCTCCTTCGTCTGCACGATATTGTAGACGAGAACGGGCGTGCCCAAACAATGGCGTCCCGGCGCGACGTGCCACTGCCTCCACAAATTCACGGTGCCCCAGTGCCTTAAGACATTCGCCATAAGCGACTTTTCAGCCGATAAAACAGCGCTGTAATCAACGTCAGCACCGCCAACATTCCTGCGAATACAATCGCCGGAGTCCATCGATCATATGCGAGCCCGTAAACCAATTGGCCAATAGGCGTTGCGCAGGAAAGCGCCATGTAAACGAGTGCCAGCACTTTTCCGCAGAGTTCCTTTGGCGCTGACCGCTGAACGAATGAAACGACTTCAACCGATGTAACGCTTGCCCACGCCATGACCCATGCCGAGCCGGCCGCAAGCGCGACAAACGCAAATTCGTTAGGACCGCTCAGTAGCGTGACAATAATCGGTACGACTCCTAAACAGATCATCGCAACATATCGACATATGCCCTTGAAGGAAAAACGATGCGGCCAAATACCGACCAAACCACTGCCGACAAGACCACCTAAGCCCATAGCCACCTCAATAATCCCAACAAAGGATGACTGCATTCCGAGATGCTTTGCAACAATAACGGGAGCACCAATCGTTAACCCAACTAACGCAAGGTTCAAAATAGCCGCAATCAAAAACACAACGAGCAATGATGAGTTTTGAGACAGGTACCGAATCAACTCCCGAAAATCGTTTCGGCGTGTCGTACGAGTCGCGCCGTCTCCCATCGTTTCAGATGAGGCATTTTGCTTGAGTGCGCCCCCGAACAGCAGGGCTGACATCGTAAACGTCAACGCCGCGGTTTCGCATAGAGTATCGATACCAAAGCACCCATAGACTGCCGTCCCGACTACAGGCCCCAAGATATTGCTCATCATGATTATCTGCGAGACCAACGCAGTGGCACGCTCAACCTTTTCTTGGCCCGTCATGCGCACCGCCTCAATTTGAAGCATCGGTTTCAGCAGCGATTGGATGCCATATTGAACGCAAAGCATTGCTGCCACGACAACCGCAAGAGGCAGCGAACGTTTCATGGGGATAAACAGCAGTGATGCAGCCATCAGAACAATGCCGAGTACCACAAGAACCCCGCGATGTCTTCCTCGATCCGCCAAAATCCCGCCAACCGGAGTCGCGAGCACGCCCGGTATGAACGCTATCGCCGCGACGGCGCCATATAACGTTGAGGAGCCGCTGCAATCGAACAAGTAAAGCGGACACGCAAAGCACAGTGCCGACAGCATCGAATACGCACACAGCTGTGCAACAAGAAGACCAAATAGCCTGATAGATCGCACTGTTTTTGGCGCCGATGAAACGCTAATTCTTCGCATCCCAGCCATAAGCCTGCCCCCAAATACATACTGTCAGTATGTATTTAATGACTTGAAAAGGGCAGCCGTGGCTACCCTCACAAATCAATTACATACCGTTGGTATCTATATTACCACCCGGCACGGTTCCATACGTCCCAAATCTGGGCCGTTGTCTGGAGCACTTCATTACCCAAATCAAGCCCCACCGCGGCCGCCATCTGCGCCAAACATTGTGCGCGAGCAAGCATTCGCTCCTTGGGCTCGAGCGGACGGAACAATGGCAGCAGCCAAAGATTCGCTAACAACGATACGGCCTCCGCTGCTTCGCGCGGGCATTCGCACGCAATGGAGCCGTCGGCGATGCCCTCCTCGATTACTGGCAAGAGATTGCCATCGGCCGACTCGTCAAACGAACCTTGGTACTGCATCGCCAGCAGCCGCGAGCTTTTTACCGGATCTGCCGCAGGATGCATGCGAGCCCATAGCTCGATTTGCGGAACGACGGACTCGGGCGCATAAAGTCGTTTGAGCTTTTGAGCTCCCGTCATATTGCCAGCAACGAGTGTCGCGCGACGGCGCTCAGCAATCGGAGCCGTTGCCCGATCAAATGCGGCGTTGAAAATCTCCTCTTTGCTCTTAAAGTGATGATAGACAGCACCCTTGGTCATGCCATCGAGGCGGTCGACGATGTCTTGAATGCTCGTCCCCTCATAACCCTGTACGCAGAATAACTCCAGCGCCGCGTCGAGAATCTTCGCGACCGTCTCCTCGGGATATTTATTACGACCCATAATCCGTCCATCCACAACGCAAGTCTTGTGCCTCATTGCAGCATTTTAACGTTGCGGATGGTAGACGGTCGATTCTACACCGCGGCGGGGCCGTGTTCGCCGGTACGGATGCGGATGACTTCCTCGACCGGCTCGACCCAAATCTTGCCGTCTCCAACGGCACCGGTGCGAGCAGCATTGCAGATGATGTCGACAATTCCGTCGACGTGCTCGTCGGCACAAATGAGCGTGAACTGCACCTTAGGGATCGTGTTGACAAGCAACTCGTTGCCGCGCACGTATTCCTTCCAGCCATGCTGAGCGCCGCAGCCCTGCACTTGGTTGATAGTCATACCACGAACATCAGCAGCAAACAGCGCGTCTTTGAGAACCTCAAGCTTTTCCTGGCGCACGATAGCCGTGATCTTTTTCATAATGAATTCCTCTCTTAAAGAGTTGGTCTGACAGAACGTTAGAAACCGCTAGTCCAGACCACTAAACGAAGGATACGCGCTCTCGCCGTGCTGACTCGCATCCAGGCCCAGCGCCTCGTCGGCCTCGTCCACACGCAGGCTGCCATGGAACAGCGCCTTGACCACCGCGGCGATCACCAAATCGAGCACCAGCACAATAGCGACCGTCACGACAATGCCCAAGATCTGCGAGATGAGCAGCGAGACATCGCCCGTGTAGAACAGGCCGCCCTTACCGGTCCACGAGAGCTCCGGCACGCAGAACAGGCCCGTGAGCACGCCGCCCAAGATGCCGCCAATGCCGTGGCAGCCAAACGCGTCGAGCGCATCGTCGTAGCCAAACTTGGTCTTGAGATGGCTAATGGCCAAGTAACAGACGGGCGATACAATCAAACCCATAACCAGCGCTGCCCACGGCTCGACAAAGCCCGCACCGGGCGTGACCACCACGAGGCCCGCGACCAGACCGGTGCTGGCACCCACCAGCGTGGGGCGACCGGTGTGCACGCGCTCGACAGCAAGCCACGAGACCATGCCCGCTGCGCTGGCCGTCACGGTGTTGAGGATGGCGAGTGCCGCCACGGCATCGGCCTTAAACTCGCTGCCGCCGTTAAAGCCAAACCAGCCAAACCAAAGCAGCCCGGCGCCCAGCGCCACAAACGGCACGTTATGCGGACGGTAGCTCACCATGCCAAAGCCACGACGGCGGCCGAGCATTAAGCAAAGGATCAGGCCCGTCAGGCCGGACGAAATGTGTACCACGTCGCCGCCGGCAAAGTCGAGCGCGCCGATAATGTCGCCGATAAAGGAACCCTCGCCGCCCCAGACCATGTGGGCGAGTGGCGCATAGACCACGAGCAGCCAAATGCCCAGGAAGGCCGTCATAGCACCAAACTTAACGCGACCGGCCAGGCTACCCGTGACGATAGCGGCAGTGATCATGGCAAACGCCATCTGGAAAGCGATGTTGATGATCTCCGGGTAAACGGCGCCGTCCGACGCGGTGCCCTCAACCGCCTGCAGCACCTGATTGAGCACCGGCAGGCACAGCAGCTGGTCAACGCCTCCAATAAACGGACTCGAGCCGTCACCGCCGTAGGCCAGCGACCAACCGGCAACAATCCACAGCACACCGACCAGGCCAATGGCGCCAAAGCACATGAGCATGGTGTTGATGACATTTTTGCGCCTGGACAGGCCGCCATAGAAAAACGCCAGGCCCGGTGTCATTAAAAACACGAGCATGGTGCAGATGAGCATAAACGTTGTCGACCCCGTATCGTACATTCGCTCTCCCTTGATCGCGTGGACGTTGTCGGCGCCCATAATGCGGCCGAGAGGTAACTGGTGTAGAGCAGATACGGCGTTGTTAAACGCTGCGTTGTCGAATGGAAACGGTGCCGCAATCTTGGAAACGGCGCGGCAACGGGCGCGAAACGAACGGGAAACGTGGGGGCGAGGAAGCCGCGGGCGCACCCGCCCCACCTAGCGGCGAAACAGCTCGCGGGCGCGGTCGCGGAGATTGGTGGCTCGAATGACGCCTTCGTAGTGGTTGATGCGCAGACGTGGGAAGGCATTAAAGAAACGCAGGTCGCGGCGGCTGAGCGACACGCTCGGCACCGGACGGCTCGCGCGTTTGCCGGCGCGGCGGCGGCCGAGCGACGGGCGAGGCATGCTCGGTGCGGCATCGGCCACGCGGCGGGCGGCAAGCGCCAGGCCGCGAGCACCATCCGAGATAAACGTCGGCACCGAAGCCTTCTCACGAAGGGCATCGAGCGTCGCGTCGCCCAACTCGGCCAGCCACGCGTTAACGGCACGGCTGCGGATATGCGTCTGAGCCACCGAGTCGATTGCCGATTCGGGAATACGTTCGAGCATGGAGTCGGACGCATCGGCAAGCGACTCGTTGATACGGTCGGCAAGGTCGGCCCGGACGCGCTCCAGCTGATCGGACAGACGCCGCCAGCTCGCCAACGAGCACACCGCGTCAACCATCATCGCGACCGCGACGATAAAGGCAGACAGCCGCACAATCAGCACCGGCAGATGGCCAAGCAGCCCCAGCAATGCCGGCTCCACTAAACGGCAAATGCACAACGCACCCAGGCCAAACGCGCAGGCCCAGTACAGACAGATGCGTCCGTGCAGGTTAAACGGCAGGTGCGAGTAATCCCAAAAGCGTGCGCCTGTTGTCTTTTCCAACAAAAGGCCCACGCTGTACTCGATTACGCTGCATACAAGCGCCGCGGCGACAAACTGGCCCGAGGCATCCGGAATCCCACGCAGCAAAAGCCAGCAGGCTATGCCGCCCACACCATAGATGGGGCAGCACGGCCCCAGCAAAAAGCCGCTGTTGGCAAAGCGTCCGTGGTTGAGCATGGCGCAGACTGTCGATTCCCATGCCCAGCCGCAAAACCCGTAAAAGGCAAACGAGAGCACCAGTGCCGAGAGTGGGCAGGCGGCAAGCGTCGCGCCGCCAAATGTCATGTCGATCGCGGTCCCCACCGTCTACCCTCTCCTCTTCTCGCTCGATTCGCTGCTCACGCCATCGTCTGCCTCGTCCTTGCGCGGCAGACGGCCGGCGACCGTCTCGCGCAGCGCGCACCATTTATCCGCCAGGCACACAATCCAAGCCTCACGACACGTCGGCGGCACCGGCACCAGCGGAAACATATGCCGCACGATGATATTCCGCTCGCGCGACGTCAGCTCAAAATCTTCTTCGGCACGCGCTAGGGCAAAAAACGGGTGGCGAAAGCCATGCAGCCGATGGCTTGGATCGGAATCGTGCCAGTCATAGAGAAAGTAATCGTGCAGCAGGGCCCCGCGCAGCAACGAGGCGCGGTCAACCGAGACACCGACGCGGCCCAAGCGCTCGGCAAAGGACAGACTTGCCCGCGCCACCGAGGTCACATGCGTATACACCGTCACATCGCCATGCTGGATAAACTCGCGCGTCAGGTCCAAACGCCCCGCTTGGGCCAGCCGGCGGGCAGCACGGTCGACTTCGCGCGCGATCTTCTCGGCACGAGCGGTTTTGGACATGCGGCCTCCTTCCAGTGGCTCACGGCGACAAGCCACAGCCTGTGCACAATCGATAAAAACATCATGGAACACATCAGTATGGCATCGGACAAAACGTTTTGCCCCACCAGTTGGCGAATTACCGCGCCGCCGTCACATATCAAACGCCAAAATGTGCGAGACTGTCTTGTGCAATTGTGCCGGCCGAGGGAGCGCCGGCGCACGATTCGCATGGAGTAACCCACAACGATGCTGCTTACGCAAACGACAACGCCCGAGGACGTCAAGGCTCTCGACCGCGCCGAGCTTCCGCTGCTCTGCGGCGAGATCCGTCAGGCAATCCTCGAAAGCTCCGCCGCCGTCGGCGGGCACGTTGCCCCCAACTTGGGCGTCGTTGAGCTTACGGTTGCGCTTCATCGCGTGTTTAACTCCCCCATCGACAAGATTGTCTTTGACGTTTCGCACCAGACCTACGCCCACAAGGCGCTGACCGGGCGCGCGTACACTTATATCGATCCAGCACGCTATGGCGAGGCTTCCGGCTTTGCCAATCCCGACGAGTCCGAGCACGACCTGTTTGCCATGGGCCATACCTCCACGTCGGTGAGCCTGGGCTGCGGCCTTGCCCACGCGCGTGACCTGGCGGGTGACGCGTACAACGTCATCACCGTTATTGGCGACGGCTCGCTTTCGGGCGGCCTGGCGTTTGAGGGCTTTAACAATGCCGCCGAGCTCGACAGCAACCTGATCATCGTCGTCAATGACAACGACCAGTCCATCGCCGAAAACCACGGTGGCCTGTATCGCAATCTGGCCGAGCTGCGCGCCAGCAACGGCACCTGTGAACGCAACGTTTTCCGCGCGATGGGGCTCGATTACCGCTATCTGGACGCCGGTAACGATGTGTTGGCCCTGGTCGACGCGCTGCAGGGACTGCGCAATATCGATCATCCCATCGTGCTGCACGTCTCCACCGCCAAGGGCAAGGGCTTTGAGCCGGCCCAGAGCGACCCCGAGCGCTGGCATCACGTTGGTCCGTTTGACATGGCGACTGGGCGCAAGCTCTGCCCGGGCCATCCAAGCGAGCCTGCGCCGCGCACCTATGCCGACATTACGGGCGAGGCGCTCAGCGCCGCCATCGAGCGCGATCCGCAGGTCGTGGGCATCACGGCCGCCACGCCCTACATCATGGGCTTTACACCCGAGCTTCGCGCTGCCGCCGGCAAACAGTTCGTCGATGTGGGCATTGCCGAGGAGCACGCCGTAACCTTTGCCACCGCGCTTGCGCGCTCGGGCGCCAAGCCAGTCTTTGGTGTGTACGGCACGTTTTTGCAGCGCGCCTACGACGAGCTGTGGCACGACCTGTGCCTCAACGATGCCCCCGCAACCATCTTGGTGTTTGGCGCGTCGATCTTTGGCACCACATCCGAGACCCACCTCTCGTTCTTCGATATTTCCATGCTGGGCGCTCTTCCCAACATGCGCTACTTAGCGCCGGCCTGCATGGAGGAATACCTGTCCATGCTGAGCTGGTCGCTCGACCACCGCGAGCATCCCGCGGCGATCCGCGTACCGGGCATTGGCCTGGTAAGCCGCCCCGATCTGGCGCCCGCCGAAGACACCGACTACAGCGCCGTTCGCTACAACGTGGTGCGTCAGGGCCGCGACGTTGCCGTACTCGCGCTCGGCGATTTCTTTGAGCTGGGCGAACGCGTGGCAAACCGCTTGGCTGCCGAGTACGGCATCGAGGCCACGCTCGTCAACCCGCGCTTTGCAACCGAGCTCGACCGCGAGTTCCTCGACAGCCTTGCCGCCGAGCATCGCGTTGTCGTCACCCTCGAGGACGGCATCTTGGACGGCGGCTGGGGCGAGCGTGTCGCGTGCTACCTGGCCTGCACGCCGTTGCGCACGCGCACCTTCGGCATCGCCAAGGGTTTCCCCGACCGCTACGACCCCAACGAACTGCTCGCGCAGAACGGCATGACGGTCGAGAACATGGCCGCCGAAACCGTGAGACTGCTCAACGAGTAAGAAAACCTCCGCAAGGGAAGCACCCTCGCGGAGGTTTTTGTTTTCACAGCTCAATTATCTCAATCTGTAACATCTAGGGCCCGAATTCCCGTCTAACTGTTACAGATCGAGACAAGACGTCTTAGTCCCTGACCTTTGTCTCAATCTGTAACAGATAGAGACCTTTTGTCCGTCTAACTGTTACAGATCGAGACATTCGAATTCCCCTAAGAATAAAATCTCGATCTGTAACAGTAAGAACCCATTTCCTCGTCTACCTGTTATAAATTGAGACATTCGAATTCCCCTGAAGAGAAAATCTCAATCTGTAACAGTTGCTCGGCAAAAATGGCTGCAGATGTTACAGATTGAGACAAAACAGTAAGGCATGCCGCCACATCGGCCAGAACCACCACAAAGGTGCCTGTCCCTTTATGGTAGGTAGAATAACCCATAAGGTAAGTATGTTTCTGAGTTATTTCGTGTTGACCCATTTGAGCGGGATAGGGTATAACTCTACTCAACCGCTAGGGATTTTTTTGAGAAAGGTGTTCTACCATGAGCAAGAACCTCTCCCAGCAGGTCGTTCTCGACCGCCGCGGCTTTGTCGCCGCCACCTTCGCAACCGTCGCCGGCCTTGGTCTTGCCGGCTGCTCCGACACCAGCGCCGAGGCCGACAAGGGTTCCGCCACCGGCTCTTCCAAGAGCTCCGAGGATACCGAGGCTTCCACCACGCTCGATGCCAAGGCATTCGACAAGCTCGTCGACAACGGTCCCAAGGCCGATGACGATGCCATCGCCGCCAGCACCTGGGCTACCGCCGTCAAGGACGCCGGTGTCTTTGAGATCGGTGGCGTTCAGACCTCCACGCTCTTCTCCCTCCTCAACGAGAAAGACGGTCAGACCCGCGGCTTCGACGCCGGTATCGCGCAGCTTCTGTCCAACTACATCCTGGGCGAGGACAAGGTCGAGATCACCCAGGTGACCTCGGACACGCGCGAGTCCGTCCTGCAGAACGGCCAGGTCGACGCTGTCTTTGCCACCTACACCATCACTGACGAGCGCAAGAAGCTCGTCTCCTTCGCCGGTCCCTACTACTACACCCAGCAGGCCATCCTGGTGCTCGCCGATAACGACGACATCAAGAGCGTCGACGACCTGGCCGACAAGAACGTCGCCGTCCAGTCCGGCTCCAACGGCCCCGCCATCCTGGAGGAGTTCGCCCCCAAGGCCAGCCAGCAGGAGTTCAAGACCGACGAGGAGGCCCGCCAGGCACTCCAGCAGGGTCGCGTTGACGCCTACGTCATCGATAACAACATGCAGCAGAGCGCCCTGGTCCGCGAGCCCGGTAAGTACAAGATCGCCGGCAAGCCCTTCGGCAGCAAGGAGCCCTACGGCATCGGCCTGCCGCTCGATTCCGACGGTGTCGCCTTTGTCAACGACTTCCTTAAGAAGATCGAGGATGACGGCACCTGGACCGAGCTGTGGCAGATCTGCATCGGTGACCGTACAGGCGACACCAATGTTCCCGAGCTGCCCGAGATCGGCGCCTAGGCAGCGAGCCTAGTAACGGCCGCTACGAAACCATACGGAAACGCACGATGCGCTTTATTGCGCTAAACTGTTTCCTCACTGAGTTGTCGGGGCTTCCGTACACACGGGAGCCCCTTTCCTTACCGGCGGGAGGTCCGCATGAGTCTCTCCGAGCTCTGGTCGCTCTATGGCCAGAACTATATCGACGCGCTGCTAGCAACCTGGGGCATGACGCTTGAGTCGTTTGCCATCGCCATGGTGCTGGCCGTCGCCGTCACCGTGATGCGCGTGTCGCCGCTCAAGCCGCTGCGCGTCTTTGGCGACCTGTATGTCCAGGTCTTCCGTAACATCCCCGGCATCGCGCTGCTCATTATCGTCGTCTACGCGCTGCCGCCGCTCAAGGTCGTCCTGCCCTACCGCACCTGCGTCATCGTCGCCACAGTGCTCTTGGGTTCTGCCTTTGGCTCCGAGAACTTTATGAGCGGCATCAACACCGTCGGTGTCGGCCAGGTGGAAGCCGCCCGCTCGCTGGGCATGAGCTTCAGCCGTATCCTCGCCAAGATCGTGATTCCGCAGGCACTGCGCTCGAGCGTGCTGCCCATGACCAACCTCTTTATCGCCGTCATGCTCACCACCGCGCTCGGCAGCCAGGTGCCGCTTAAGCCGCAGGAGCTCACCGGCGTGGTGAGCTATATCAACACGCGCTCGCTCGGCGGCGTCGCCGCGTTCTTTATCTCGGCGCTCGGCTACCTGGGCACGGCCTTTGTGGTGAGCCACATTGGCAACTACATCGATAAGAAGGTGAGGATCCTCCGATGAGCAAGCACCCCACCTCCGCGCTCACCATGCGCGATGCGCTCTACGAGGCTCCCGGCCCCAAGATGCGCACCAAGATTCGCATCGGCACCGCCATCTCGCTTGTTGCCGTCGCCGCACTCGTCGTCCTGGTACTGCAGCGCTTTTATGTGACCGGCCAGCTTTCGGTCCACTATTGGTATTTCTTTACGCACCTCACCACCTGGAAGTTCTTGCTTGCCGGCTTTGAGGGCACCGTTAAAGTCGCACTCACCGCCGGCGTCATCGCGCTGGTGCTAGGCTTAGGCCTTATGCTCGGCCGCACCAGCGGCATCAAGCCGCTGCAGCTGGTCTGCCGCGTGCTCACCGATTTCTTCCGCGGCGTGCCGAGCCTTCTGTTCATCTACTTCTTCTTTTTGGTGCTGCCTCAGTACAAGATTTCGCTGCCGTCGTTTTGGATGCTCACGCTCCCTGTCGCGCTCGCTGCGGCCGGCGTACTTGCCGAGATCTTTCGCGCCGGCGTCAATGCCGTGCCGCGCGGCCAGGTCGAGGCGGCCCAGGCGCTCGGTCTCTCCAAAGCTAAAATCACCTTTAAAATCGTGTTGCCGCAGGCGATTCGATTTATCATTCCGTCGTTGATTTCGCAGCTCGTGGTCGTAGTCAAAGACACCACCGTCGCCTATGTGGTGAGCTACCCCGACCTCATGCAAAATGCCCGCGTGCTCATTACCAACTATGATGCACTCGTATCGGTCTACTTGGTGATCGCGGTCATCTACATCCTCATCAACGTCGCGATTAACAAGGCCGCTGTCTATGTTTCGCACAAGACCGGCGCGACCATCATCCGCTAACGCTTTACCATTTCGAGTCATAAGGAGCCAAGCACCATGGCACAGAGCACTTCTTCTACCGGCAATCAGCCGCTGATTGAGCTCAAGCACGTCGATAAGCACTATGGCGACCTGCACGTTCTCAACGACATCAATCTGTCGGTCGATCGCGGCGAGGTCGTCGTTGTGATCGGCCCCTCGGGCTCGGGCAAGTCGACCATGTGCCGCACCATCAACCGCCTGGAAACCATCGACTCGGGCGAGATCCTCATCGAGGGCGAGCCCCTGCCGCAGGAAGGCAAGGACCTTGCCCGCATGCGTGCCGAGCTGGGCATGGTGTTTCAGCAGTTCAACCTGTTCGCACATATGACCGTACTGCAGAACGTCATGCTGGGACCGGTCGATGTGCTGGGCGTCTCCAAGGACGAGGCCCGCAAGCGCGCCATGGACCTGCTGAGCCGCGTGGGCGTGGCCGAGCAGGCCGACAAGGTGCCCGCACAGCTCTCGGGTGGCCAGCAACAGCGCGTAGCCATCGCCCGTTCACTCGCCATGCAGCCCAAGGCCATGCTCTTTGACGAGCCCACAAGTGCGCTGGACCCCGAGATGATCAATGAGGTGCTCGAGGTCATGGTCCGTCTGGCCCAGCAGGGCATGACGATGATCGTCATCACGCACGAGATGAACTTTGCCCGCCGCGTGGCCGACCGCGTCGTGTTTATGGCCGACGGCCAGATCGTGGAAACCGGCACGCCCGACGAGTTCTTCGACCATCCCCAGACCAAGCGTGCCCAGGACTTCCTCAACTCCATCAAGGGCCACTAACCCAATTGCCACGCGGGCAAATTCATCACCAGCGTTTGCCCTGCGCCACCCCTGCACCATGTCCACCCGGATTCGAAAGCCACTCCCATGATCGGAACCCGCACCTCATCGTCCTACACTCCGCACGTCGACGTCGATCCCGCCGACCGCCCGCTTATCCTGGTCGCACCACGCTGGGAAGAAGCGAAGCCCTATTTGAGCGAGACGCTCTCCCCCAACGAGGAAATCGCAAGTGTCTTTGTCGACGCCATTCTTGCCGCCGGCGGCCTGCCGCTGCAGATGTCTATTACCGAAGACGTCGATGTTATCCGTCATTACGTCGATATTGCCGACGGCATCGCCATTCCCGGCGGCCCGGACGTCAACCCCAAGCGCTGGGGCGATGATCGACCCTACGACCCCACCCTCTGCTGCGAGATCCGCGATAGCTTTGAGTTTAAGCTGGTCGGCGAGGTGCTCCGTGCCAAAAAGCCGCTCTTTACCACCTGCCGCGGCACGCAGCTGCTCAACGTCGCCACCGGCGGCACCCTGTGCATGGACGTGCCGAGCCTGGGTGCGCGTGAGGGTCGCACGCAGTGGCGTCACACCCACGTGCTCAACGATCCCGTGCACCCCGTCGAGGTCGTGCCGGGCTCGCTGCTGGAACGCGCGGTTGGCGGGCACAGGCTGATCCAGACCAACTCGGCACATCACTGCTGCGTCGATCGTCTGGGTAAGAGCACGCGCTTGGTCGCCAAGGCAACCGACGGCGTTCCCGAGTGCATCGAGGTCGAGGGGCAACCCTTCTGCCTAGGCGTGCAATGGCACCCTGAGTACACGTGGAAGACGCTCGAGACCGACTTTAACCTGTGGAAGTCGTTTGTCGAGGCTGCTGCCAAGGTTAAACAGGCTCGCTAGCTCGCGAACCGCATAACAGATAAGGGCGCCCCGCCGGCCACATGGTCCGGCGGGGCGCCCTATTACCTATATGCTGCCGGCACACAGTCCAAGGCTCGCAGCCTCTTATTCAGCCGCCTCGCGCAGGGCCGACATCGTAGCCGCATATTGCTGCTGCAACGCATGCATTCCCTCGCGAGCGCCGTCAACAGCATCGGCGCCGCGCAGCGCTTCGGTCACCACGACCGCTGGCTCGTACAGATTATCGAATCCCAGGTTCTGGCTCACGCCCTTGAGCGTGTGCGCTGCCATAAACGCTTCCTCGGCGTCTCCTGCCGCCATGGCAGCTTCCAACTTGTCCATGCTCTCGTCATCTAAAAACTTGAGGGCAAAGCGGGCAAGCATTTCCCCGCCCATCAGCCGAGCACACGCGTCATCATAATTAGCGCCGATCTTCTCATACGCCTCACGCATGGAAATCATGGATTAAAAACTCCTTTGGTCAAACTAAATCGTGGGAAACGCAACGACGTCAGCGGGGCGTGCCAACGTCTCGGCAATTTGGTCTTGCACCTCGAGCAGACAATCGAGCAGCAGTGGGTTAAAGGTGCCGCACTTACCGTCCAGGATCATCTGGATCGCCTCCTCGTGCGGGATAGCGTCCTTGTACACGCGCACGCTCGTCAGTGCATCGTACACGTCAGCCACCGAGACCACCTGCGCGGCGATGGGGATATCGTCGCCCTTAAGGCCATCGGGATAACCCTTGCCGTCCCAGCGCTCGTGGTGCCAACGCGCAATCTGGTACGCATATTCCATAAGCGCATTGCCGGCGTGATGGCTACCCAGCTCACGCAGCATGTCGGCGCCGATCGTGGTATGCGTCTTCATAATCTCGAACTCCTCGGGCGTAAGGCGTCCGGGCTTGTTGAGAATCGCATCGTCAATCGACATCTTGCCGATATCGTGCAGCGCCGAAGCCAGGGCGATCGTGGAGCGCTCCTCATTGTCGAGGGAGATCGTGCCGCCATGCTGGACCAGACAGCCAAGCAGCAGCTCGGTCAGCTTCTCGATGTTCGTAACGTGCCTGCCGCTCTCGCCGTTACGAAGCTCCATGACGCCGGCCATGATGTCGATGAGCATGCGACTGTTCTTGACGCGCTCGTTGTACTGCTGGGACAGCAGGTTCGTCAGGCGGCGCTGTTTAGCGTATAGGCGGATGGTGTTGCTCACACGGCGGCGCACGACACGGGAGTCAAACGGGCGGTTGATATAGTCCGAGGCGCCCAGCTCGTACGCGCGCAGAACCATATCATCGGAATCTTCGCTCGAAATCATGATGACAGGCAGATTGTCGATGCCCGATCGGCGCGACAGACCGGCCAGCACCTCAAAGCCGCTTATGCCCGGCATGACAATATCCAGCAGCACGAGCGACAGCTCATCGCCATAGCGGTCGACCATGTCGAGCGCCGCGCGACCGTTATCGGCCTCGAGGATGCAATACTCGTCCTTGAGCATCTCGTTGAGAATGGCTCGGTTCATCTCGGAGTCATCGATAATAAGCACCAAAGGCTTTTCGCTTTGGAAGGCCTCGATGGAATCGGCATCGGTCACGACCGTACCGGCTTTTGCCTTAGCGCGGCTCAGTAACTGGACAGCACGGCCAACGCCCTCATCGACCGTCTCGCCATGAATGCGAACGCCACCAACACATGCCGTCAAGCTCACGTACTCATGGCCCGGAATAATCGTGGAATGAACGGCTTCGGATACCTGATGCAGGCGACGGGCGAAGTCATCGGAGGGAATATTGGGCATGACGACCACAAACTTGTCGCAGCCATAGCGCACAAGCTCGTCAGTCGAACGAATTCCGCTGCGTATGGCTGTCGCCACAGCACCGAGTGCAAGGTCGCCGGCATGACGGCCACACGTATCGTTGAAGGCCCTAAAATCATCAAGGTCAATCATCGCAACGCCGGCATTCATGCGGGCGCCACGAAGCTTTTCCTCGTAATATCGGCGATTGCGTACACTCGTCAGCACGTCGGTGTAGACAAGGTCCTCTTCTGCAGCCTCTTGCTCATCGATCGGACGCACCATCAGCAGGACGCGAGGCTCGCCCTCGACCTTTAAAGGGCGCAGACGGGCGCGGTACTCAACACCATCGTTGAGCAATTGCTCCGATACATCATCGGAACCTGCCAAGGCCTCAAGACTCGACTGACGCAGACAAGGGCAGCGATCGCCGGCGAGCAAGCAGTTAGGCTCGCTCTTAATCTGATCGGCCGACAGCAAACGCACCACGGGGTAGGTCTTCGCGACGCGGGCGACCTCGGCGGCAGCCTCCTCGCCGGTTAGATTGACCTCGTGATTATTGAGCATATGGGGCCCTTTCGATAGCTTCGCATAGTAGCGGTGGGTTCCAAATGTTACAAGGGTAACACCTTGCCGATGCAGGTAAGCACGTGAATGCCGTTACATTTTTATGAGTTGGCAGACGGCGCAATTGGAGCCGCAAACGTAAGGTTTTGAGCACATTTGTTAACACAGCCGAAACGTTTGCGGGTGAAGCCTGTTTTGGCTATTGCGGGTGTTAGAGCCCCAGGATGCCACGGACAGTCTGGGCAGCCGCTGCCGGGCGATCACGCAGGCCATTGTGCGCGCCGGGAACCATTACGAGTGGACAGTCCAAAAGCTCAGCCGCTATCCTCGTTCCCGCCTCGCGGGGCGTACCAATCGAGAGCTCGCCCAAAAGCACGGCGGCCACCGTTTTCGACGCGCGAACGCTGCCCCAATCGGGAACGCAGGTCATGGTAATCCCATATTCGTTCGCCATGAAACTGCGGCCGTTGCGCAGGGCATGCTTGGCTTCTGCCTCGGTTAACTTGGGGGCCTCAGGGTCCGAATCGCCGATGGCGCCCAAGAAGGCCCGTAATGCCCTGGAGACCTTTCCCGCGGCGATCATCTCGAGCAAAACCGGGGCCGCGCCCAGGCCGGCACCCTGATCCGTCACGGCGGGTTCATGCAGAATCGCACGCGAGATTATGGCGGGGTTTGCACGGAGAAGCTCCAGGGCCACCAACGTACCGGCACTGTGCGCGAGCACGTTTGCCGGAGCGCCAATATGCTCGATAACAGCCTGCAGGTCGGCGGCCTGGGCGGCGAGGTCGTAGCGCCCGTCTGCAGCGTCGCCGCTCTCGCCGCAACCGCGGCGGTCGTAGACAATGACGCGATAGTCACAGGCGAGCTCGCGGGCAATGGCGTCAAAAAAGACGCCGTCGACGCAGGCGCCGTGAACGCACACCAAGGCGGGTGCATCAGACGACGCATCCGGGCCGGCATACTCGCGGCAGGCGATCGTGGTGCCCGCATTCTCGACTGTAAAATCCATACTGTGTTCCCATCGTCAATGCCCATCCAGTTGCACGTCAGTACGGTTGGATAGACCCGCATTGCCATACGCCTTGTTAACAGATTAACTGTACCCGACCCGAGGCTTTTCATGGCACGGCATAATGAGCGACGTGAAAAAACGAAACTTGTAAAGCAAGAGCCCGCACCTTGCTTCGGAGCCGATGCTATGCTTAGGCACAATTGTCTTGAGGAGCATATGCCTATGTCTACGTTTTTGAATGCCAGCCCCATCTTTGGGCCCGTTCGCAGCCGTCGCCTTGGTCTCTCGCTCGGCGTCAACATGATGCCGGCCGGCGGCAAGATCTGCACGTTCGACTGCATTTACTGCGAAAACGGCCTCAACGCCGAGCGCCCCTGCCACGAGACGTATAACACGGCTGCCGCGGTGCTCGATGCACTCGAGGCAAAGCTGCGCAAGATGGCAGCCGAAGGCGAGCTCCCCGATGTGATCACCTTCGCAGGCAACGGCGAGCCCACCGCCGCGCCGGAGTTTCCGCAGGCCATCGCCGGCGCCGTCGCGCTGCGCGATCAGCTGGCCCCAAACACCAAGATTGCCGTGCTCTCCAACGGCACGCGCGCCGACCGCCCCGAGGTGCACGACGCGCTCATGATGGTCGACGACAACATCCTCAAGCTCGATACCGTCGACCCGGCGTTTATCCAACTGCTCGACCAGCCCGTTGGCCCCTACGACGTCGAGCACCAGATCGAGACGTTCGCGAGCTTTGACGGTCATGTCATTATCCAGACGATCTTTTTGACCGGCGAGTATCAGGGCAAGCTCATCGACAACACCGGCGAGGAGTACGTCGGCCCTTGGCTCGCGGCGCTCGAGCGCATTCGCCCGCAGGAGGCGACCATCTACACGGTGGCGCGCGAAACACCGGTCGCCGGCCTTGCCAAAGCGGCGCCCGAGGTGCTCGACACGATTGCCGCGCGCGTGAGCGCCCTCGGCATTCCCTGCCAGGTGAGCTACTAGCAAAACCACGCAGCAGCTAGTGCCCGCCATCCCGCTCCATCAGCTGCGGTGATATAGTTCCTGTTTATGCTGTTAAACCGCTTAAATCGGAACTATATCACCGCAACTTTTATGGACGCGTGGGTGGGCTATACTAGCTGCGGATGAAAGGAAGTTAGCCATGTATGACAAAGGACCCGTGCCCGGCCGCAACGACGCTTGCTGGTGCGGCAGCGGCAAAAAATATAAGAAATGTCATAGCGCCTTTGACGAGCGCCTCGAGCGCCTGTGGGAGGAGGGCTGGGAGGTTCTGCCCCGCACGCTCTACAAGACGCCCGCCGACATCGAGGGTATCAAGCGCTCGGCCGCCATCAACGTGGGCGCGCTCGATTACGTGGGTGAGCACATCGCCGCGGGCATGACCACCAACCAGATCGACCAGATGATCTACAACTACACCATCGAACATGGCGGCACGCCGGCCGACCTTAACTACGAGGGCTATCCCAAGAGCGTGTGTACCTCGATCAACGACGTCGTCTGCCACGGCATCCCCTGCGACACGGATGTGCTGCACGAGGGCGACATCATCAACGTCGACTGCTCCACGATCCTAGACGGCTACTTTAGCGATTCGAGCCGCATGTTCTGCATCGGCGAGGTCTCTGCCGAGCGCCAGCGCTTGGTCGACGTCACCCGCGCCAGCGTGGAGGCGGGTCTGGCAGCCGTCAAGCCATGGCTGCCGCTGTCTGTGATGGCCGAGGCCGTGCAAAAGACGGTCGAGGACGCCGGCTTTAGCGTGGTGCGTGAGTACGGCGGACACGGCATTGGCAAGGAGTTCCACGAGGACCCGTTTGTGGGCTTTACCACCGAGGCACCCGATGTGGACACTATCATGGCCCCGGGCATGGTCTTTACCATCGAGCCCATGGTCAACGCCGGAGCACCCGACATCAAGATTAGCAAGGGCGACGGTTGGTGCGTGCGCACCAAGGACGGCAGCGATTCGGCCCAGTGCGAGGTACAGCTCGTGGTGACCGAGGACGGCTACGAGCTGCTGAGCTGGTAGCCGTGGATGCGCCGGATGCCGACGGGCACGCCCGTCTTGCATCCGGCGTTTTTATTTGAACGTTTTGCCTGATAAAACCTGCCAAAATAAACCTGTCCCTTTTTTGGCAGGTCGAGCGGAAAGGACTGCTTGTGAACATCCTGGTTTTGCTGCCCGTCAACGACCGCCATCGCGCAATTCTTGAGTCGAGCGCTCCGGGCGAGAACTTTATCTACACGAGCTCCGACGCCGCCACGCGCGAGCAGGTCGCCGATGCCGACGTGATCTTGGGCAACATCGGCCCTGACATGCTCACGGCATGCGAGCATCTCCAGCTGTTGCAATTGCAGACCGCCGGCTATGACGATTACTTGGCCGCCGGCACCGTGCCAGCCGACGCCAAACTGTCTTGCTCGGTAGGCGCCTACGGCCAGGCCGTAAGCGAGCACATGTTTGCTATGGTGCTGTCTATGATGAAACGCCTGCCCGGCTACCAGGACCTGCAGCGCGAACATCGCTGGGAGGACTTGGGCGCGGTCACCTCGCTCAAAAACGCCAACGTGCTGGTGCTGGGCGCGGGCGATATCGGCGGCCACTTTGCCACGCTCTGCCGCAGCATGGGTGCACACGTCCGCGGCATCAAGCGCCATCCGCTCGTCTACCCCATTGTGTTTGAGGACATGGACGGCATGGACGCCCTGCCCGAGCGCCTGGCCGAGGCTGACATCGTCGCATCCTTTATGCCCAGCACGCCCGAGACCCGCGGCCTGGCGAACGCCGAGTTCTTCGCCGCGATGAAGCCGGGCGCGTTCTTTGCCAACGGCGGTCGCGGCGATCTTGTGGTTGCCGACGATTTGGTTGCAGCTCTGGAATCGGGGCGTCTTGCCGGCGCCGCGGTCGACGTCACCGACCCCGAGCCGCTGCCCGCGACAAGCCCCCTGTGGGATGCGCCCAACATGCTCATCACACCGCACGTCTCGGGCTGGTTCCACCTGGCCGCCACGCTCAACAATGTGGTCGACATCGCCGCGGAGAACCTGCGTCACCTGCAGGCCGGCGAGACACTCCGCTGCTGGATCGAGCATTAGGGTTCCGACGTTCTAACGAACGGCGGACCGGTCGACGCTGCGCCTTTGGTTCCGTCGTTCTAACGAACGACGGACTGGTCGACGCTGCGCGCCCGGCATTTGGCCAATCTGCCGTTCAATTTCAAAGGCGCGACCAGAAGGTCAGCGCCTTTTCATTTCACGGCACCTTGGCTCAAATGACGGGCGCTCGCTGACTTTTATTCAACCTGCGACGTCTCGATCATGTTGACTCTACCTGCAGGGCCTTAACAGTTCCGTCTAGCTGTTGGCATTTGACCAGATAAAACCCGCCAAAACAAACCTGTCCCATTTTGGTCGATTTTAGAGCTCTACGCTTTCGGCGCCGTTGATGGTTAGGTTTCGCTCGTAGAAGGCGGTGAGGGCGCGGATGGCGTACATCACGTCGCGTACGCCGCCGGTCTCGTAGCTTGAGTGCATGGCCAGCTGCGGCAGGCCCACGTCCACGGCGTGCATGCTCGCCTGCATGTTCGACAGGTTGCCGAGCGTGGAGCCACCCGCCATATCGCTCTTGTTGGCGAAGGCCTGCGTGGGCACGTCGGCGTCATCGCAAATAGCCTGGAACACCGCGCGGCTAAAGGCATCGGTGCAGTAGTGCTGGTTGGCAGCTTCCTTGATAACGATGCCGCCGTTGAGCACCACCTGGTTGCGTGCATCGCACTTCTCGGCATGGTTGGGGTGCACGGCATGCGCGTTGTCGCAGCTCACGAGCATCGATGCGGCAAGGGCGCGATGATACGACTCGTCGTCAAAGCCCAGCGATCCGTTGATGCGGCGCAGCGCGTCGGCCAAGAACGTCGACATGGCGCCCTGCTTGGTCTCGGAGCCAACCTCCTCGTTATCGAAGCAACAGAAGACCGAGACGTCGTGCGCGTTCTCGGCGCCCAAAAATGCCTGTAGCGAGGTATAGGCGCAGGCCAGGTCGTCAAGCTTGGGCGTCGAGATAAACTCGTCGGCCCAGCCCCAAATGCGCGCATCCTGACGATTGACCAGGAACAGGTCGCGACCCAGGATCTGCTCGGGCTCAACATCCAGCTCTTCGGCGATCAGGGCATCGAAGTCACCCTGCTTAAGCTCGCCGGCGCTGATGAGCGGGCACAGGTCAACGGCTCGGTTGGGCGCAAAGCCCTCGTTGACGCCGCGGTTCATGTGGATGGCAAGGCTCGGAATGATAGCGACCTCGCGCTCGGTGGCAAGCAGGCGGCTCTCGATACGGTCGCCCTCGCGCACCAGTACACGTCCAGCCAGCGCCAACGGGCGATCGAACCAGGTGTAGTCGATCATGCCGCCGTAGGCCTCGGTGTTCAGGCGCAGCGTCTCGCCCGCGCCGTCAAGCTCGGGCACGGCCTTGACCTTAAACGTCGGAGAATCGCTGTGCGACGCCGTGAGCTGGAAATGATAGTCACCGACAACGCCGTCCTCGCCCCACGTCGCGGCAAGGTCCTCGCCCACCTTAAAGGCAACAACGCTCGAGGTGTTGCGCTGCGTGTAATAGCGACCGCCCGGCTCGATGTCCCACGCCGCGTTCTCGGGCAGGTAGGTAAAGCCCGCCTCGTCGAGCTCGGCCATAATGGTCGCCGCCGTATGGAACATGCTGGGGCATGCCTCGATAAAGTCGATAAGGTCGTTGGCGGCCTCGATATCGTCGGCAGTCACGTGCACGCGCTCGGGCGTTTCCTGATCCGTCATGCTCTCCCCTTTCGCTGGGCTGATGAACCCCTCCAGCATACCCCGACGCGCCAGCACCACGCTCTTCATTCCATGTTTAATCCCGCGCCGCTCGCCAAGTTGAGCCATCATGCCCGCGTTCCTTTTGCGACAATTACGCTAACAAGACGAGAGGAGCCGTCATGAAGCCACGTAACATTGCCATCGCCTGCGGTGTCGCGGGAGTCGCCGTCGGCCTTGCCGCTGCCACCGGCATCGTTTACCGCAAGCAAATCAAGTCCGCCGCGTCGCTCAAACGCTTGACCGGCTACGTGGATGGCTATGACCTGTACGCAATCGACATCGCTTACGACTACGATCTTGATCGCATCATCGCCGCTGGCGTGCGCGACGACCAGGCCTACATCGATGCTGTGGTGGCGCAGGTGCTGCCCGGTGTGCCGGCACATGTCCAGGCGCCCCAGTTTGCCTGCAGCGCTTTTGTCGCCGTAGATGCCGAAGGCCGCGTGCGCACCGGTCGCAATTACGACTTTAAGGACGACACCTCGGCGCTGCTGGTGCGCAATCACCCGCGCGACGGCTATGCCTCCATCGGCTTTGCGGCCCTCAATAACCTGGGCGCCAACACTCCGCTTGACTCCGTCACCGGACGTGCCGCCGCACTCATGGGCCCGTTTGCCCAACTCGACGGTGTTAACGAATGCGGCGTGTCCATTGCCGTACTCACCTTGGATTCCAAGCCCTGTGACCAGGACACACAACGCCCCGTCATCAATACCTCGCTCGCCATCCGTCTGGTGCTCGACCGTGCCGCCACCACGCAGGAGGCCGTAGACCTGCTTTCTGCCTACGACATGCACGCCATGGCCGGACGCGATTACCACTTCTTTATCAACGACGCTGCCGGTGACGCGCGCGTAGTAGAGTGGGATCCGCGCGACCCCGACCGTGCATGCAAGGCGACTCCTGTACGCCAGGTTACGAACTTCTACGCCTGCTATGGTGACGAAGTGCTGCCCAACCAAAAGAACGGCGAGCTGGGCCATGGTAAAGAGCGCGCCGTCGCAATCGCCAATGTCCTTGACGCCCATGTCGGTGCCCAAGACGAGGCAGTCGCTTGGAAAGCCCTGCGCACCGCAGCGCAAGAGCCCAATCCGGAAGACATCACCAGCAATACGCAATGGTCGGTCGTCTTTGACAATACCGAGCCCGCTGCCGCCATCACGCTGCGCCGCCACTGGGGCGACGTCGACGCCTTCGCGCTGTAAGGAGCTGGCACCGTCGTCCTTACGCTCGCCTGATGTTACTCACATTTCTATACATTTGAGCTAACACGTTTTGCCCCCGCATCAACAGTGTGCGGGGGTAAACTTATGCGCATGTTATAACTTGCCCGGAAGGATTCACCATGCTTAGGATCGGTCTTCTTACTAGTGGCGGCGACTGCCAGGCGCTCAACGCCACCATGCGCGGCATTGTCAAAACGCTTATGACCAATAGCGAAGAGCCTATCGAGATCTATGGTTTTGAGGACGGCTACCAGGGCCTTATCTACAGCAGATTCCGCGTCATGACGCCCGCCGATTTTAGCGGCATCCTCACCCGCGGCGGCACCATTTTGGGCACGAGCCGCACGCCGTTCAAGCGCCTGAACATTCCCGAGGCCGACGGCGTCGAGAAGGTGCCCGCGATGGTCCACACCTATCACAAGCTGCAGCTCGACTGCCTGTTTATGCTGGGCGGCAACGGCTCCACCAAGACCGCCAACCGCCTGCGCGAAGAGGGCCTCAACGTTATCGCCCTGCCCAAGACCATCGATAACGACACCTGGGGCACCGAGATGACGTTTGGCTTTACGAGCGCCATCGACGTCGCCACCAAATGCATCGACGACATCCACACCACCGCCTCGAGCCATGGGCGCGTGTTCGTCATCGAGATCATGGGCCACAAGGTCGGCTGGATCCCGTTGTATGCCGGCGTCGCGGGCGGTGCGGACGTCATCCTGATTCCCGAAATCCCCTACGACATGGATAACGTCATCAAGACCATCGAGCATCGCATGGAGACCGGCAGCCGCTTTACCATTGTGGCCGTCGCCGAGGGTGCCATCTCCAAGGAGGACGCGGCGCTGTCCAAGAAGGAGTACAAGAAGAAACTCGTCGAGCGCACGAGCCCGTCGATCGTCTACGACATCGCCAAGGAGATCGAGGCCAAGACCGGTCGCGAGACCCGTGTCGCTATCCCCGGTCACACGCAGCGCGGCGGCCAGCCCGACGCTCAGGACCGCATCTTTGCGACCCAGTGCGGCGTCGAGGCAGCACTCGGCTGCCTGCGCGGCGAGTTTGGCTACATGATCGCCCTGCGCGACGGCAAGATGTGCCACATGCCGCTCGAGGATGTCGCCGGCAAGCTCAAGTATGTCGACCCCCAGAGCGATCTGGTGCGCGAGGCCAAGGCGCTGGGCATCAGCTTCGGCGACGAATAGCCTCGGCTGGAACCGCCCCCATCGGAGGCCCCAGGGCTTACCTCCCAAATCGTCCTCGGACATGTCTGGACCCCGCTGCGCGCTTCGCGCGGCGGGGTCCTTCCGTCCTGCGGAAAGATTTGGGAGGTAAGCCCTGGGGCCTCCTGCGGCAACTAGGGAGGTCGAAGCTATTCGTCTTCTTGCTGCGGGTGCCTAGGGTGGGGTGTGGCGTGCATTTTTGGGAGTATTCAGCAGCCGAGGATGCCTGCATACTGGATTTTGGGCGAAAGGCAGGCACTATGGGCCGCATCCTATAAAAAACGATCGGTCCCCGAGACACCGGGGGCTCAGAATCAAGGCTTTCGGCGTGGTTTTGCGCGCCCGCTCCCACGCCCGCGGACTCCGGGATGCTGAATACTCCGAAATTTGCACGGCGCCCCCTGGGGTACCCGTGGGCAAAAAGCAACCGCCCCGTCGAAATATGCATTCAGCGTGGCATTTTATGCAAATAGGTGGTGGGTGCGCATGCCGCCCAGCGTTCTTACCGACCGGCGCAGCGTCGTGCGTAGCTCTTAATGTCTTCGGTAAAACCGTCTAGGTCGTCGAGCGCGATTACGTTATCGGAAAGCAAGTTGGCTATCTCATAACGCATTGTGCTGCGGCGAATACCGTTTGTGAGCACTCCTGAGGACAGCTTGTCCCTATTGATACGGTTTTCTAACGCCCAAAATCTACTGGACGCTTCGCTGCCGCCATTTAGTATCTCGACGTACTGCCCGATGAGCATTTCCATATAGCTTTCTTGCCATCTTGGGAGCAGTTCCTTGAACAGCTTCCAGTCGCGTTCAGCCACCTCGCCCATATTTCCTCCGTTCGCCAAACAGACTTAGCCATTCGATTTTTATTCTATTTGGTATTTTCGCTCGCAGTCGTGGATGAGGGGGTCTTCGGTCTTCGAGTATGAGCCTGAATGAACCGTACGCCACAAAATGGGCTCATCTACTACCTTTACCACCGCACCCTCGACCATGGAGAACATTGTGAAATATAAACCGCAGGTAGAAGGGTGGTCGATTTTCAAAAAAGGCGGGTATGGTCGGGCCCATCGAGTTCATCGTAGTAGATGAGCCCTTTTCGCGGCATGCGGTGAGTTAAATGCCGATTCCTGCGCTGGAATTGCCCGCTCCATTCGTGAGTTGTGGTGAAATAGGGGCTGTTAGACGCTCCAAGGTCCTCAACGGTCCGTATTTCACCGCAACTTGGAAGGGGCGAGCGGCGTTGGCCAAGCATTGCTGACGGGTTGGAGCGGCTTAGGCTTGTTTGCGGCGCTTCCATTGCTTTCGGCACCAGCACATGAGTGCCTCTATGAAGGGAATCGTGATGAGGATGACCCATGCGGGATGGGGCTGTGCCAAACAAAGCCACATATAGAGGAACCAGGCAATGGCGGCTGTTGCATAGACGACGCCGATCAGCTTGGAGAGATGATGCCGGTCGATAAAGTCGCCCATCGCCTCGTAGACGGGAATCAGAAAGACCAGAAAGAGCCCCATACCCCACGTGCCGCAGATGATGCCGAGCGCGAGATAGGCGAGGACGACAAGTGCAGGAAAGGGAAACTCGTTCCATGCGCGACCGATCTTGGTGTGGAAATGCTTGCCATGATGGTCGAGCTTGTCGTGTGCCTCTTTCCAGCTGGAAAACGTCTCGCCGTCGATGGTAACGGTGCCGTCGGCATTGGTATGTACGCTGTGCCCATCGTCCTCTAGCGTATCGATATGCAATCCGTCTGGCCCCACATGGACCTCTTCACCCTTGCGCTCGTTAGCCACATGGATGCCACTCCAGCCAACATGGATCTCTTCGCCTTTGTCGGGGTCAATAACGTGGATGCCGCGCGCGAGGGAAATATCGACAAGCGGCTTATCACCGCAATTCGTATGCTCAGTAGAAGTCTCGGTGTCTTCAGCCTCGTCAGAATTATTTGCGTCAGGGGCATCGTCGGCCGAGGTGTCGACATCACTAGCCGCTTCCCCATACAGCAGCTCATCCAGTGACACGTCATACAGCGCGGCGAGTGCAATAAGGTTATCGGTATCGGGCGAGGATTCGCTGCGTTCCCATTTGCTGACAGCCTGGCGGCTTACGCCCAACTGGGCAGCAAGAGCCTCCTGGGAAAGACCGGCAGCTTTGCGGCGATCGACGAGGCGCTGTGCCATCGCAAGATCCATAGCAGTTCCTTTCATGTGGCGACCGTAGTCGAATGAGCCGAGTATGCCGAGAACAACCGGTAGCGACCACCATTTCTAGTTAGAATCTGCCCCAACCCTACCGCAACTACAAGTAGCAACCCCTAATGACCTGCCATTTCATGACAAATGTCAGTACGCACAACAGCCAAGAGCTCTCTCAATATGTTGCGTTGGAATAGTTTCTGTTTGGCATAGCAGAGCCATAAAACAGGAACTATTCCACCGCAACTTACTATCAGGCCACGCGCCCGCAGAGTAGCTACGGGTGCCTAGGGTAGGATGCGGCGTGCATTTTTGGGAGTTTTCAGCAGCCGAGGGTGCCTGCATACTGGATTTTGGGCGAAAAGCGGGCGCTATAGGCCGCGTTCTGTAAAAAATGATCGGCCCTCGAGGCGTTGGGGACTCAGAATCAGGGTTTCCAGCGCTGTTTTGTGCGCCCGCTCCCGCACCCGTGGACTCCGGGATGCTGAAAACTCCAGATTTTGCACGTCGCCCCCGGGGGTACCTGTGGACAAGTAGCAACCGCCCCGTCAAAGTATGCATTTGGCGGAGCGGTTTATGCAAAAACACTGCTGCGGGCGTGGCGGCAGTTCGCTAGAACTTGGATCCCAGGACAGGTTACTCGGCGCTCTTGAGGGCACCGACCATGTCGATCTTGTTGAGGGTACGATTGGTGGCGAGGTTGACGATAAACGTAAAGCCAAAGGAAAGCACCACGGCGAGCACGAAGCTTAGCGGCTCGACCTCGACGTCAAAGTACAGCGACGGCATCTGCAGGATGTAGGTAAAGCTCTCGGCCAGCAAGCCGCCTAACGGCACGCCCAGAGCGGCGCCAATCGCTGTGAGGATCAACGTCTCCTTGTTGACGTAGTGGTGCACCTCGCCGCGACGGAAGCCCAGCACCTTAATGGTCGCCAGCTCGCGCTCGCGCTCGGAGATATTCGTGTTGGACAGCGTAAACACCACCACAAACGACAGGCACGCCGCCATAAAGGTCACAAGCACCACGACCGAATTGATGATCGCAAAGTTCGCCTCGTAGTTCTGCCAATGTTCGGCCGTGCTCGAGATGGTAAGCCAACCGTCACTCTTAAGATTCTTGCTAAACGCAATCTGGTCGGCCGACGAACCCTTAAGCAGCACAAAAACGCCGTTAAGGCGTGCACTTCGACCGAACGCGCGCTCATAGGTACTCTGCGTCATATAGAGCGTGTTGCCCAGATAGTTGAGCGAGATGTCGCTGACTTTGACCTTGGCAACATTGAGCGACGAATCCTGGACGTGTGCTGTATCGCCCGGCTGAATCCCCAGCACCAGTTGCGAGCTCTTGCTCAAGTACACGTCCCCGTCACGCAAGGCGAGCGGTTCTTTGGACTCATCCTCCAGGCGCACGTAGTCACCCAAGTCACCCGTGCGGTCGTCGGGAATCACAATGAGCTGTACGGTCTCGCTCTTGCCGCCAAACGTAAAAGTGACGTTGTCGGTCATGATCGGCAGGGTCGAGGTCACGGTCACGTTGGAATCATTGGCCGCACTGCGCTCATCCAATGCCGCGCACGTCTGCGAAAAATCGTCGGGATTGGCGACCGCCAGCAGGTCATAGCGCGTGATATGCCCGTACTGTTTGGGCGAAAGCGCCACCGACGTATCGCGGATGCCCATGCCGCAGATCACGAGCGCCGTGCAGCCGGCGATACCGAAGATGGTCATAAAGGCACGCTTTTTGTAGCGGAACAGGTTACGCGCTGCCACCTTGTTCAAAAAGCCCATGCGGTGCCAGATAAAGCCGATACGCTCAAGCAAGATGCGCGAGCCGGCACGCGGCGCCTTGGGGCGCATGAGCGAAGCCGGCGTCTCGGCCATCTCGTGGCGGCAGGCGATAATCGTGGCGCCCACCACGCCCACGGCAAACAGCGCAACCGACACGAGCGACGACACGATGTCGTACGAAAGCAGCATCTGGGGCAGTGAGTACATGTCGTCAAACACCGTAAACAGGAACAGCGGCAGGCCCACAAATCCGATGATGTTGCCGAGCACACCGCCGATCAGACACGCCCACAGCGAGTAGTCCACATATTTGGACAGGATGCGTCCGCGCGAATAGCCGAGCGCTTTGTACAGGCCGATGAGCGTGCGCTCCTCCTCGACCATGCGCGTGGCGGTGGTAAGGCTGATGAGCACGGCGACGATAAAGAAGATAAACGGGAACACCGTGGCGATGGCCTCAATTGACGAGCTATCGCTCTCGACGCTCGAGTAGCTTGCGATGTTACCGCGGTCCTGGATGTACCAAGTGCATTCGCCCAGATCGGAAAGCTCGGCGCGGGCATCGGCAAAATGCTGGTCAGCGGCGGCGCGGCGCTGGTCCAGGTCAGCTTGCGCCTGTGCACGTTCGTCGCCGCCCTCGGCCATACGGTCGATGTTGCCCTGTTCAATCCCAAAGAGCATATTCGCCTGGCGCTCGGCCGCATCCAAGCTTGCCGGCGTGTCAACCGTCAACTCCTGAGCACGTGCCTTCTCACGCTCCTTGCGGATCTTCTCGATATTGCCTTTAACCTCGTTGATCTTTGTCGTGTAGGCATCCGAATAGGAGTTGAGACTCTTGGCTCCCTCGACGATCACGTGGACCGCAGAGTAGGAAGAAGATGTCGCGGCGTCCTCGCTCACATAGAACTTATAGTCCGCCGCCGAAGCAGCGCGAAAGGCGTTGACTGTCGAGTCGGAGCTCACGTCAGTGGGGTCGAGGACCTCGGCCGTAATGGTGTAATCACCCGCGGCAAACTGATCCTTGGCACTTTGGTTCGACGAGCTTGCGTCATTGGCGGCAAAACTCACGGTATCGCCGAGCTTTTTGCCCGAAGCCTTCAGGAACTTCGAAGTCACCGCGACCTCATCGGCGCTCTCGGGCAAATCGCCGTTCACGAGCACCGGCTGATCTATGTTCTCCTTGGAGAGACTCTGCACGACCACGCGCTCGCGCGTTGTGCCCACGGCGGTGTAGGCGGTCTCGGTGTAGATGCCCTCGACCGTCTCGACGCCGTCGACCTCTTGGATAGCCGCAAGATCGTCGCGCGTAAGGCCATAGGTCGACTGCACGTTAATGTCATAGACATTCTGCTGGTCAAAATAGGCGTCGACCGAATCGCACAAATCCTCGCAGCCTGCCTTAAGGCCGCACATCACGCTCACGCCAAGCGCGGTGATGACCACGATAGATAGGAAGCGCTTAAGACTGCCACGAATCGTGCGGTAGATGCCACGGCGAAATACCGTCGGCACCATATCGTTTGAGCTTTGAGCGGCGCGGTAGGTCGCGAACTCCCGGTCGCGACCCTCGTGCTCCGTATCGTGGTTTTGGCTGTTTTGGCGATCTTGGTCCATGGGTGCTACCACTCGATCGTCTCGATAGACACGGGATTTTGCTGGACCGTCTCGCTCTCCACGCGACCGCTCTTAAAGCGGATCAGGCGATCGGCCATGGGCGCGAGCGCGGAGTTGTGGGTGATGATAATGACCGTAATGCCCTGCTTGCGGCAGGTGTCCTGTAGCAGCTGCAAGATCTGCTTGCCGGTTTTGTAGTCGAGTGCACCCGTGGGCTCGTCGCACAGAAGCAACTTGGGATTCTTGGCCAGTGCGCGGGCGATGGACACGCGCTGCTGCTCGCCGCCCGAAAGCTGTGCGGGGAAGTTGGCGAGGCGCTCGCCCAGGCCAACCTGACGAAGCGTCTGTTCGGCATCAAGCGAATCGGGGCAGATCTGAGCCGCGAGCTCAACGTTTTCGAGGGCCGTCAAGTTGGGGACCAGATTGTAGAACTGGAAGACAAAGCCGACGTCGGCACGGCGGTATTCCACGAGCTGCGCCTCGTTGGCGGAGCTCACGTCGCGCCCGTCCACCGTCACAGTGCCGGAGGTTACCGTATCCATGCCGCCCAGGATGTTGAGCGCCGTGGTCTTGCCGGCACCCGAGGCGCCCAGGATAATGGCGAGCTCACCGCGCTCAACGGTAAAGCTCGCGCCGTCGAGCGCGTGAATGCGGGCATCACCCTCGCCGTATGCTTTGATGACGTCTTTGAATTCGATATAGGCCATCGATCGGTTCCCATCTGGTCGGATAACTCTTTAGTATTACCCATTTCGCACCGACCAAAAAGGGACAGGTTTATTTTGGCAGGTTTTATATGGGGAAACGGGGAGCGCAGGCAAGCGCCGGGAAGGCAGAGAAATCATCGACGGGGTCAGGCCGACCGCCAGGCACAACGCACGCATCTCTATCTGTCAGCCGAATCATTCGAACAGCTGTTCGTTTCTATGATATGATTCCACTATCTAAGCAGGCCAATACGCAGAAAGGCGGCCAACATGGCGTTCGACTTTAAGAAGGAATGCAAGGAGCTCTACAAACCTGCAAGCAAGCCGAGTATCGTAACTGTCCCGCCTATGAGCTACGTTGCCGTTCGCGGAAAGGGCGACCCAAATACCGAAGATGGCGAGTATCAAAACGCCCTGCCACTGCTTTACGGCATCGCCTATACCGTCAAGATGTCGAAGAAAGGCTCAAGGAGTATCGAGGGCTATTTCGACTTTGTAGTACCGCCGCTTGAGGGATTCTGGTGGCAAGACTCCCCGAGCGGCGACATCGATTATGTACGCAAGGACGATTTCAACTTTATCTCGTGCATCCGCCTGCCCGATTTCGTCAGCCGAGATGATTTTGACTGGGCAGTCGCGGAAGCCACGACCAAAAAGAAACTGGACTTTTCTGCCGTCGAGCTGCTTAAAGTTGACGAGGGTCTCTGCGTTCAATGCATGCATACCGGACCCTATGACAGCGAGCCGGCAACCGTAGACGCTATGTATGAATACGCGACCGAGCAGGGCTATTCCCCCGACTTCTCAGACACCCGCTTACATCACGAAATCTATCTCTCCGATCCGCGCAAATGTGCACCGGAGAAACTTAAGACTGTGGTTCGTCATCCTATCAAGCGCGCTGAATAGCATGGAGCGTCATTTCACGCGCTAGGTTTTAAGCCAGCCAACCAGCCGACTCCTAGGCCGTCCGGTAATTATCTTGACGCGGCCCGTCGCATCTTATAAGTTTGTTTTGCTAAAGCTGGAAAGCCTCTCAACGATGCGCAACTCCAGCTCTTTTTCTATCAAGAGGCTTAAATGAAATACCGGAAGTCGCGGATATCCATCAACGAACAAATAGCACTATTGACAGAAAACAAGGGTCTTAAGTGCTCTGATCAAAGCGAACTCGAGCGAGCTTTGGTCGAAGTCGACCACTACAGACTGTCGGCCTACTGGTTTCCCTGCAAAACCAAATGCAAGTCCGGGATTACCATCTTTCGCGAAGGCACAACATTCGAAACCATCATCTACACGTATGAATTTGACCGAGCCCTCCGGCAGTTAATGTTTGATGCGGTCGGCAGAATTGAGATCTACCTCAGAAGCAGAATTGCCTATCTTGCCTCTGAGGAACGCGGGCCTTTCTGTTACCCAGATGTCGCCATAACGAGGCTCAACTCGGCATGTCCATCGCGCTTTGCGCCGCGCTGGGCTGCGCAGCCGTCTTTGGCAGCGCCACCAATACGCTGCTCGCGCCGATCCTTATTGGCTGCGAAGTCTTCGGCTTTGGCGACTTGCCGAAGTTCTTTATTGTCTGCGTCGTGGCTTACCTGTTCAACATGGATAAGTCGATCTACGCCCTGCAGAAGCGGGCGTAGATGGATGTCCAAGCAGGTGGTCTCAAACGGAAACGGCGTCTTGGCTATGCAAAGTGCCCTGGCGCTATTCCTCGTACGCGCCCTCAAGCCGAAGCAGCCACTCCTTGCGATCGAGCCCGCCGGCATATCCGTTAAGCGAGCCGTCGGCGGCAACCACGCGATGGCACGGCACGATAATCGAAATGGGATTACGCGCGACCGCGGCCCCCACGGCACGGGGAGACACAACGGGTGCTTCGTTTCCCGGTACACGGTGTCGAGCCGCAACACGCTGGGCGATCTCACCATACGTAGCGACCTCGCCACGCGGGATAGAAAGCAGCTCAAACCAAACCTCACGCTGAAACGCCGTGCCAATCATATGCAACGGCGGCGTAAACCGAGGCTCCTGCCCCGCAAAATAAGCATTCAGCCAAGCCCAAGAACGCTCAAGCACCGAAGATGCCGCGCCATTTGCCGGACTCACCGAAGACATCCCACCGGTACCAGAAACCGCATCGGCACCTACGACATACTCCGCATCCTCTTTGAGCAGCGTAGAGCCAAAGTGCTCCTGACCCTCAAACCAAAGCCCCGTCAAACCGCGGCCATCAGCGGCAAGCAAGATTTCGCCCAAAGGCGAAGCAAACGTCGTCGTGACCACCAGCGGCTCCTTTCAAAACTCCGCACCATAATACCGCGAATTGTGCAGACAACCTCGCAGATACGTCCGGACAGACTCGATTGTCCAAGAGAGGGCGTTTTCCCTCTCAATATCGGCCGATACCGAGTCGCAACGCCCAAAACGATGTCCGGCAAAAACGAAGGTGAATGGTTTTCCGAGAAGTGAACGAGTAAAACTAGGGCCCCGAAGCATCCGCATTTTTTGACTGCAAAACAGCAGGATTCATGCGATAAAACCGCAGGAAATGGCGGCCAAAATATGCCGATGCTTCAAGGGTCCAAAATAGGTCGTTCACTTCTCGGAAAACCATTCACCTTCGATTCGGCCCCACCCCAAAGTCCCCGCAGGCAGCAGGCACAACGCGCCGCCGCTGCCGGCCGCGCCCCACAGTCCCCCAAGGCGGCAGGCGCGAAGCGCCAAGGCCGCCGCCGGAACCAGGGCCCGCAACAGCCACGTGCCCCCCACATCAGCCCAGCGGCCCCAACCAACAACGGCCCCATCGCAGACCGCTCGCAGCAGCGTCACCACAGGCGGGGGCCGGGCTTGGTTTTCAGAACACTC
>UQWK01000007.1 GCA_900544725.1 uncultured Collinsella sp.
TCATGGACGAGGCCGGCGTGGACTTCCAGACCTGCGAGCTCGGTCGCGTCAACGCTGGTGGCGGCGGCACCATCGCCTACATCATGGCCAAGTACGGCATGTACGTCATCGACTCCGGCGTTGCCGTCCTGTCCATGCACGCCCTGTGGGAGGTCGCCAACAAGGCCGACATCTACGAGGCATATCGCGGTTACAAGGCCTTCATCGAGCGAGCCTAATCCACCCCACCCATAACTTGCGGTGGAATACGGATTGATTTGATCTTTCAATAGCCCAAACAGACCGTATTCCACCGCAATTTCTTTTTTGGCAGAGGAGAGTTCATGCTCCAGGTCATCGTTTCACCCGCCAAGCAAATGCGCGCGGCACAAGATGCTTTTGAAGTTCAGGGGATTCCGCCCTTTGCGCGCAAGACCGCCCAGCTGCACCATGCGCTCTTGGACATCGAACGAACCGAAGGCGACAGCGGTCTACAAGCTCTGTGGAACGTCAGCAACAAGCTGCTGGCCCCTTGTCTCGACATTTTGCATGAGTTCGAGCCCATCTTGGGAAACGGCGATCTTGCCGATCCCGATATCGCGCGCCGCATCTCCCCTGCCATCATGTCCTATCACGGCATTCAGTACCAGAGCATGGCACCCGAGGTAATGGATGCCGAACAGCTCGCCTGGCTGCAAAGCCACCTGTGGATCCTCTCCGGCCTCTACGGGTGCGTTCGTCCCTTTCATGCCGTCGAACCGTATCGGCTGGAGATGGGCGCGAAGCTCGCCGTCGACGATGCCCGAGACCTCTACGCGTTTTGGGGCGACAAGCTCGCACGGGCTACCGCCCCGGCAGGCTCAAACACCACGATCGTCAACCTCGCCAGCGTAGAGTATGCCAAAGCCGTTCTGCCCCACCTCGCGGACGACGCCACGGCCGTCACATGCCTCTTTGGCGAGGGTATCCGCAACGGGAAGCCCATCCAACGGTCGACCGCCAGCAAAAAGGCGCGCGGCTCCATGGTGCGGTGGATGGCAGAAAACAAGCTCGAGGATGCAAGCGAACTTACCGCATTCAACATCGGCTATCGGCACATCCCCGAGCTTTCAGACAAAAACACCCTGGTTTTCATGAACGCGCAGGCACAATAGGCCCGCCGTTTCCAAACGCCCCATTACTCCGCCAAGCCATCGGCCTTTGCAATCTCGCTCGTCGAGCCATCTTGGTAGGTAATCTTAACGTGCCCTACGTCGGATACCGCAACGCCCGACGGAGGTTCCAGACGCCATTCCGTCAGGGCGATATCCATGGTCGTGGGCGCATCTCCTTGATCTTTGAGCTTCACCGTGAGCGTTTTGAGCGCCGCGTCAAACGTCACGCATTCGATTTCTTCACCTGGAATGGACCCACCACTCAGTTGCAACTGCACAAACTCATCGCGCGGGTACCAATAATCGCCCGGAACGGCGAGCGTATTGGCATTACCGCCAGTACTCCTCACCGTCATAATCGGTAGGCTGTCATCAGCCTCGAACTCCCATGCAGCGCCGCCGCGACCACCAAACGTCCAGATACAAAAGGCAATCACCAGCACGGCAAGCACCGCAAAACCGATCGCGACAAGGCCATGGTGCGCACGGCCCTCCTCGGCCGATACGTCCCATTGCGTCTCTCGATATAGATGCTTGTCTTCCATGTTCGCCTCCCCACAGGCACGCTCGTTGGCCCCATCGTACCCATTCAGGCTATACTTGAGCCCATGACATAAACGGGGAGCTTGCAGGACAAGACGGCAGGCTGAGATTGGGCGCGCCCGCCCTGACCCGCAAACCTGATATGGGTAATGCCAACGAAGGGAGCCGTGCCAATGAGCACACAGACCGAGCCCAAGCTCGTCACGCAAATCGACTTCGCCCGTGCCGGGCAGATCACGCCGCAGATGAAGGAAGTCGCCGAGCGCGAGCATCGCGACCCCGAATACATCCGCGAGCGCGTGGCAGACGGCCGCATCGCCATTCCCGCCAACATCGTGCATATCAAAAAGGGCATGCGCGCCTTTGGTGTCGGCGAGGGCCTGTCCACCAAGGTCAACGTGAACTTGGGCATCTCGGGCGACAAGGCCGATGCTGCCGAGGAATGGAAGAAGGTCAAGATCGCCGAGGACTTTGGTGCCGACGCCATCATGGACCTCTCCAACTCGGGCAAGACGCGCCAGTTCCGCCAGCAGCTCATCGACGAGACGCCGCTCATGGTAGGCACCGTCCCCATGTACGACGCCATCGGCTACATGGAAAAGCCGCTGGTCAAGCTCACCAAGGACGACCTGTTCGAAGTCGTGCGCGCGCATGCCGAGGACGGCGTGGACTTTATGACCATTCACTGCGGCATCAACAAGTCAGTCACCAAGACCTTTAAGGAGACCGGCCGCCTGATGAACATCGTGAGCCGCGGCGGCTCACTGCTGTTTGGCTGGATGGAGGTCACCGGTAACGAGAACCCGTTCTATGAGTTCTACGACGAGTTGCTCGAGATTTGCCACGAGTACGACGTGACGATTTCGCTCGGCGACTCCTGCCGCCCGGGCTGCCTCTACGACTCCAACGACGCCACCGAGACCGCCGAGATGATCGAGCTGGGCAAGCTGTGCAAGCGCGCTTGGGCCGCCGGCGTCCAGGTCATGGTCGAGGGCCCGGGTCACATGGCGCTCGACGAGATCGCTGCCAACATGAAACTGCAGAAGCGCCTGTGCCACAATGCTCCGTTCTATGTGCTCGGGCCGCTGGTGACCGACATCGGCGTGGGTTACGACCACATCACCGCTGCCATCGGCGGCGCCATCTCCGCCAGCTCCGGTGCCGACTTCCTGTGCTACGTGACACCGGCAGAGCACCTATGCCTGCCCAACGCCCAGGATGTGCTCGACGGCCTCATGGCCACCAAGATCGCCGCACACGCCGCCGACATCGCCAAAAAGGTGCCCCACGCCCGCGACATGGACGACAAGATGGGCCAGGCACGCCGCAAGCTCGATTGGGACGCCATGTGGAAGTGCGCGCTCGACCCGGTTACGGGCAAGAAGCGCTACGAGGAGTCCCCTGCCGCCACTGAGGGCACCTGCACCATGTGCGGCAAGATGTGTGCTGTCCGCACCGTCAACAAGATCTTCGAGGGCACCACGATCGACCTCGGCATGGAGGACTAGCCCTGTCGCCGCGGCCGCTTCTGGCGGCGAGCTGGCGCCTGTCAATTGTTGACGCGTGAACATTTGCTTACATTTGCGTAAAGATTGCATCGCCCGCCCGGGTTCGACACAGAGTCGGCCCGGGCATCTTTATAATGCTGGCTTATAGACCCATTTGATTCCGACCGAACAAGGGAGCGAACATGGATCGCAGTAAGGTACCTGCCGTTCTATCCATCGCAGGATCCGATTCCAGCGGTGGCGCCGGCATTCAGGCCGACATCAAGACCATCACGGCGCACCGTCTGTATGCCGAGACGGCCATCACCGCCATCACCGCACAGAACACCCTGGGCGTCACCGCCGTGCAGAACATCTCCCCGGATATTGTCGCGGCGCAGATCGATGCCGTTTTTGACGATATCCGCCCCAAAGCCGTCAAGATTGGCATGGTTTCTTCTGTCGAGATTATCGATGTTATCGCCGACCGCCTGAGCGCCTGGAACGCGACAAACGTGGTAGTCGACCCCGTCATGGTAGCCACCTCGGGCGCACGGCTGATTGCCGAAGATGCCGCCGAGGCACTCACCCGCCGCCTGTTCCCGCTGGCGACCGTCATCACGCCCAATATTCCCGAGGCCATGGCCCTGCTCGACTACGAGGTCGACTCCGAGCGCACGCAGCAAAATGCTGCCATGCTCCTCACCCGCCGCTTTGGTTGCGCATCCCTCGTTAAGGGTGGGCATCTTGTCAACGAGGCCAACGATGTACTGGCCGAACCCGCGCCACTCGATGACGAGGGCAACCATCTGGGAGATCCACTCACCACGTGGTTCCGCCACAAGCGCATCGAGACCGACAACACGCACGGCACCGGATGCACGCTCTCGTCCGCCATCGCCTGCGCGCTGGCTCAGGGCATGGATCTTGCCGACGCCGTCAACGCCGGCAAGGCCTACCTAACGGGCGCCCTCGCCGCCGGCTTTGACATGGGCAAAGGTTCCGGCCCCGTCAATCACATGTGGCAGTATTAAGATTCGCAGCCCAAACCACCGCAAAGGGGACAGGCACCTTTGTGGTGGTTTGGGGCCGTGCTACTCACCGAGCATCTCTTGGAGCTTGGCTGCCACGGCGTGACCCAGGCTCTCGTGGCTTTCGGGCATCATATGCAGATAGTCGATATCGCCCGGCTCGGCAAAGTCGGCGGCATTCAAAAAGTCGCAGCCAAACTGCTCAGCCACATGTGCGTAGTACTCACCAAAATGCTCCGAGGCCTCGACGGAACGCTCGTCAAAATCGGTCATATATACATCGGCGATTTGCGGCTTGATCTTGATAGGTGCCATCAGCAGAATACGCGGGCAGGGTGCGGCATTGGTCCAGGGAAATGCACGCACCGCACGAATCAGCGCCATGGCGCCACGGGCGATATCGGAAGCTGTCACGTTAAAGACCGTCTTACAGTCGTTGGTGCCCAGCATGATCACAATGGCGTCCAGCGGCTTATGGGCCTCGAGCAGCATCGGAAGTGCGCGGATGCCGTTAAGATTGGTGTCCAGATGGCACATGTCGTCGCGTACCGTCGTGCGGCCGTTGAGGCCTTCTTCAATTACATGCCAGCCCTCGCCTAAGTCACGTTGGGCCACGCCGCACCAGCGCACATCCTGCGCATAGCGCACCGCGGTGCCGTCGCGCATACCCGCCGGATCATAGCCATAGGTGTTGCTGTCACCAAAGCACAGAACGTTTTTCATCTTGAACTCCCCATTCGGTAAAAAGCCGACGGGGGCGATCCCTCCCGTCGGCTTGGCTTATCACATCGCGCGCACCGCTTACAAGTACTTGCGCCAGTCGTCCTCGTCCTCATCGTCCTCGGCTGCTGCCTGGGCCTGCTCGGCGGCACGAGCGGCTGCGGCGCGGGCGGCAACCTGGGCATAGGACCCCTCGTTGCGCTCGGGGAAGTTTGCCAGCACGTGCTCGAACTTGGCAAAGTCCTCGTCCCAGCGCGTAGAGGGCACGGCAAAGAAGACCTGCTTGACCTTAAAGTCGCCCGACGCGAGCTCCTTGCGGAAGAGCTCGGCCACGGCCTCGGCGTCAAAGCCGTTGTTGTCGCAGCCCCAAGCACCCAGTACGAGTTTCTCGCGACCCAGCTCATCGCAGATAGCAAGCACAAAGCGAATACGGTCGCGCAGGGCGTCAAGCAAGGCATCGTCGCTCACGCGGTACTCCTGGCGAGCGCGCTTGGCGTTGGGTGCAGCGGCGACGATTACGTCGGCGTATGCATGCACGTGGTTGCGGTCGAAGCGCACCGCAGGCACCACCAGGGCGCGGTTGCGATAGAGCTCGCAGTTGATGTTGCGGCGACGGTTCTCGCCGTACCACTTACGCTGCTTATCGAGGACGTTGTACAGATATGAATCGGCACAGAGCGTGGCCTCCTGACCCAGATAGCCCTGGATGTAGCCACCGCCCGGGTTGGTAAACGAGGCGAAGGCGAGCACGGCCATGTCGCAGAACTGCGCGTAGCCTCGGCCGTTATCCAGAATGGCCTGCGTGGCAGAGGCGTCGAGCACGGTGACCTCGGGCAGGACCGGAGCGGGCTCCTCGGCGGCAGGCGCGGGCTCGGCTTCGGTGACCTCCTCGACGGGCTCGGGCGCCACCTCGGCATCGACCGCAGCCTCAACCTCAGCAGCCTCGACCTCGGCGGCCTCAGACTCCTCGGCAGCATGTTCCTCAGCAGCCGCTGCCTTCTGGGCCTTGGCCTTCATCGCCGCGACAAAACCGGCAGGCATACCATCGAACTCGCACACGCCGGCAAGCGAACGCTCGATGTCCTTGGCGCAGGCCTCGGACACAGCCGCCACATGGCGCTCGGCGGCCTTGGCACGCGCCTCGCGTTTGGGATTGGGCTGACCCGCTCGGTTGGACCTGCGGTTACGGTTCCTGTTGTCGACGTCTGCCATACATGGCCACCTTTCCTGTCGCTGCCGCTATCGGCTTTTCCCATCCATGATACCCCGCCGCGCACAAAAAAGACGGCCCCGAAGGGCCGCCTGTCGCATCGTTTTATCGTGTCCGGCAGGAAGCGTCGCAATGCCGCGCTTTAATCGCGACGGCCGAGGATGTTCAGAATGCGCAGGAACACGTTGATGATGTCCACAAACAGGTTGGATGCCATAAGCACGGCGTTGGGCAGCGTGGGCGGCACCGTCGTTGCCACATAGGTGTCGTAGCCAATAAAGCCGGCGAACACCACAATCACGATCAGGTCGGTGATGGTCTGCGAGACGCCCATGAACATCAGCACGATCTCAACCAGAATAGTGGCGAGCAGAATGCCAAAACCGATGCCATATACGCGCTGGAAAAACTTGGGGAACGTCACGCCCAAGGCGCCAAAGACAAAGGTGATGGCGGCCGTGGCGATAAAGGCAGTGTTGATGGTGGGCAGGTCGTAGTTGGCAAGGCCAAACGACGCGGTCAGGCCAAAGGTACTCGCAAAGATTACGTAGCCCACAAGGGACAGGCCCACGGACTGCTTGCTGGCGGCGGCCGACATCATGACCATGCCGACGATGGTCAAAATAAACGAGCCAAAGACCAGCGGCAAGGCGGCGCCGCTCATCATCATGCGCGCAAACGACATGGTGCTCGTAAAGTAGGCGCCGGCGCCCATGGCGCAAAAGCCCAAGAAGATCAGGGCAGACATGGCGAGATTGTACGCGCGCGGCGACATCTCCTTGGCGCGGCTTGCGCCGCTCTCGACGGGGCCGTTCTGATAGCCCTGGATATCGTTCATAGGTTCGTCCTTTCAAAAAGCGCACGACAGCGCCGTAGGTGACAAGATTCCTGCCATTGTACCCGAATGCTGTACGTCCTTACCTACGGCGCTCGCCCTCAAGCGTACGATCAAAGGCCCAGACCCACCAACGCATCACGTGCGCCTGCGAGCCGTCCGCCCGCTCGCGTGTCTGGTCCTCCAGATACAGCTCGGTCGCGTGCCCACCAAAACGCACCTTATATGTTGCCGTACGGATGCCGTGGACCATCAGGCCAAACCCAACGGTCGAGATAATTTCGTCGATCGTAAAACAACGGCCGTCGACCCAGCAGACGGTGACCGGCACGACCTGTCCGCCCGCGAGGATGCGAGCCACGACGTCCACATACTGCTTGTGCACGCGCCGAGTTTTGCCGTCTGTCTGTCGATATTCCATGCCCTCTATTATCGAACGCATGTTTGTATGTTGTAAAGCGAACAGACTGTGGTTTTGGGGTGTCGGGCCGCATGCGCACGTCCGCACGACGTGTTAGCAAAAAGAATACCCGCGGTCAACAGGGCTAATATTCAATTTCAGTGCCAAAAATTCACTTCTCCCATCAGAACTCAGTAAAGAAACCCGCAGGAGGTGATACGATTTATCATGTTTTTGTAACGTGTCTACAAACTTCGAGAAAGCCCATATATGGACGTAACGTTCTCAACCTTCCTCGGCCAAATTGTGTCGAACCCAGTCCTTGCCGTCACCGTGATTCTCGCGCTCGGCGCCATCTTCGTCAACGGATGGACCGACGCGCCCAACGCCATCGCGACCTGCGTCACTACGCGTTGCATGCCCGCCCGCGCCGCCATTCTCATGAGCGCCGCATTCAACTTCTTGGGCGTGCTCATCATGACGCACTTTAACGCGAGCGTCGCCAACACCATCTCACATATCGTCGACTTTGGCGGAAACAGCACCATGGCGCTTGCGTGCCTCTGCGCGGCTCTGTTCTCCATTGTCGTCTACGGTGCCACGGCATCGCGTTTTGGCATCCCCACCTCGCAAAGCCACAGCCTTATCGCCGGCCTGACCGGTGCCGCTATCGCCCTCGGCGGCGCGAACAGCGTCAACGTCCACGAGTGGATGAAGGTCATCTACGGCCTGGCGCTCTCCATCGGTCTGGGCTTTGTCATGGGCTGGATCCTGTGCAAACTCGTCTCGATTCTGTTTGCCGCCGCCAATAGGCGACGTGCAAACGTCTTCTTTAAATACGCTCAGATCGCGAGCGCTGCGGCCATGAGCTTTATGCATGGCGCGCAGGATGGACAGAAGTTCATCGGCGTGCTCTTTCTAGGCGTGGCCTTCGCCAACGGCCAGACCAGCGTCGGTGATGCCGGCATCCCCATCTGGATCATGTTGCTGTGCTCGGCCACCATGGGCATCGGCACCAGCGTGGGCGGCGAGCGCATCATCAAGTCCGTCGGCCAGAGCATGGTCAAGCTCGAGAAGTATCAGGGATTCTCCGCCGACCTCGCGGGCGCCGCGAATCTGCTGCTTGCCACCCTTACCGGTATCCCCGTGTCCTCCACCCACATCAAGACCTGCGCCATCATGGGCGTCGGTGCCGTCAAACGCCTCTCGGCCATCAACTTCGGCGTCGTCAAGGACATGATGTTCACCTGGTTCTTCACCTTCCCCGCCTGCGGACTCATCAGCTTTGTCATGGCCAAGCTGTTCATGATGTTCATCTAGTCAAACCGAGCGTCCATCCGGACCGTAATACCTCGCCCACCCGACTTCGCCTCGAAAGGACCCACTCATGGCAAAGAAACCCGATTCGTTCTACTTCGACAACTACGTCGCCTGCGCCGACCTTGCCGTCCAGGCCGCTGAGCTGCTCACCAAGATTTTCGAGAACTTCGATCCCGCAAGGATTCACGATATGCTCAACAAGATGCACGCGATCGAGCATGCGGCCGATAAGAAGCACCATGAGCTTGAGGACGCTCTGCTCACGGCCTTTATCACCCCGCTTGAGCGCGAGGACCTGGACCTGATGAGCTGCTCGCTCGACACCGTGCTCGATCGTATCGAGGGCGTCGTGCAGCGCGTCTACTTCACCAACATCCAGAGCATCCATCCCGATGCCATCGTGATCGCCCACAAGGTGACCGACGCCTGCCGCGCCATGAAGGACCTGATGGTCGAGCTGCCCAACTACCGCAAGTCCAAGACCCTGCGCGAACTCGTCATCCAGATCAACACGATTGAGTCCGAGGCCGACGAGCTCTACATCAACGCTATGCGCAACCTGCACGTCAACGGCAAGGACCCGCTCGAGGTCATCGCCTGGCGTGACGTTTACGCCTTCCTGGAGTACTGCGCTGACTGCTGTGAGAATGTGGCTGATGTTGTGGATTCGATTGTCATGAAGAACAGTTAATTAGCCGTACGTATCCCACCGGTCGCGGGCCCGACCACTGATGCCTTTTTCACTCCGGCTGCAAGCAGAGTCGTTCAAAAGGCATCAGTGGTCGGGCCCGCTCCCTTACGTACTGCCATTGGAACCTTGGCTGAGGGTTTGAGCGTGGTGGTGGCTTGGCTGATGCGACCTTTTATGCCCGAATGAATACTTTGAGGTTGTACTGAGCGTTTGGGTGGATGGGGCTTTGGGTACCCTTTGGATTGCTTTGGATTGATTCGCTGACTTTGGAGGGTTTGGTTATGGGATATTTGGATCTGGCTCGGTCTCGGTATTCTTGTCGTGAATTTGAGGCTCGGGCTGTGGAGCAGGCTGTGGTGGATGCTATTGTTGAGGCGGGGCGCATTGCTCCTTCTGCTTGTAATAATCATCCAACCCGTGTGATGGTGTTGGATACGCCTGAGCTTCTGGAGAAGGCTGCTGCTTGTCAGCCTCGGTTTGCTCGTGATGGGTCTATCTTTGGGGCTCCGCTTATCTTTCTTATTTGCAGCGTTACTGACGATGCTTGGGTGCGCCCTTATGACCAGATGAACTCCAGTGCCATCGACACCTCGATCGTCTGCGATCAGATGATGATGGAGGCCGAGGAGCAGGGCCTGGGTACGTGCTGGGTGTGCCATTTTAAGCCCGAGGTGGTCTGTGAGCAGTTCAGCCTGCCCGAGGGCATCTATCCCTATCACATGCTCGTCTGCGGCCATCCTGCCGACCATATCGCCGACCCCGAGCAACGCGAGGCCCGTACCATTCCCCTCCCCGACTTCCTCCTCAAGTAGATTTTTAGTACATGCCTTAAATCTACCTTTGACCGCTCACCGGTTCGCCGAGTTCTGTGCCCTCAAACGCAGGACTCGGCGTTTTGTTTTGCAGACTGCGTACAGCCACAAAAAAAGGACCCGCAAACTGCGGGCCCTTTCTAGGCGCTACATGATAGCTGGATGTTAGTCCAGGTCGTCGGCGGCGAAATTGTCAATCGGTGCGAAGGGATCGGCAACGGGGATAACCGGCTCGGCGACGGGCAGCGGCTCGGCAGCAGGAACGGTCACAGCCGGAGAAGCGGCGGAACCGACCGGCGTGGAGGCCATGAGGTCGGCCGGGAAGGAGTTCTGGGCATCGTCCATGAAGTGCTGGATGAGCTTGAGGTACTCGGCCTTGAACTCCTCACGAGAAGCCTTGAGACGATCGATCTCCTCGAGCTCGGCCTGCTTTTCGGTCAGAGCCTGGCGGATAACCTCGCGGGCCTTGGCGTCAGCCTCGTTGCGAATACGCTCAGCGTTCTCATTGGCATCGTTGACGATGGTCTCAGCGGTCTGCTGGGCAGCGATCAGGGCAGCGGAAATCTGGCGCTCCTGAGCGGAGAAGTCAGGGGCGGGAGCAGCCACGGGGGCGGCAGGAACGGCCTGGGCGGGGGCATCCTGAGCCTGGGCAAGCTGAGCCTGCGCATCGGCAAGCTGCTGCTCGGTAGCAGTCAGACGACCCTTAAGGTCGACGATCTTAGCGAGCATAGCGTCAACCTCGGAGGACAGCGTCTCCAAGAAGACGTCGACCTCGGCAGGATCGTAGCCACGCTTGGCCTCAGAGAAAGTCTGAGCCTGGATGTCTGCAGGGGTAATAGCCATAACAAGTCTCCTTTTTCATCGCCTCGGCGCTACACGCCCGACGTAAGTTACTAAGTCAGTTCTACACGAGTATACCTATAAGAAGCTGCAGAACCAGCCTCTGCACCAACTGCAACGCAATAATCGCAACGACCGGCGAAAAATCGATACCGCCCATCGGCGGGATGAAACGACGGAACAGGTTGAGCCACGGACCGCACACGCTATCAAGCACCGCGGCAATATCCCGAAGCAAACCACCCTGCTTCATGGGAATCCACGTCATAAAGCAGTAGACGACAATAAGCGTGGAATAGAAGTTGAACAGCGTGTTGACCAGCTGGACGATAGTGTAGATGTTGATGGGAATCTCCTCGTCTTGTCTTTACTTAAGGTAGCCGTCCGCACGAAGCTTCTTGAGATCGGAATCTTTGACCTCGCAACCGGCGGGCAGCACCATGAACACGCGGTCGCCCACCTCCTTGACCGTGGCACCCAGACCGCAGGCAAAGCCGTAAGAGAAGTCCAAGACGCGCTTGGCAACTTCGGTGCGTACGCCCACAAAAATCAGTGCGACAGGCTGCTTGGTGCGAACGCGGCGCACCACGGTCTCCACGTCGTCATAGCTCTCGGGGCGCAGGACATAGGCCGGCAGCTGCGGCGTGGCGTTGATGATATTGCTCGCATAGGCCGAGGCATCGCTCGGTGCAGGCGCGGGCGCAGCGGCGGCACGGGCGCGGGTGTTCTCGGCGTAGCTCGACGGCGTGTCATAGGCACCAGGACGATAACCGCTCGCAACACTGTCCTGCGAGCGCGAAGGCGGGTTATACGTCGTGGCATGGCGGGAGTCATCGCCGACCAGCTGACCGGAGCGCGTATACACGGCAACCGACTCAGCTTCACCACGGCGCGTCTGACCAAGCAGGCCGTTACTCGGCTCGTCTTGGGTGTAGAAGCCCTCGCCCGAAGCACCGCTGTAGCCGTTGCCCTGATAACTATCGTCATAGCCGTCATCGTAGCCGTAGTCGTCGTCCTGGCCATAACCCTGGTCGTAACCCTGCTGGCCGCCCAAGTGCATCTTATTTTTAATCTCGTCAAGGAAGCCCATGGTTGTGTCCTCTCGCGGTTTAGTGCAGGCGCCCCGATAATCAGTGCGCACTTCAGAACCTTATTTTACTGCAAACTCCGGGCTAAATACTACCCTGCCCAGGCGAACGAGCGTAGAGCCCTCCTCAAGGGCAGGCTCAAAGTCCTCGCTCATGCCGCAGGAAAGCTCAGGCAGGTTCAAATCGGGATGCGCCGCCTCCAGCTCATCCCTCAGCTCACGAAGCCCCGCAAAGGTGCGGCGTGCCACATCCTTATTCCCCCGGGGCGCCATAGTCATAAGCCCCTGAACGCAAATTCCCTCAAGTTCCGCAAGCTCACCCGCGGCGGCGCGAATCTCATCGGGCGAAAAGCCTCCCTTCGACTCCTCACCACTCACATTGACCTCAATGAGCACACGCTGGGGGCCGGCGAGCTCACCTGCCTCAATCTTGCGGACAGCACGGCTCGAGATCGCCTGCGCCAGATGCAGCGAACCCACCGAGTGAATCAGCTCGGCTGAGCCCAGCACCGCATTGATCTTATTGGTCTGCAGGTTGCCGATCATATCGAAGCGCACCTCGGGCAACTCCGGATGCTCCGCCAGACCCGTGAGCTTGCGAACCAGCTCCTGTGGGCGGTTCTCGGCAAAATGGCGATACCCCGCCTGGATGGCGGCAACGGTCTCATCGACACCAACGGTCTTGGACACGGCAATGAGGCTCGCGGCGTCGTGGGGACGGCCTGCGCGATCGAGCGCCGCATAAAAACGTTCCAGAATCTGCTCGCGGCGAGCGCGCATCAAGTCCAAATAGTTATCCATTGCTAATCGCCTCCGCTGACAGCCAAACAAGTAGTCCCATGCTAACGCAAGAGCGCGGCCCCGCATGTGCAAGGCCGCGCTCACTTAGGTATTTACAATCTTTCGACGAACGGGGTTATTTACTCCTCGTCGTCCTCGCCATCGTCCTCGTCCTCAAGATGATCGAGCAGGCAGCGAAGACCCTCGCTGACCTCGTTAGCGGGCACCTTGGCAACGTAGCGCGCATCGACGGCGGGCCTCATGATAACACCCTCGCCCGAAGGCACGCGCATGCTCTCGAGCTCATCCTCATCAGTGCGGGCGATATCGCCGGCAGTCATACGCTGTCCGGTCAACAGGAAGGTCAGACGGCAGGCGGCATCGATGGAAATCGAGGCAATGCGATCGAGGTAGCGCGAAACCATGATGGCGCGGCGCAGGTCGTCATAGTTGCTGTCGTCGTCCATAAAGTCGCCCGTATCCATACGGTTAAAGGTGCGGAAGAACTTCTCGTAGGCGGCGTGCACTGGCTCGTCCTCGACGGCCAAGTTGCAGATGATGGACATATCATTGGTGACGAGCGCGGAAAGCGAAGAGCCCAGCACCTGGTAAACAGCTTCGGCTTCGGCCTCAACCGTACCGACGAGCTCTTGGGGCAGCGAGATGTCGGCCTTGACCATGTGACGCGTGGCGCGGCAGATCTGGCGAACCTTATCGGTCATGCGCTGCAGGTTAAAGTCGACGTAGATGATCGTCTGCAGCAAGCGGAAGTCGGAGGCGACCGGTGACTGCGTGGCGATCAGGTTGTAGCACACGGCCTCCAAGTTAGCGCAGCGCGCGTCAATCGAAAGCGTGCGCTTCTTGGTCTTGGTGGCGAGCTTGCGGTCGTCGGTCACATAGGCCTTAACGGCATCGTGGAGGGCCAGATCGACGGCCTCGTAGATGCTCAGCATCTCGTGGCGGGCCTCGATGAGCTGACGGGAAAACAGTTTGCGCATGGTTCACTCCAATCAGTTGGGTGCGGTCATGCCGCCCGCACAGTGAATACGCACCGGACCAGGTCCGATCGGCTTGGGACTAGTCACACCGATCAGCCAAAGCGGCCGGTGATATAGTCTTCCGTCCGCGAGTCCACCGGGCTGGTGAAGATCGCGTCGGTTTGACCATACTCGATGAGCGTGGCGGGCTCGCCGGCAACTTCCTGCAAGAAGAATGCGGTGTAATCGCTAATACGAGCTGCCTGCTGCATTGAATGCGTGACGATGATGATCGTCATCTCGGGCGCCAGCTCGGCCATCAGATCCTCGACCTTAGAGACGGACGTGGGGTCGATGGCGGAGCAGGGCTCGTCCATCAGAAGGACATCGGGTTGCACCGCAAGCACACGCGCGATGCACAGACGCTGCTGCTGACCGCCCGAGAGCGCCAAACCATCCTTGTTGAGCTGATTGGATACCTCTTTCCAGAGGTTGGCGCGCTTGAGCGATTCTTCCACGATGTCATCGAGGTCGCTTTTGCTAGTCACGCCCTGCAGACGAGGGCCAAAGGCGACATTCTCGTAGATGGATTTGGGAAACGGGTTGGGCTGCTGAAAGATCATACCCACGCGACGACGGAGGTCGACCGGGTCGACGCCCTCGGCATAGATATCGTTGCCGTCGAGCGTCATGGTGCCCTCGACGCGCGTACCCTCGATCAGGTCATTCATGCGGTTGATGCAGCGCAAAAACGTCGACTTGCCGCAGCCCGAAGGGCCAATGAAGGAGGTGATGGCGTTTTTGGCGATGTTGAGGTCGAGCCCCGTCAGCGCATGAAAGTCACCGTACCAAAAGTTGAAATCCTTGGCCGTAATGGCCGCTTGCTCCAGCGTGGGAGCGGACTGATAAACGGACATGGGACTCCTTAACTAGCGACGTTTGCGCGACAGGAAGCGCGCAAACAGGTTGAAGGCCAAAATGATCACCATCAGCAAGAGCGCGGTGCCGTAGGCTGCGTTCATGTTGATGCCGTCGTTGGCAAGCAGGTACAGGTGAACCGTCATGGGGCGGCCGGAATCGAGCGGCGAAATAGGTAGATTTATGGCCTGGCCCATGGTGTAGAGCACCACCGCGGTCTCGCCAATGGCACGGCCGATGGCGAGGACGATGCCCGTGGCAATACGGCCAAAGGCAGAAGGAAGCACGATCTTGGAGACAACCTGCCACTTGGTGGCGCCCAGACCGTACGCGCCCCAACGGATATAGCGTGGAACGGCGCGAATGGCCTCTTCGGTGGTGCGCATGACAATGGGAAGCATCAAGAGCGCGAGTGCCAGAGCGGCCGAGACCATCGAAAGGCCAAGACCCATAGCCTCGACAAACAAGGCGTAGCCAAACAGGCCCATAACGATGGAGGGCACCGAGGCCAAAGCGTCAGCAGCGTAGCGAATGAGCTCGACGATCTTGCCCTGCTTGGCGTACTCGGCCAGATAGACGGCTGCCAGCACAGCGATCGGCGTGCAGACAAGCATGGCGAGCGCCGTCACGTAGACGGTCGAGACGATCGTGGGCCAAATTCCGCCCTCGGCGTTGACGCCCTGGGGCCAACCGAAGATAAAGTCGAGCGAGATATGTGGCAGGCCGTTAATGACCACGTAGGCGATGATAGCGACCAGCACCAGCGTGGTGATGTAGGCAGCGGCACGAAACACGCCAAGCATGATCTTGTTGGACAGGTCCTTGTTGATGCGGCCCTTCTTGCCGTGGGAAAGGGCACGCTTGATGCGCTCGCGCGACGAGGTCGTATCGACCGTCGTGTCAACGGAATCGGACATAGCCTACCCCCTCTTCTTCTTGGAAATCAGACGGACGATGCCCACCAGCGTGGCGGAGATGATAAACAGGACCACGCCCATGCCGAACAGCGCCGAGCGGTGCAGACCCGAGGAATAGCTCATGTCGAGCGCAATCTGGCTCGTGAGCGTCGAGATGGGGCTCGCAATGCTGTCGGGAATAACCGGGGCGTTACCCACGACCATGAGCACGGCCATGGTCTCGCCGATGGCACGGCCCATACCCAGCACGATGGCATCCACGATACCCAGCTTGGCGGCAGGTAACACGACCTTATAGATGGTCTGCCATTTGGTGGCGCCCATGGCATACGACGCCTCGCGAATGCCCATGGGAATGGAATTGAGGGCATCGATGGTAAGCGTCGTGATGGTGGGCACGATCATAATGGCGAGCACGAACCACGCCGTCAGCGCACCAAAACCAAGACCGCCGGTCAGTTGCGCGATAAACGGACGGATGATGATCATTCCAAAGAAGCCATAGATGATAGAAGGGATGCCGGCCAACAGGTCAACGGCAGGGCTGATAAGCTTGCGCACGCGCTTACCGGCGATCTCGACCAGGTATACGGCCGTACCCACACCTAGCGGCACGCCCATGGCGAGCGCACCGACGGTCACCAGACCTGAGCCGGCAAGCAGCGACATGATGCCGTAGTGGCCCTCAGAGGGCGCCCACGTAAAGCTAAAGAAGTCCGCCAGACCGATGTCAGTAAAGACGGGCAGCGCCGAGTACGTGGTGAAGACAAAAATCAGGATGACGGTAACGACCGCCAAGAACGCGCAGGCAAAGAAGATCCACTGCAGCGCCTTCTCCTTGATATAGGTACTGCGCGATACGAGCGCCAGCTCGCGCTTCTTGGGCGCCTGAGCATTCTGCTCAGTCTGGGAGTTTTCCTGTGCTTCCATGCTACTCACTCCCCTTCTCGTCGTTGGTGACGGGAATAAAGCCCGCCTCGCGAATCTGCTTGTCCATCTTTTCGGACGTCACGTAGTCGATGTAATCCTGCGCCTGCTGCGAAGGCGCACCCTTCACAAAGAAGTAAAGGTCGCGCGAGATGGGATAGCCGCCGCTCGCGACCGTCTTCTCGGATGCCTCGACATGATTGACCGAGACGGCCTTGACCGAGGTCTTGGCGTTGAGGCTATCGACGAAGCCCAGCGAAATGTAGCCGATGGCCCCGCGCGAACGAGATACCACGTCACGCACCTGGCCCGTGCCCGAAAGAACGGCCGAGCGGCGATCGAAGGAGGTGCCGTCCATCACGATGGTGCGGAAGGCCTCACGCGTGCCGGACGCCTCGTCTCGGTTGATGACCTGGATCTTCAGGTCCTCTCCGCCAACTTCCTTCCAGTTGGTGATCTTGCCGGCGTAAATATCGCGGAGCTGCTCGGTCGAGAGGTTATCGACGGGGTTGTCGTCGTTCACGATGACTGCAATGCCGTCGTGTGCGATTACGATCGGGGTCAGGCCCAAATCCTGCTCGTCGGCATTGAGGCCACGAGACGAACTAGCGATGTCGGCGGTGCCGGCGCTAACAGCTTCGATGCCAGCAGATGAGCCAAGGCCGGAGACGAGCACGTCGATGCCGGTCTCCTCTTTAAAGCCCTCGGCCGCGATCTCGGCAATGGGAAGGCACGTCGTAGAGCCGGCAACGGTGATGGAAGAGGTAGAAGATCCCGAGGAGCAGGCGCACAGCGTGAGCGTGAGCACTGCTGCACTCAGGACCGATGCGATCTTTCTCATAGCATCACGCCGATCGCAGCATGGCGCCCACAGGTGCCGCCCTCGTTGCGGTAGGAATAAAAGCGGTCGTTCTGACGAACGGTGGAAAGTTTGGTGTCCACAATGCCGTTCACATCGACACCGGCATCCACCAGCGCCTCGCGAATGGCGGCGGAAAGATCGAGCATGCGAGAAGCAGTAGCATCGATGCACGAGAACTCGGCAGCAAAGCGATCCATAAGTTCTTGGGACACCTCATACTCGTCGCCCAGGATATGGGGCCCAATATAGGCAGAGATGTCCTCCGGCGTGCAGTCAGCCGCCTCACAAAGCGCCTGGCAGGCTTTGGCGGAAATACGCGCAATCGTGCCCTTCCAGCCAGAATGCACCACGGCAAAGCCGCCGGGAGCCACCAGCACCACGGGAACACAATCGGCAAAGCAGAGCATCACGGGCACCTCATGGGCCGTACAGACGAGGGCATCACAGCCCTCGGCAATCTGCTCACGAATGTTCTCGAGATCATCGGCACCGTTCGAGGTCACCGTCACGACGTGGTCACCATGTACTTGATTGGGCACGAGCAGATTATGCTCGCACTCAGCGGCGCCCATGGCTTCGAGCGCTCGACGACGATTTTCTTGAACGGCAAAGGGGTCATCGCCTACATGCGAGCCCAGATTGAGTGAGGAGTACGCATCTTCGGAAACACCGCCGGTGCGCTCGGTAAAGGCAAAACGAACATCGGTCGTCGAACCCTCCACCAACGTAACTCCATCATGGTCGACACGCGAAACGTTGTCCGCACGTGCTGCCATACTAAAGCCTCCTATTACAACAAGTACCGCGGCGTCGCCGCGCAGTCCGTGTTTATACGGCTGTCATACTTCTTTAAAAGGATACCCGCAGCGGTAGGGACCAAACGTAAAGGGAACGTAAGGAGATTGGAGGCTTTCGTTTACAAACGAGAACAAAAAGGGCGCATCCATACGGACGCGCCCCTGTGCAAAACAATGCGAAGAACGACTTAGAAGCTGCCGCGCTTGAGGAAGTCGGGAAGCTCAAACTGATCGTTGCCAAAGTTGGGCAGCTCGGTACCGCCGACGTTGCGAGTCGGGGCAGCCTGAGCGGGGCTGGCAGCCGGAGCGGTGCGCTGCGGCTCAGCGGAAGCAGCGGCCTTGCTCTGGGACTGCTGAGCAGCGAAGAGCTCGTCCTGACGGTTGACGTTGGAGTCGGAGAAGCCCGTAGCGATAACGGTGATGCGCACCTGGTCGCCCAGGGACTCGTCAACAACGGTACCGAAGATGATGTTGGCCTCGGGGTCGACGGCATTGGCGACAACGTCGGCGGCGTCGCTGATCTCCTGGATGCCCAGGTCCTTGGAGCCGGCGATGGAAAGCAGGACGCGCGTGGCGCCATCGATGGAGCTCTCGAGCAGCGGACTGGAGATAGCCTGCTGAGCAGCGTCGACGGCACGGGTATCCCCAGAAGCGGTACCAATGCCCATCATGGCGGTACCGGCCTGCTTCATGATGGTCTTAACATCGGCGAAGTCCAGATTGATGATACCCGGGACGGTAATGAGGTCGGTGATGCCCTGGGTGCCCTGGGAAAGGACACCATCGGCAATCGCGAACGCCTCGAGCATCGTGGTCTTCTTCTCGGCGATGTCGAGCAGCTTGTCGTTAGGGATAACGATCATGGTGTCGACGCAATCGGAGAGGGTCTTGATGCCCTCCTCGGCGCTCTTCTTGCGCTTGCGACCCTCGAAGGTGAAGGGCTTGGTCACGACGGCGACGGTCAGCGCGCCGACCTCGTTCATCGCGATATCGGCAACGATGGGAGCGGCGCCGGTACCGGTACCACCACCCTCGCCGCAGGTGATGAACACCATGTCGGCGCCAGCGAGCGCCTCGGCGATATCGTCGCGGGACTCATCGGCAGCCTTGCGGCCAACCTCGGGGTTGGCGCCGGCGCCCAGGCCGCGGGTAAGGTCGGTGCCGATGTGCACCTTGATATCGGCATCAGAGATCGCGAGCGCCTGAGCATCGGTGTTGATGGCAACAAACTCGACGCCGCGGATGCCCTCTTCGATCATTCGATTGACCGCGTTGGTACCGCCGCCGCCGACGCCGACCACCTTAATGACGGCAAGGTAGTTGTTGATCTCTGTCTCGTGCATGTCGGTCCTCCGAACAAAGGTTATAGCCATAGCATGGGTTGACCCCTGCGCACATTAACCTTCAGGTTGAAAGTAAATGCAAAGGTAAACCGTATTATGTTTGCACATTATGAACGTTTCAGTCAAATAAATGACCGTGAAAACCAAACAAACCAGATAAACGGCGTGGCATGGCCCCTCAACAAAGCCATTTAGTATGCTAGGCGGTCGGTGCGTTCCTAAACGTGTAGTTGCCCGGAGAGCGCACATTGATATAGGTTACGCCCTCTACCTGCGAAAGCAGCTTGGTCACGATGCGTTCTTTCTTGGCGATATCATCCGAATCGCCCAGCGACACCTCGACGCCGTTGTCGAGATTTGCCGAGATAGCCTCAACAGAAGGCGTGGAAATATCCTTCACCTGGTCCAAGAACTCGCTCGAAAAACCTCGTGCGTAATCCAGGCCGGCCTTGACGGCCTTGGAGCTCACCGCCCGACCCGAAACCGGTGCGACATCGGCCGAGACGTCAGTCAACAGCACGGCGCCGTAGTGCTTGGCAAGCGCCAGGGCCGCATCGATGCCGGTCAGGGTGTTGGCGCCCTCCCCCGATGTAATGACGTTCCCCTGGTCGTCCACCTCGACAGACGTCGACAGCGGAGCGATCCAGGTGTCATCGTCTCCGATAGCCCAGGCAAGGTCGTCGGAGCTGATATACGCAATGGCGATAACTTTGCGCTCCGTCGGCGTGATGATAAGCGTATGGGGAAACTGGCGCTGGACATCCACGCCCGAGACCCACGGGTTTTGCTTGAGGCCCTCGGTGATCCGATCGGGATCCACGTTAAAGAGCGACGTGTTCTCGGGAAGACTGGTGAGCTGCATGGCGTCGTGCTTGGTCACATGCTCGCTGCCATGAATCTGAATATCGGTGGCGGCGAACAGGCCAGAGTTGATGACGACGATGGCAACAATGGCAAGTACGGCCACGGCTGCCAGGATGCCGCCCGCGATCTTGCCCTTACCCTTCATGGCAGAAGCGGCGTCGGTCGTCTTGTTTGCCATGGCACCCAGTGATGACAGAGGATTGATGCCTTTTTTTGCCGAAGACGCCTTGGCGGCGGGTACCGATGTCAGTGAACGCGGCTTAGCGCCAGCCAACGTACGGCCGGCATGCGGCGCACGAGTTCCCAGCGAAGGCTTGGGCGTCGCCATGGGTCGGGAGGTCTTGGTGCCCATCGCCGGTTTGGGCGTCACCGAAGGACGCGGAGCCGGACGGCTCGTCTTTTTAGAAGTGGGGCGTCCTCCCAGCTGCGAGCCGACGACCGGGCGCTTGGCAGGACGAACGGACCCAACAGACTTGGAGGGCATGGCGGGCTTATGTTGAGGCTGGGCAGGTGCGCCGGAACGCCCTCCGGCGCGGCGGAAGGTTGGTTTCGATGCTCTAGAAGCCGAGGAATTTAACTTCCGGTCTGAGCTCGATGCCATACGCCTCCCTCACCTTTCCGTGCACATGCCTGATAACCGCGGCCACGTCATCGGCCGAGGCGGTTCCGTTATTAACGATAAAATTAGCGTGTACGGGCGAAACTTCCGCACCGCCAACCGAAAAACCCTTTAATCCACAATCCTCAATCAACTTGCCCACGCTTGCATCGGACGGGTTGCGAAAGACCGATCCGCAGGATGCACGGCCCATGGGCTGCGTGCGCTTGCGGCGCGTCAGGTACCGCTCCATGCGCTCGCGAATGTCGGCCTTGGGCGCGGGCTTGAGTTTAAGCACGCACTCGAGAATGATCTCATTACGCGGCAAGCTGCACTCGCGATACCCCCAAGCGATCTCGGACCCTGCATAGTGCTTAATACCGGACGCCGGATCAAACGTGACCACGTCCTCGATAAGGGAACCGATCCACTCGTTCCGCGTACCTGCGTTCATGGACACGGCGCCGCCGACCGAACCGGGAATACCGACCGCGAACTCAAGGCCCGAAAGCCCGCGCGACAAGGCGTCGTTGACCAAACGCGCGAACATCACGCCCGCACCAACGGTCAGCGTGCAGCCGTCCTCGGCAACAACCGTGCGCTGAAACTCACGTCCCAGCGAAATAACGGCGCCGCGATAACCGGCATCGGCAACAAGCAGATTGGACCCCTTGCCGATAATCACCCACGGCACCTGCTCGCGGTCGAGCACCGCCACGGCGCGACGCAGGGCATGGTAGCTATGGCACGTCACAAAGAGGTCGGCCTTGCCACCGATACGATAGCTTGTATGGCGTGCAAGACGTTCGTCCTCGACCACGTCCGTGTCGATCATGCCCGAAAGCGCCATGACGGCGTTAAAGAGACCCATAGAGGTTAAGCGTCTTTCTTGGCAGTCAGATACTCAATGAACTCGGGACCGACGGTCGTAACGTCGCCGGCACCCATGGTGAGCAGCAGGTCGCCCTCGCCCACGAGTTTCTCAAGCTCCTGGTTGAGCTCAAGACGGCTGGAGCAGTACACGACCTCCTTGCCGGGGTGCTTGGCGCGAACGGTATCTGCGAGCATCTTGGAGGTAACACCCGGAATCGGCATCTCGCCGGCGGAAAACACATCGATCAGCAGCAGCTTATCGGCGTTGGCAAAGGCATCGGCAAAGTCATCGCACAGAGCCTGCAGGCGCGAATAGCGGTGCGGTTGGAACACGACATCGACATGTTTGTAGCCCAGCGAAGAGGCGGCAGCGAGCGTTGCCTTGATCTCGGTGGGATGATGGCCGTAATCGTCAACCACCGTGATGCCGTCGATATCGCCCACGTGGGTAAAGCGACGACGGACGCCCTCAAAACTCGAAAGTGCCTTAGCGGCGGCGTCGATATCGAGGCCCAGAACATGGGCGACGGTCAAAACGGCCGTGGCGTTGAGCATGTTGTGACGACCGGGGTTGCTCTTAATCTCGACAGCGTGCTCGGTGCCGTCCTCAAAGCGAACGATAAAGTCGCTCTGGATGCCCTTGACATCCGGATGCACGCAGACGATGTCGTTGTTCTCGGCAAAGCCATAGGAAAGCACATGACGGCCCGTCGACTTGGCGAGCTCGACCAGATGCGGGTCCTCGCCGCAAACGATGACGGTGCCGTCCTCGCCCACCAGCCCCATGAACTTGGCAAAGGTGGCCTCGATCTCCTCGATGCCCGAGTAGTGATCGAGATGGTCGGCCTCGACGTTGGTCACGATGACCACATTGGGGTTCAGGAACAGGAACGAGCTGTCGGACTCGTCGGCCTCGGCGACAAAGTAGTCACCCGAGCCGTTCTTGCCATTGGTGTCGTAGCCCTCGACGATGCCGCCGATCAAAAAGCTGGGGTCCAGACCCATGCGATCGAGCATCGTGGCACACATCGAAGACGTCGTGGTCTTGCCGTGCGTGCCGGCAACGGCGATGGTGGTGTAGCCGTGGCCCAGGGCCGAGAGCATCTTGGCACGGGGCCACACGGGAATACCGAGCTCGCGGGCACGCACGAGCTCGGGGTTGGACTCGGGAATTGCGGTGGAGACCACGACCACGTCGGGCTTGACCTCGTCAATCGTCGCAGCCTCGTGGCCCACGTGGACCTTCACGCCGGCGCGGGTAAGCTGGCGAATATAGCGCGACGTCTTAAGGTCGGAGCCGGTAACGGTATAACCGCGCTCGTGCAGGACGAGGGCGATGCCGCTCATGCCGGCGCCACCGATACCGATAAAGTGGGCGCTCTTGAACTCGGGCGCGGAGGTTGCAGTCTGGGAATCAGCCATGTGCTCGTGTACTCCTTGCGTAAACACTGCCTGTAACCCGTTAACTGTACCGCACCTACCGCATCAGCGCGAGGGCGACCGGCGATATCCCGTCTAACTAACGCAATCCCTCTACCGCGTCGGCCAAAAGTGCGGCGGCACGGTCCTGGGCCAAGCCACGCGCCGCCTGATGCATGGCATCACGCGCCGCAGCGTCATCAATCAGGTGCAGCAGCTCGTCGGCAAAGGCGGGGGCATCGATATCGGCATCGGCGCAGAGCACGCCGGCACCGGCATCGACCAGGTAACGCGCATTCGTAGTCTGGTGATCGGCCGTGGCGTGCGGGTACGGCACGAGTACCGAGGGCACGGCAAGCGCGGCGATCTCGGCCACGCTCGAGGCACCGGAACGCGAGAGCACCAGATCGGCCGCAGCCAGCATATCGCCCATGTTGTCGATATAGGGCTGGACACGATAGCGCTGCGCCTCCTCGGGCGTCAGCGCCAAAGCGCGCTCGGTCTCCTCAAAGCCGTCGGCACCCGTCGAATGCAAAATGTAGAGATTCTCGCGGGTCAGCAGCTCACCCTTGAGCGAGGCAACGCGCTCGTTGAGATGCTGTGCACCAAGTGAACCGCCAAAGACGAGCAGAAGCGTCGCATCCTCGGGCACGCCGAGCGTCTTGCGACCGCGGGTGCGATCGCCCTCGATCACCGAACGACGCACAGGATTGCCCGTCATGAGCACATGGTCGGGGTCGCCCTCACGCTCAAAGACCGTGCGGGCCGCAGGTACCGAAATGCACACGCGGGCGGCATGCGAGTTCATCATCTTATTGGCCAGACCCGGAACAGAGTTCTGCTCGTGCAGCAGATACGGAACGCCGGCGTCCTTGCACCAACCCAGCAGCGGGACCTCAACGTAAGCACCAAAGCCGATAGCGGCATCGGGCTTACCGACCTTCGAGAAGTGACTGGCAAGCGCACGCTTCGCCTTGTTGACGCGCCACAGCGAGGTCAGCGCCGTCCAGGGACGGGAGCGATCGAAGCCCGTAACTGTGATGGGCACAAAATCGAATCCGGCCTCGGGAACCAGACGACCCTCGAGCTTGCGCGATTGGCCCACGAACACAACGTGATGACCGCGGTCACGCAGCTCCTCGGCCAAGGCGAGCGCGGGGTTGATATGTCCTGCCGTGCCGCCAGCTGCAATAGCAACGGTCATCTTATCGGTCATGGTAATCCCTTCGTACACGCGGCCCCTGGTCATCGGTGCGCAAACGCGCCGACGGGTCCGAATTCAAATCGATTCGATTATATCCGCCGCCCGCATTGCGAGGAGTGGGGCGCTGCGGACGACCTTGCGGCGCTGTTCGCTGACGCGGACGGGCCGCCGGCTCGGTCGCAGAGCCATCCAGAACGGTAAAGCCGTTACGCGAAGATCGCTCGCCGCGCACATGGGGCACGCCGGCGGTACTCTCATCCATAACGGCAAAGCTCTCGCGGCGACGGTCGTACTCATCGCGACGGGCGCTCTCATACGAAACGCGCAGGATCAGACCGGCAAGCATAAGCGACACAATAATCGACGAGCCGCCGTAGCTAATAAACGGCAGCGGCTTACCCGTCATGGGAAACACATTGAGAATGCCCAGCGCGTTGATCAAAAACTGCACCGCAAGGATGACCGCGGAACCCGATGCCATAAGTGCTCCGCGACGATCGGTCGCCTGCTCAGCAATGCGAAACGCCGAGTAAATCAGCATCGCAAACAGCAAGAAGAACAGCACGGTTCCGATAAAGCCAACTTCCTCGCCGATAATAGCCAAGATGTAGTCGTTGTGCGCCTCGGGCAAATACGAGTACTTCATGGTGGAGTTGCCGATACCACGGCCGAACAGGCCGCCCGAGGCAAACGCCATGATGGCAAGCGTGGCCTGATAGCCGTCACCATATTCGTCTGCCCAAGGATTCCAAGCAACCTGGACACGCGTCATACGATACGGCTCGGCGATAAGGGCAATCGCAATGACGGCGATGCCGGCAACAACCGTCCAAACGATATATTTGGGGTCCAATCCCGCAAACAACGCCATGCATATGAGGGTCAACAAAATGATCAGAACGGTACCGAAATCGGGCTGAACAAAGATCAGGAAGAGCGAAATTCCCAGGTAGCCGCCCATCTTGCGAAGAAACTCGTTGATGTTGCCGCCGGGCGAAAAGATACGGTCGAGCATGATTGCCGAATACGCGATGGCGAACGGCTTTAAAAACTCAGACGGCTGAAACTGAATACCGGCGATGTTGAGCCAACGCGTGGCGCCACGACTGCCGCTACCCATAAAGAACACCAGAACCAGTAGCCCTATCATGCCCATGAGGAAGATCCTGAGCACGTCTTCCCCAAACCAACTGTCCGGTAAGATGCGCACGATGGCAACCATAGCCAGCACGCCAACTCCGGCAAACGCGGCCTGTCGAAATAGGAAAAACGTCGCCGAACCGTTCTCGTGCAGCGCCTCGACCGAAGATGCCGAGTACACCATCAGCAAGCCGAAGCAAACCAAGCTAAACAGGCAGGCCATAAATATCAAACGGGGGCGCATGATGCGGGCGGGGACGCCGGCAATATAGCGCTCACCGAACGTCTGCCCGCCGCATCCGGAACGCGTCGTGCTACGCAGCGAGGAAGCACGGTCCGAGTCGGGCCTCCTCATATCACTTCGGGGGCTCTCCTCTCTCACCGGCAACCCCTATTCCGTTTGCGATTTCGCCGCTGCGGCAAGCTGGGCCACGTAGTCCTTAAACACGCGACCGCGCTCCTCGTAGCCCGAGAACTCGTCGAACGAAGAGCAAGCGGGCGAAAGCAGGATCACGTCGCCGCGGCTCGAGAGCGAGCGGGCAACGTCAACGGCATCGCGCAGATCATCGGCCTGGGCGATATCCACATCACCATCGACATCGGCCTCGTCCATAGCGGCGGTAAAGCGCTCGCGCGCATCGCCAAAGCAAACGACCGAGCGCACGTTGTCCATAACGACGCGGGCAAAGTCCGCAAGCGGCGTACCCTTATCGTGGCCGCCGAGCAGTAAAATCACATCGTCGTCGGGAAACGCCGTCAGGGCCTTTTCGACCGCATCGGTGTTCGTTGCCTTGGAATCGTTGACGTAGCGCACGCCATCGATCTCGCCGCAGGGTTCCACGCGGTGTTCGAGCGGCTGGAACGATGCCAAACCGCGGCAAATGCCCTCGGGATCGGCACCGACGGCCAGAGCAGCCGTGGCGGCACATAGGGCATTGATGACATTGTGATGGCCCGAGATCTTGAGCTCGGATGTGGCGACAAGCTGAGTCTCGACGCCCTTCAGGCGCACGATCATCTTGCCGTCGCGCACGAAGGCGGCGTCTGCACCCTCGGGCTCGTCAAAAGCGACCTTGCAGATGCGGCGGCCCGGTGTGTAGATGTACTCATCGAACTCATGGATGCCGGCATCCTCAACGTCGATAACCACGAGGTCGTCGTCGACCATATTCTCGAACAACTTGATCTTGGCAAGCGCATAGTTCTTGTGGCTCTTGTGCCAGCCCAGGTGATCGGGCGTGATGTTGAGCAGCACCGCCACGCGAGGATGAAGCTCGGCGGTCGTAGCAATCTGATAACTCGACAGCTCGGCCACAAACCACTCATTGTGCGCGCGGCCGTCGATCTCGTTCACCGGCGGCTCACCGATATTGCCGACGGCCACGCTGGCTTCACCGGCGGCCTTGAGCAGATAATCGGTCAGCGACGTGGTAGTTGTCTTGCCGTTGGTGCCCGTGATGGCGATCCAATTTTGGGGAGACAGACGATAGGCAAACTCGGGCTCACCCATAATCTGAGCGGCATGCTCACGCCCAGCCTTAAAGAAGGCCGAGAACTCCGAGATACCCGGGCATGTCACGCACACGTCATAGGCACCCTCGACCTGCTCGGTGCCGTAGACAAACGACGCGCCCTGCGCCTCGAGCGCACGTGTGGCGTCATTGGGCTCGGAGGTACCACCGCCATACACGGTCGTGGCGCTCACGCGCTCGGGGTGAGCCAGCGCCCAACGGGCGACATCGAGACCGGATTTACCCTGCCCCAAAACAAGCAGGCTAAAGACATCAGCAAGAGGCATGAAAGACCACTATCCCAACTGGAAGAACAGGGCGAGGCCAACGGCGCCAAAGGCCGCGGCGATAATCCAAAAACGGATAACGACCTTGGTCTCGGCCCAACCCTTCTTTTCGAAATGATGATGAATGGGCGCCATAAGGAAGACGCGCTTGTGCGTAAAGTGGAAATAGACAACCTGGATCATGACCGACAGGGTCTCGACGATAAACAGACCGCCGATGATGAGAGAAACGACTTCGGTGTTGGTCATGATGGAGGTGCAGGCAAACGCGGCACCCAGGGCAAGCGAGCCGGTATCGCCCATAAAGATGCTCGCCGGGTAGCAGTTGAACCACAAAAAGCCCAGGCAGGCACCGGCGCACGCCGTGCAGAAGATGGACAGGTTCACGTCACCGTGTAAAAACGCCATGGCGGCCATGGCGAGCATGGCAATCATGGAAGTGCCGCCGGCAAGGCCGTCCAGACCATCGGTCAGGTTCACGGCATTGGAAAGACCGGCGATCATCAGCCAGCAAAATACAATGTAGAGCCACGGGAACGAAAGGCCGCAGATGGTGGTCGAAAGAACACCGAGGCCAATCGTCAGGCCGCCGGGAAAACGAATCTCGGGGGCGACGCCGCACCAATTGACGGCGAGCACGGTAAAAGTGACGCAGATGATGGTCAGACCGATCATCTTGGCGTGAGGCGTCAGGCCGAGCGAACGACCATGCGTGACGGAGGTCAGATCGTCGATGAGGCCCAGAACGCCGGTGGCCAGCGTGGCAAGCAGCACGAGCACGAGCTCGGTGGTGAGCTTGCCCATCAGCAGGCAGGTCAGCGAGATCGCGACAAGGATGATGACGCCGCCCATGGTCGGCGTACCCTGTTTAATCAAATGACGCTTGGGGCCATCGGCTCGGACCTGTTGGCCGATACCCTCGACCTTCAGCAGCTTGATCCACCACGGCATAAGCAGCAACGCAATGGCGGCAGCGATGCCAAGTCCCAAAAAGGCCTGATACGTAGGATACGAGGGATTGCCGAACATGGGCTAGCACACACCTTCCACAAAGCGGTCGAGCTCAACAAAACGGGAACCCTTGACCAGTACAACATCATGATTTTCAAGCGCGCCGCCCATGCGGTCGAGCACCTGCTGATAATCGGAGAACACCTGGATGCGGTCCTCATCCATACCCATCATACGTGCGGCATCGGCCATGAGCTGAGCCAGCTGGCCGCCGACGCACGCGAGCATGTCGAGCTTCTTGGCGGCGGCATAGGCGCCCACGAGCTCATGCATGCGGGGAGCCTCGTCGCCCATCTCGCCCATCTCGCCCAGGATCGCCATGCGCGAACCGTCACAGATGAGCGAGCACAGCAAATCGAGGCCGGCAGCCATAGACTCGGCACTGGCGTTATAGGAGTCGTCGATGATGCGCGCTCCGCTCTTGGCGCGCTTGATCTCCTGACGGTGACCGGTGATCGTAAGGCCCCTAAAGGCAGCATCGATCTGCTCGGGCGTCACGCCCAGACGATAGGCGACCGCGGCGGCCTTGACGGCATTGGGCACGGACTGCACGCCGGGAATGGCCAGCATGGTATCGACCGTGTCGCCCTGACCAAAGTCGAGCGTAAAGACCGGATGGCCCTCGTCGTCGACGCGAATGTCGCGTGCGCGGACCTCGTCGTCGTCCGAGACACCGGCCAGCATCACGTCAATACCCGCAGGCTGAGCGAACGTATCGCGAATGAACGGCGTAAAGTCGTCCTCGCCGCCCAAAACCAGCAACGGCGAGAAGTCGCCGGCGGCGCACATGCCCTGGACAATCTCGGACTTGGCGCGGGCGATGTTCTCGCGGCTGCCCAGGATACCGATGTGGGAAGTTCCGATCTTGCTCACGATGGCAAGATTGGGGTTGGCGGACTGGGACAGGCGCTCAATCTCATGAAAATGGTTCATGCCCATCTCGAGCACCAGAACCTCGGTATCGGCCGGAGCGGAAAGCACCGTGAGCGGCATGCCGATCAGGTTGTTGAAATTGCCCTTCGTGGCCCAGACGCGATAACGCTTGGCGAGCACGGCGGCGAGCACGTCCTTGGTCGTCGTCTTGCCAATCGAACCGGTAATGCCGACGACCAGGCAGCCAAGCTCCAAGCGATATACGTGCGCCAGGCGCAGCAAGAACTCCACGGGGTCGTCGGTCAGCAAGATGGCGCATCCCTTGTCCTGCGCCAGCGAAACCAGCTCGGCATCGGGCTCGCGCGTCATCACGACGGCACCGGCACCCGACTCGATGGCACGGGAGGCAAAATCATTGCCGTCGACCTTTTCGCCAGGGAAGGCGACAAAGATCGTCCCCTCCTCGACCTGACGCGAGTCGATAACGCACCCGCGGCATACCCGGTCGACTTCTTCCGTCACGGTTCGGGCCCCCGTTGAGGCCGCGAGGTTGTTGACGGCGATCTCTATCATTGCAGCTCCCCTGTAAACCTAATAATGCTATCGGCGTATTGTATCCCAGTGCCATGCGCGCGTGGTGCAGGGCATGTGAACACCCTTCAGATCAAACGGCAGGCCACGCTCAAGATTGTAACCCCCTACTTCGTGCGCGGGATACCCAGCACGTCGAGCGCGTTGGCCATAATGGACTGGAATGGCACCGCGGCGGCATCCGAGCCGCTCGGCGTTCCATAGAGTGTGATATAGCACAGCACCTTGGGCGATTGTGCCGGCGCAAAGCCCATAAAGGACGACATGTAGTTCTCCTTGAGGTAACCGCCGTTCTCGTCAGCACGCTCGGCCGTACCGGTCTTGCCCGCCACGTCATAGCCATCGACCGCACCGCCAACGCCCGTGCCTTCGGACACGACCGTCTGCATGCACGATGTCACCTGGGCGGCAGCGTCCTCCGAAATCGCACGCTCGCCTTCGCCCCAGTCCCTTTCATCGCCCTTGCTGGACTTATAGAAGTGCGGAGTCATCATCACGCCGCCGTTCGCGATGCCGCCCACGGCACGTGCGACCTCAATCGACGAGACGGACAGCGCCTGGCCAAAGCTCATCGAGCCCAGCGTGGCGCCATCGTATTGGTCGCGCTCCTTGACGATGCCCAGGCTCTCACCCGGAAAATCGACACCGGAGCTATGACCGATACCCCACTTGTCCACATAGGTGGCAAAATCATCGGCACCGATCTTGCGTCCCACCAGGACAAAGCCCACATTGGACGAACGGCGCATCATCTCGCGCACGTCCATGGTCATGGTATAGTCGCGCTTATCGGCGTCGGTAACGGTGTCGTCGCCAACCTTAATGCTCGCCGGCACCTCAAACGACGTGCTCGAACGCACGGCGCCCAAGTCGAAGCCGGCACCGGCCACGAGCGTCTTAAAGACCGAGCCGGGCTCGTAGGCATCGGTAACCAGGCGCAAGTTCATGTCCTCGGTCTTGGCGTTTTCCAGATCGGTCTGGTCATATGTCGGATACGAGCATGCCGCCAGAATCTCGCCCGTCGTGGGATCGGTGACCAGGGCCGAGCCATTCTTGGCCTTGGTCTTTTCGACCGCCTCGGCCAGGGCGTCCTCGGCGGCACGCTGGATATTGACATCGAGCGTCGTCACGATGTCCACGCCGTCAACCGCCGCCACCTTTTTATAGGCGCCGCCCGCGATATAGCTACCGTCCCTCGCCCGCTCGCGCACCAGCGAACCGTTGGTTCCGGTCAAAAGCTTGTTGTACTGTTTTTCGAGGCCCGTCAGACCGTCGTTGTCCACGTTTACCACGCCAAGCACCTGCGATGCCAGGTTGCCGTAGGGGTACACGCGCTTCATGGCCTGCTCAAAGAGCACGCCTGGCAGGTTCTTCTTCTCCAGCGCCGCGACATCATCCTCGTCCACCTGACGTTTGATATACACCCAGGTGCCATCCGACTCAACGAGCTCGCGACAGGTCTTTTTATCGATGCCCGTAGCTTTGACCAGTGCCGATACCGTCTTGTCAACGTCCTCGATAAGCTGAGGATTCACGGCGATGTTGCGGCATTCGACCGACGACGTCAGCACGTTGCCGTTTCGGTCGTAGATGGTACCGCGCTTGGCATATAGCGTCTGCGCGAGCAAGCGACGTGCATCGGCGCGGTCGCGTAACTTATCGGCTTCCACGATTTGATAGTCGGCAAGGCGAAGGACGCCTAAACCCAAGCCAAGCCCGATAAAGCCCATGACGGCTTTGCGACGGGGCAGCGGCGTGCCCGTGAGCCATTCGGTCGACGAGCTCTTGCGCGGTCTGGTGTTATGCATTTGAGGACCACTCGAGCCACGGAGACGCGACGCGGGGTCGTTGCCATAGGACGGCCTCGCGTTGTAAGATGGCCGACCCGTTCCTTGATAACCAGAACGTCCCCGCGATGAGGGACGTCCAGAACCGCGACCCCCGTCGGAGCCGCGGCGATAGTCATTTGTCATACTCAGCTACCGTCTTGTTACTGAGCGGTCGCGGTCGAGCTGGCGCCCGCGGCTGCATCCTGCGAAAAATCAAGTGTAACGCTCTCACTGGGCTCCACCATGCCATAAGCGCCCGCAAGGTCGCGAATGCGCGTGTCGGCGCCATAGACCGAATGCATGACCTCCAGGTCGGAGCTCTCATCGGTCGCCTTTTCGAGCGTGTTGGTAAGCTCGGCGTTGCTGTTGAGCACCTGGGCCGTAACGCCGGCGAGCGCCACGCGGGCGACGCCGATCGTCATGAAGATAGCCGCAATGATGCAAAACGTTTTAAGAACGCTCATGAAAACCGGGCTTACCGCCTGGTTTGCCTGACGGCCCGCGCCCGTGTAGACATCAAAGCGCGGCGTGCGCTGCTCGCGGGGAGCAACGGGGGCCTGCGGTGCCTCACGATAGGCGGGCATGGCGTTCATATCATAGGCGAGTGCTGCGTTTGAGGTGTTGTAGCCCATGATATGCCGCCTCCCATCCCGAGTACGTTGGTAGTGTGTTTAAGCTTCGTTTGTGGTACGAGCGGGAGGTCCAATATCGCGCGGTCGCGTCTACAGACGCTGCGCCACGCGGATCTTGGCTGATCTCGCCCGAGGGTTGCGCGCAACCTCATCGGGTTGGGCAACCAGGGGTTTGCGGGTGATGACCTTGAGTATCGGCACGTTGCCGCACACGCACACCGGAATCTCCGGCGGACACGTGCACCCCTGGCTCATCTCCTTAAAGTGGTTCTTTACGATACGGTCCTCGAGCGAGTGATACGAGATGACGCAGATGCGTCCGCCCGGGTTGAGCCACCTTGTGGCGGCGTCAAGCCCTCGCTCGAGCACATCGAGTTCGTGATTGACCTCGATGCGAATGGCCTGGAAACTTTTCTTGGCTGGGTGTCCGCCATGCCGACGAGCGGCAGCGGGGATACCAGCCTTGATGATCTCGACAAACTGACCGGTGGTTTCGATCGGCTCATGCTCGCGGCGGCGCACGATCTCACGCGCGATCTGCGAGGCGAACTTCTCTTCGCCATAGACGCGTAGAATCCGGGCGAGGTCGTGTTCGTTATAGGTGTTGATGACCTCAGCTGCGTTTAAGGTGTTGTTACCCGGATCCATCCGCATGTCCAATGGGGCGTCCTCGTTGTACGAAAAGCCCCTGCCAGGGATATCGAGTTGCGGCGACGAAACGCCCAAGTCGAACAGGAAGCCATCGACCCCGGGCACCTCGGCCGAGCAAAGCAGCTCGTCCAAGTCGCCGAAGTTGCCCTTCAGCAGCTGGTGCGGTACGCCGGGAACCTCGCGGTCCAGACGGGCGCCAGCGGCCTCGAGGGCCATGTCGTCCTGATCGACGCCGAGCAAAAGGCCGGTCTCCCCCACCTGCGCGGCCATCTTTACCGAATGGCCGGCACCGCCAAGGGTGCAGTCGCAGACGACGGAGCCGCTCTTGAGCTGCAGCGACTCAAGCACTTCGCCGAGCATGACAGGTTCATGCCGATATTCTTGTGTCAAGATCCCACGCTCCATCCGTTACTCGTGCCTTGCCCTTACGAGAAGAAGAGGTCCAGCAGGGCCTCGTCATCATCGTCCTCATCGGCCGTAGCGCGGTCCCAAACCTCAAGGTGGTCGTAGTTGCCCACAACCGTGACCTCGCGGTCGAGGTTCGCCTGCTTGCGGAGAGACTCAGAAAGACCGATACGACCCGCGCTGTCCACATCCATCGACGTGGTGCGCTTGTTGATCGCCCTCATGAGCTTCTGGTCGTTGATGTCACGCGGGTTAAAACCCTCGTGGCCCTCACGACCCGCGAAGAGTCCTTCGACCCACTTATCGAAGGCCTCGGCAGAGAACACGTACAGAGCATCGACATCCAGGGCTTTGAACACGCGAACGTGCTCTCCAAGCTCCTCGCGAAGGGGTGCAGGCAGGGATAGACGACCTTTTGCATCGAGATTGCGCTCGTATGCACCCGTCATTCCCATGTGCGCCCTCCCCTCGGTTACTCAGATGGCACGTACGCGGGGAACCACCCCGCCTGTCGACGTCATCAATAATATGGGGAACCGCCCCATTTTTCAACACCTTTCCCCACCTCTTCCCCCACCCCACCCCACCACTCCACCCCCAATATGTTGTAAAACACCCCCGAGCATATGTTCGAAAACACAATATGTTGTGTTTGCAGCAAAGGCGGGATGCCACCTGTAGAACCACGCCCGCGAACCTCAACCTTCAAGTTGACCTTGAGGCGATTTTTACGTCCCTTTACACACCGTTCACATCGCCCCCAAACTCCCCCACCCACGGTACACACGGCCCACCAACGCGTCGGTGTCTGGCGAGAAATGGGACGGGCCCCAGATTGCCCATGTGCGCAAAAGTGCGTCTCGGCAATCTGGGGCCCGTCCCCTTTAACATTTATAAATATGCAGGTCAGCGAGGTGCTAGCAATGTGCCAACGGATGCGCCGCCAGATAGACCTCGGTCAGTTGCGTGCGGTCGACATGCGTGTAGACCTGCGTGGTCGAAATATCGGCATGGCCCAAAATCTCCTGCAGCACACGCAGGTCGGCACCGCCCGCGAGCATGTGGGTGGCAAAGGAGTGGCGCAGGGTGTGGGGATGGAGCCCAACCAGCCCCACCTGGCGCCCATACCGCTCGCATATCGCATGCACGGCCTGGCGCGACAGGCGACGTCCGTTCTTATTTAAAAAGACCGCCGAGGTCTCCGTCCCGTGAGCATGGGCGGCCAGGAGCGTGCGCCCGTCACCTATATAGTGTGCCAAGGCACGAGCCGCGCTTCCCACCAACGGGGCCAGACGCTCCTTGGAGCCCTTACCGCGCACCAGGACAAACCCGTCATCGATATGGATATCGCCCACATCGAGCCCAACCAGCTCACTCACGCGCAAGCCGCAACCGTAAAGCACTTCCAAGATGGCGTGATCGCGCAGTCCCATCTCGCCCTCGGGAAAGTCTTGATCGAGCAGTGCCAAGACGTCCTCCACCGAAAGGTATTCCGGCAGGCGATCTGCCTTTTTGGGCAGGTGCAACGCCGCCGTCGGGTTTTGGGCCACGGCCCCATCGCGCACCAAAAAGGCATGCAGGCCCTTCACGGCAGCAAGCGCGCGCTCCACCGAGGCGTCGGAATAGCCTCCGTCGCGGCGATCGGCAACAAAGCCCTCCACGACCTGACGGGTCACCTCTTCAAAAGACGCAACGTCAGCCCGCTCCAGATAGGCGCAGTACGTCGTCAGGTCACGACGATAGGCCGCAATCGTGTTGCGCGCCAAGCCCCGCTCGACCGCGAGGTAATCGAGATACTCCCCCGCCGCCACGGCGAGCGACGAGGGAGTAGCTTCGGTATGTTCCTTATTCGCCGGCACCCTTAGTCCGTAGCGAGGTTCTTGGGCGTCACCTGCAAGCGATCGACGCCCTCATGCTGGCCGATCGAGGCGCGCACGAACTCGCGGAACAGCGGCTGCGGGTTGGTCGGGCGGCTCTTGAACTCGGGATGAGCCTGGGTTGCCACATACCACGGATGCACGTCGCGCGGCAGCTCGACCATCTCGACCAGGCGCTCGTCGGGCGAAAGACCCGAGATAACCAGACCAGCGCCCTCGAGCTGGTCACGGAAGGCGTTATTGAACTCAAAGCGGTGACGGTGACGCTCGTAGACGAGCTCCTCGCCATATGCCTCGCGCGCGAGGGTATCGGCGGCAAGCTTGCACGGATAGGCGCCCAGACGCATGGTGCCGCCCTTCTCGGTCACGTCCTCCTGCGAGCTCATCAAGTCGATGACACTATACGGGCCATCCGGATCGAACTCGGAAGAGCTGGCGCCGGCAAGGCCGACCACGTTGCGGGCAAATTCGCACACGGCCACCTGCATACCCAGGCAAATGCCCAGATACGGAATCTTGTGCTCACGGGCAAACTCGGCCGCGAGAATCTTGCCCTCCAGAGCGCGCTTGCCAAAGCCGCCGGGGACCAGGATGCCCGAGGCGTCGCCCAGAACCTCGGAGACATTCTGCTCGTCGAGGCTCTCGCCGTCGACCAGTTGGACGTCCACATGGCGATCGTAGAAGACGCCCGCGTGGTGCAGGGCCTCGATAACCGACAGGTACGCATCAGGCAGCTGCGTGTATTTGCCCACGACGGCGATCTTCACCTTGTCAGCGTGATGGTTAGCGTGATTTTGTTTGCGCAGGAACTCGTTCCACTGACTCATGTCGCGCTCACGCGGGTCCAGACCCAGACGCTCGCAAATGCGCAGGTCAAAGTCCTGCTCGGCAAGCAGCTGCGGAACATCATAGATGCTCGCGCAGTCCTCGTTGGTAAAGACACAGTCGGTGTCGACGTCGCAGAAGCTTGCGATCTTGCCGCGGATGGCATCGTCGATATGGTGATCGGAGCGCAGAACGATAATGTCGGGCTGGATACCAAAGCTGCGGAGCTCCTTAACGGAGTGCTGCGTCGGCTTGGTCTTGACCTCATGGGCGGCGGCGATATAGGGAACGAGCGACACGTGGATGTAGCAGACGTTCTCGGGGCCGGCCTCCTTGCGATACTGGCGAATGGCCTCGACAAACGGCTGCGACTCGATGTCACCGATAGTGCCGCCCAACTCAGTGATGACCACGTCGGAGCCGGTCTGCTCCTCAATACGACGGAACTTATCCTTAATGGCGTTCGTGACGTGCGGAATCACCTGCACGGTGCCGCCCAAAAAGTCACCGCGACGTTCACGGGCGATCAGGCTCTTATAGATGGCACCAGTCGTAAAGTTGGAATCGCGGGTCAGGTTCTCGTCAATAAAGCGCTCGTAGTGGCCCAGGTCCAGATCGGACTCGTAGCCGTCCTCGGTCACAAAGACCTCGCCATGCTGGAACGGACTCATGGTGCCGGGGTCGACGTTCAGATACGGGTCGGCCTTTTGCATCGTTACCTTGTAGCCGCGCGACTTGAGCAGACGGCCCAGCGAGGCCGCGGTAATACCCTTACCCAGAGACGAAACCACGCCGCCGGTCACGAACACATGCTTGGTCATATTGAGTTACCTGCGCTTCCCGTAGAAGTTGTCCATACACATCTTACGGGTCTTCATTGTAATACTCGCGACGCGCGCCGCACGCATTTTTTCTTACGCGCAATCGCATTTCTCCATCTCGAAACAAAACGCCGCCCGGTTGCCCAGGCGGCGTCGCTTCCACTATGAATGTACGCTATTATCGATCGGCAACTTCGTCCTTGATCAAGTCCTGCACGAGCATACCGGCACGGATGCCCTCTAGATACCATTCGCCACGCTCCGTGAGACAAATACCATTTGCGAGCTGGCCGCCGTCTTCGCTGTAGCGCGAGACGACCTCAATGATGTCTTCGGATTCCAAGCGTTCAATTGCCGCGCGGGCGCGATACGGAGACACCCCCACACGCTCGGCAAGCGTCTTGCGCGAAAAGCCATAAAATCCGCCGTTGTCTTCGGACAGCTGTGCGATCTCCATCAGCACCTGCACCTCGACACGCTTCATATCGTTGACACTCGCACGACCCTTGCCAGCCATGGCAGCCTCCTCAAACCGAGCACGGGCATCACCTGCACCGTGCGCGACCGGCACACCCCATGATGGCCGGCAACATCCATCATGCGGCATCCCCGCAAAAGGATGAAACAGTTAGGGTTATTGTATACCGCCCAAATCGCTTATAGGCAGGTAAACGGGCTATTTTTAGGTTAAACGGTAGCTTTGTTGATAAAAGGGGCACACCGAATGTATATCCGATGCGCCCCTTTCAGACCAATTAATCCAGGCTTAGCGGTGGAAGAAACCACGGCGCTCGAACTTGGGCTCGCAGCACACGTTGATGCCCAGCTTGCGCAACACCGTCTCGTCCGTCGGCGAGATGATCACGCTAAAGAAGGCATCGCAGCCGCGCAGCTGCTCCAGGCCCGAAAGGACGCGGGCCGCCGTCTCGCTCGTTGCCGAGGTGATCGAGAGCGCCATAAGCGTCTCGTCGGTGTGCAGGCGCGGGTTCTTGCTACCAAGGAAATGCGTCTTGAGCTTGCTGATAGGCTCGATCGCCTCATCGCTAATGACCTCGAGCTCAAGGTCAACGCCCGAGACATGCTTAAGTGCATTCATGATGAGCGAGCTCGCGGCGCCCAGGCGCGTGGAAGTCTTGCCGGTCACCACGGAGCCGTCGGGCATGACCATGGCGCCTACGGGGCCACCCGTCAGCTGCTCCCTGGTAAGGGCGGCCGAGCGTGCCGGCGAGTAATTCTTGTCGATACCGGCCTTCTTCATAATGAGCTTGAGACGATCAACCTGCTCATCGCCCACGCCGGTACGGCGCACATTTTCGACCGCGGTAAAGTAGCGGCGGACGATCTCCATCTTGGAAGCGTCGCGGCAGGCATCGTCATCGGTAATGGCAAAACCGACCATATTGACGCCCATGTCCGTGGGGCTCTGGTAGGGGCTCTTGCCCAGGATCTTTTCCATCAGAGCACGGACCACCGGGAAAGCCTCGACGTCACGGTTGTAGTTGACCGTGGTCTTGTTGTAGGCCTCCAAGTGGAAGGAGTCGATGATATTGGCATCGTCGAGGTCGGCCGTGGCGGCCTCGTAGGCGATGTTGACCGGATGCGTGAGGGGCAGATTCCAGACCGGGAAAGTCTCGAACTTGGCGTAGCCGGCGGCGGTGCCGTGCTTGTGCTCGTGATAGAGCTGAGACAGGCAGGTGGCGAGCTTACCTGAACCAGGACCCGGCGCGGTGACTACGACGAGCGGACGAGTGGTCTCGACAAACTCGTTCTTGCCATAGCCGTCGTCGGACACGATCAGGTCGACGTCGTGCGGATAGCCCTCGATGGGATAGTGCAACTTGGCGGGAATGCCGAGCGCGTTCAGGCGATTGCGGAAGACGTCGGCGGCGGGCTGGCCTGCATACTGGGTGATGACCACGGCCGCGACAGCAAAACCGTTGCCGCGGAACAGGTCGACCAGGCGCAAAACGTCCTCGTCATAGGTAATGCCCAGGTCACCGCGAGCCTTGTTCTTCTCGATGTGGTTCGCGTTGATCGCGATGATGACCTCGACGTCATCGGCAATGCTCTTGAGCATGCGGAACTTGCTGTCCGGTTCAAAACCCGGCAGCACGCGACTCGCGTGATAGTCGTCAAACAGTTTGCCGCCAAACTCCAAATAGAGCTTGCCGCCAAACTGCGAGATGCGCTCCTTAATATGAGCGGCCTGCAGCTCGATATACTTCGCGTTGTCGAAACCCTGGCGCATGAATGGCTCCCGTCCCGTTTCCAATTAATGTCCTAGGCGATTATAACGGAGCAGACCCTTCCCAACGCCCAAGCAATCAACGGGCACCAACCAAACACGCCATCGATAAGTTGCGGTGAAATAGTTCCCGTTTAACCCCTCAAGACGGCCAAACAGGAACTATTCCACCGCAACTTCCCCTTTTTGGTGCAAAGTAACCTGACCCCTTTGCACCAACAACAGAAACGTCGCAGGTTGAGCATAAGTCAGCGAGCGACGTCCAGGACGTACAAGTTGGCATGAAAAAGGCAAGGCATAGACCTTCTGGTCATGCCTTGCCTTTTGAATGACAAATTGTCGTCCTGGGCGGCGCGCAGCGTCGAGTGGTTCCGGCGTTTGGTAAAACGCCGGAACACAAGAGCGCCCCCTCCCGCGCACGGAACGGAAGGGGGCTAAAGGTAGGAGTCTACCGGTGGGTTGACCCCACCGGACAGACGATGACCAGATGATCCCTTACAGGATCGTCAAGGTTTCCGTGGGGTACCCGTTGGGTACTTAGAGCAACACGCAGGCGACGGTCAGGATGACGGCGCAGACGACGGAGAGAGCGACGATGAGCTTAAGGGCAAACTTGAGCCAGGTCGTCCACTCGATCTTGGCCAGGGCGAGACCGCCCATGATGGCACCGGAGGTCGGAGTGAACAGGTTCACGACACCGATAGCAGCGGAGAAGATCATGACCATGACCTCGGGCGAGAAGCCGAGCTTAACAGCCAGCGGTCCCATGATGGGCATGGAGACGGTAGCCATACCAGAGGTCGAGGGGATCAGGAAGGACAGGCCGAAGTAGACCAGGAAGCTCATGGGAGCGAAGATCACGCCGGACAGGCCAGCCAAGGCATTGGCGGCAGCGTCGAGGACGAAGACGTCGAGGCCGGTGTTAGCCATGAGGACGGAGATACCACGGGCGAGGGCGATGACGAGAACAACGGACATCATGTCGGCAGCGCCGGTGATGAAGGTGTTGACGATCTGCTTCTCGGACAGGCCACCGATGATACCGATCAGGATAGCCATGAGGAAGAACCAGGTGGAAGCCTCGTCGAAGTACCACTGGCCAATGGGCAGGCCGGTGATCAGGGCAGACCAGCCCTGGACGACGGCGTTACCGTCGGCGTCGTAGACAGCGCCAGCGTCGAAGAAGTTGGCGACGCCCTCGTTGAGGTCGGCCAGCGGGATGAAGCCGACGATCATGACGACGAAGGTGAAGGCGAAGGCGATCAGAACACCCTTCTGACGACCGGTGAGCTTGACCTCCTTGTGGACCTCGGAAGCAGCCTTGCCGTGAGCCTCTTCGGCATCCTTGAGCTCCTGCATCGACAGGATGGTGGAACCCTTGTCAGCCTTGACCTTCTTGGCATAGTTCATCACGAAGACGATGGACATAGCGGTAGTGACAATCCACAGGACGGCACCGAGGCCGATGATGATGGACTGATTCACGGCAATGTCAACGCCGGTCAGAGCGTCGACGGCAGCGCCGACGGCGAACGGGTTAACCGTGGAGCCCAGGCAGCCGCAGCCAGCGCCGAGCAGGACGGTAGCGGCGCCGACCATGGGGTCGAAGCCAGCGGCCATCATGGTAGCGGCGAGCAGGGCGTAGAAGGGAACGGTCTCCTCGCACATACCATAGGTGGTACCACCGAGGGAGAAGATGAGCATCAGCACGGGAATGAGCATAATCTCGTTGCCCTTAAGCTTCTGCACCAGAACGGCGATGCCGTTGTCCAGGGCGCCGGTCTCGGTCATCATGCCGAGGAAGCCGCCCAGGATCATAACGAAGAGGCAGACGGGCAGAGCGTCAGCGAAGCCCAGAATCGGGGCGGTGCAGAAATCGCTCAGACGGGCGGCAGTAACCGCGCCACCGGACGTGCCGGAGACGATAACGGTAATTACTGCGACAATTGCCAGCAGAGCAAGAAGAATGGTGAACGATGAAGGCATACCGCGCTTTTTCTTAGCGGTCTCAGTCATAGTTCTCATCCCCCCTTCATAAATCATTTACTGATCTCGCCCGAAGCGGCTCTTCCGTGCCGTGCCTGCCGCTTGATGCGAGATTATTACCAGATAAAACCGCTCGGGGTGTGCAGCAATACACCCCGAGCGAGATGCTAGATGCTCTTACTTGAGCGTGGCGTACATGACAGCCTTGATGGTGTGCATGCGGTTCTCGGCCTCGTCGAAGACCTTGGAAGCGGGGCTCTCGAAGACCTCGTCGGTGACCTCCTGCTCGGTGATGCCGAACTGCTCGCACTTCTCGGCGCCAATCGTGGTGTTGGTGTCGTGGAAGCTGGGCAGGCAGTGCAGGAAGATGGCACCCGGGTTGGCCATAGCCATGACCTCGGAGGTGACACGATACGGGGTGAGCTGAGCGATGCGCTCGGCCCAGACCTCGTCAGGCTCGCCCATGGAGACCCACACGTCGGTGTAGATAACGTCGGCACCGGTGACGCCGTCCTTGACGTCAGTGGTCAGCTTGATGGTGCAGCCGTTGGCCTCGGCGATGGGCTTGCAGGCCTCGATGACGTCGTCAGCGGGCATGCACTCCTCGGGGCCGCAGGCCACGAAGTTCATGCCGAGCTTGGAGCAGACAACCATGAGGGAGCGAGCGACGTTGTTCTTGCAGTCGCCCATGAAGACGAGGGTCTTGCCCTTGATGTCGTAGTTGAAGTTCTCCTGGACGGTCAGGATGTCGGCGAGCATCTGGGTGGGGTGCCACTCGGTGGTCAGGCCGTTCCACACAGGCACGCCGGACTTAGCAGCGAGCTCCTCGACGTCGTCCTGGGCAAAGCCACGGAACTCGATGCCGTCATACATGCGGCCAAGAACGCGGGCGGTGTCCTCGATGGACTCCTTCTTGCCCATCTGCGACGAACCGGGATCGAGGTAGGTGACGCCCATGCCCAAATCCATGCCGCCGACCTCGAAGGCGCAGCGGGTACGAGTGGAGGTCTTCTGGAAGAGCAGAACGATGTTCTTGCCCTCGAGATAGCGGTGCGGAACGCCAGCGCGCTTCATGTCCTTAAAGTTCTTGGAGAGCTTGAGCAGGTACTCGATCTCCTCGGTGGTGAGGTCGAGAAGCTTGAGGAAGCTACGGCCGGAGAGGTTAACACCCATGGTTCGTTTCCTTTCGAAGAAATGAATTACGTAAGTATTAGTGTTGCCCGTTTGACGGGCGAAACCGGTGCGGTTGTAGGGGGACCGCACCGGAAACGGAAAGACTTAGAGGTCCTCGCGCCAGAAGGGCATGCTCATGCAGCGCGGGCCGCCGCGGCCGCGGGAGAGCTCGGCGGAGGGCACGACGAGAAGGTCCAGGCCCTCCTTGTACAGCACGTCGTTGGTGACGGTGTTGCGGGCGTAGACGCAGATCTTGCCGGGCTCGACGCACAGGGTGTTGGAGCCGTCGTTCCACTGCTCGCGGGAGGCCGCGATCGGGTCGCCGCCGCCGCAGGGGATCAGCTTGACCTGGTCGACGCCGGTGGCGTCCTCCAGGACGTGCTCGAGGGTGTCCTCGATCAGGCGGATGTTCACGTCGCCCGGGTTCTTGCCGGCGGTCAGCTCGTAGACGCGCAGGGTGCCCATGATGGCGGGGTGGATCGTGAACTTATCGACGTCGATCTGGGTGAAGACCGTGTCGAGGTGCATGAAGGCGCGCGAGACCGGGATGTCGAAGGCCAGGATGCGCTCGACCTTGGAGTCGGAGTTCCAGAAGATGTTCTGGGCCATGATGTCGATCGCGGCGGCCTGGGTGCGCTGGGAGATGCCGACGGCGAGGGTCTTCTCGTTGATGTTCAGCACGTCGCCGCCCTCGGTGTGGAACTGGCAGTCGCGGCGGAAGTACAGGGAGACGTCCTTGTAGTCGGGGTGGTACTTGAAGATGTACTTGCCGTACAGGGTCTCGCGGTTGCGGGTGACCGAGTACATGCGGTTGAGGTTGACGCCCTCGCCGACGACCGCGAACGGGTCGCGGGTGAAGTAGAGGTTGGGCATCGGGTCGATGATCAGGTCGGACTCGGACTCGGAGTTGACCAGGGAGTCGAGGGTCGTGGACGCCGTGAGGGGCATGTCGATCTCGGCCTTGGTCATGCCGGCCATGGTCTTCTTGACGAACTCGAGGTTGTCCTCGATGGAGTCCAGCTTCTCGCGGACGATCTGCGGCATGTGCTGGCCGCGGATGCCGGCCTCGGCGATGTACTGGTCGGTGAACTCGGCGCGGGCGCCGGGGACCTGGTCGAACACCTCGGCGACGAGGTTCTCGAGGTAGAGGACCTCCACGCCCTGGTCCCTCAGGATCTGGGCGAAGGTGTCGTGCTCCTGCTGTGCGACCTCCAGGAACGGGACGTCGTCGAACAGGAGTCGCTCGAGCTCGTCGGGCGGCAGGTTGAGGAGCTCGTCGCCGGGACGGTGCAGGCAGACCTTCCTGAGCTTGCCGATCTCGGAAGGCACGTGCAGACCTTTCGTCATGGCCTCCTACCTTTCTTTCGGGCCCCTGTCAGGGCCGATTCGTTAGCGCCCCTCCGTGTGAGGCGTTATTGCTGACGACATATTTATATCCAAAATCAGTCCATACTTCCACCTCGCCCCCGAACGGTTTTATATGAGGGGTGAACGGCATACACATATACTTCACGCATGGCACACTTTGATTTAATAAAGTTTATTTACGTGCTTAAATGCGTTTTTAATCCAAAAACCAATTGAAACTAATCTTTATTAAACCACCCTCAAATTGCATATTTCGCGCAATGATATGAATAGAATTCGCAATTCTCGCTTCGTCTCAACCATTTTGATTTTTATTCAAAAAAAAGTTCGTCCTATTCATTTCTGGCAAACAGATTACCGTTTACCAGACGCTGGATACCGTTCACCGGAAGCTCAGTATAAGGCCCCATGAACACTGGCTCGCCTTACGGCCTCATTTGTAACAACTTGACTTCTCGGTATAGAAAAACGGACCCGCTTCCCTCATGGAAAACGGGTCTGTTATCGATAATTGTAGGCAGATTTGAGCGGCTTTGAGAGCCGTCGGTATCCTAGCGATCGAGCTCCGCCAAGGCCTCGCCCAGAAGCCTCAGGCCCTCACGAAGAACGCCCTCGCTCGCGCAGTAACCTAGGCGCGCGCCGCAGGGAAGCTCAAAACGGCTACCGGGAACCAACAGCACTCCCCTCTCGGCCAGCAGGCGCTTGCAGAACTCCTCGTCATCCTCGGGAATGTCCAGCTGGATAAACGAGGTGGACACACCCTGCGGGGCCGTCCAGGAGACACGATGCTGCGTGTCGATCCAAGCCTGCGCGATATCGCGGTTTCCAAACACGATCTTGCGGTTGCGCTCGAGGATCTTGTCCTTGTGCTCGAGCACATAGGTCGCCAGGGCGTCGTTGAACACGCCGCCGCAAATCATGGTGTAGTCGCGGTAAGTGCGAATGCGGTTAGATACCTCTTCGTCTGCCACAACCCAGCCCACGCGGGCCGCAGGCGTCGAATAGGTCTTGGACACCGAGTTGGTGACGATGGCCTTCTCGTACACATCGGCCATCGACAAAAAGTCCTCGGTGTTCTCAAGCGGCAGGTACACCTCGTCGCACAGCACATAGGCGCCAACCGAGCGGGCAATCTCGGCGATCTGGCCGAGCGTATCGGCATCGAGCACCGTACCGATAGGGTTCGATGCGTTATTGATGCAAATGAGCTTGGTGTTGGGGCGAACGAGGCGCTTGAGCTGTTCGATATCGGGTTTCCATCCGAGCTCCTCGCAAAGCTCCCAATACTCAACCTCGGCGCCGAGTGTACGCGGGATCTCATAGAGCGGCGCATAGGTGGGCCACTCGGCAATCACATGGTCGCCGGGCTCGACCACGGCCATGATGGCGTTGAGGTTAGCGCCCGTGCAGCCATTGGTCTGCAGAATGTGATCGGGATTGACCTCGTGACGATACAGCTTGGCAACCTCGGCCTTAAACTCCGGCGAACCCTCGATCCAGCCGTAGTTCATCTTCTCGCGATCTAGGCGCTCGTAGAACGTGGCACCATCTTGATCGTCGAGCGCGTTCAGCTCGCCCATGGTAAGCGACGAAATCGTCGACTGGGCGATATCCCACGTAGCGCTCTTCTCCCAAACGTTAAGCCACTCCTCAACGCCGATTGTCTTGATATCCATGGCCAAGCTCCTTACAAAAGCAGTCATCCAATCGTGTTGACGCTCCTCATACAAGATTGGGGCGGTGCGAATACCCGCACCGCCCCAATGGGAGACATCTAATGGCAGCTAGATGTATGTATTAAGACCTGTACGGGTCCTTGAAGACCTTAGAGGTCCTCGCGCCAGAAGGGCATGCTCATGCAGCGCGGGCCGCCGCGGCCGCGGGAGAGCTCGGCGGAGGGCACGACGAGAAGGTCCAGGCCCTCCTTGTACAGCACGTCGTTGGTGACGGTGTTGCGGGCGTAGACGCAGATCTTGCCGGGCTCGACGCACAGGGTGTTGGAGCCGTCGTTCCACTGCTCGCGGGAGGCCGCGATCGGGTCGCCGCCGCCGCAGGGGATCAGCTTGACCTGGTCGACGCCGGTGGCGTCCTCCAGGACGTGCTCGAGGGTGTCCTCGATCAGGCGGATGTTCACGTCGCCCGGGTTCTTGCCGGCGGTCAGCTCGTAGACGCGCAGGGTGCCCATGATGGCGGGGTGGATCGTGAACTTATCGACGTCGATCTGGGTGAAGACCGTGTCGAGGTGCATGAAGGCGCGCGAGACCGGGATGTCGAAGGCCAGGATGCGCTCGACCTTGGAGTCGGAGTTCCAGAAGATGTTCTGGGCCATGATGTCGATCGCGGCGGCCTGGGTGCGCTGGGAGATGCCGACGGCGAGGGTCTTCTCGTTGATGTTCAGCACGTCGCCGCCCTCGGTGTGGAACTGGCAGTCGCGGCGGAAGTACAGGGAGACGTCCTTGTAGTCGGGGTGGTACTTGAAGATGTACTTGCCGTACAGGGTCTCGCGGTTGCGGGTGACCGAGTACATGCGGTTGAGGTTGACGCCCTCGCCGACGACCGCGAACGGGTCGCGGGTGAAGTAGAGGTTGGGCATCGGGTCGATGATCAGGTCGGACTCGGACTCGGAGTTGACCAGGGAGTCGAGGGTCGTGGACGCCGTGAGGGGCATGTCGATCTCGGCCTTGGTCATGCCGGCCATGGTCTTCTTGACGAACTCGAGGTTGTCCTCGATGGAGTCCAGCTTCTCGCGGACGATCTGCGGCATGTGCTGGCCGCGGATGCCGGCCTCGGCGATGTACTGGTCGGTGAACTCGGCGCGGGCGCCGGGGACCTGGTCGAACACCTCGGCGACGAGGTTCTCGAGGTAGAGGACCTCCACGCCCTGGTCCCTCAGGATCTGGGCGAAGGTGTCGTGCTCCTGCTGTGCGACCTCCAGGAACGGGACGTCGTCGAACAGGAGTCGCTCGAGCTCGTCGGGCGGCAGGTTGAGGAGCTCGTCGCCGGGACGGTGCAGGCAGACCTTCCTGAGCTTGCCGATCTCGGAAGGCACGTGCAGACCTTTCGTCATGGCCTCCTACCTTTCTTTCGGGCCTTACTGGCCGAATGTATCAGCGCCCCTCCGTATGGGACGCTGCTTGCTGACAGCTCTAGTTATATCCAAAAACCACCCGCAATTCCACCTCGCCCCCGAACGGTCAGCAAAGTGCGATGAACGGTATATCGCATATGATTCCCTCATGATGCACTTCAGTTTTCTAAAGCAGGTTTTCAAAGGTAAACGTTCTTTTTTCTAAGGAATTAAGCTAGATTGCACAAATATTTTCATGTTTGGGAATTGCATAGCTAAAACGGTTTTCTGCATATATATGTCGTTTGTCCGCGATTCGATTTGGATTCGATTATATTCAGCTCGCAATCATTCTTATTCATACATCCTCACCAGTTGAGTATGGATATGGATTGTTTTCAAAACGAGTCAGGCAGTTAGTTGCATGCATTGACAGCGTAAGAAGTAGGTTAAGATACCGTTCGCATAATACGTCCGTGCCACAAGTCGACTAAATTGAGACAATAGTGAATAGTGTTAGGCTACCGTCCCCCGCGGGGACTGAACGGACAGATGCATATGCCGAGCAAAATCGAAAAGAAGCAAAAGGCCGCAAAGCTGCGCAAACCGCCGCGCGACTTCTCGTACACGCAGAACCGAGAGCTCAGCTGGCTACGCTTTGACAACCGTGTGCTCGACGAGGCTTTTGATGAGTCCGTGCCGCTGTTCGAGCGCCTTAAGTTCGTCTCGATCTTCGAGTCAAACCTCGATGAGTTCCTCATGGTACGCGTGGGTGGCCTGTCCGATCTGGCAGAGCTCAAAAAACAGCCCGTCGACAATAAGAGCAATATGACCGCCTCCGAACAGGTCGATGCCGTCATGGCCGAAATGCCCGGGCTCCTTACCCGTTGGGAGTCCATCTTTAAGAACATCGAGGGCAAGCTCGACGCCCTGGGCGTTCACCGCGCGCGTGTCGATTCGCTTACGCCCGAGGAGCGCACCTTTGTCACCCGCTACTTCCAGGCCTACGTGTCGCCGGTCATCTCACCGCTGGTGATCGACCCGCGCCACCCCTTCCCCAACCTGCGCAACGGCGCACTTTACCTGGCGTGCGGCCTGGACGGCGTCACCGACGAGGAAAGCCTGCTGGGCCTGATCGAGATTCCCGCCTCGATGAACCGCGTGGTCGAGATCCCCTCGCCCACCGGCACCTACTCCTACATTCTGCTCGAGGACGTCATCCTCGCCTGCCTGGACAGCTGCTTTGGCTCCTATAAGCCGCTCGACCGCGCGCTCATCCGCGTCACCCGCAATGCCGACATCGATCCGGACGGCGAGGGCGTCGAGGAGGAAGAGGACTACCGCCAGCATATGAAGCGCATCCTCAAGAAGCGCCTGCGCCTGCAGCCGGTAGTGCTCGCCGTCTCGGGCTCGCTCGAAAAAGCAACGCTCAAGACTATCCGCAAGGCGCTCGAGCTCTCGCGTCGCTCGGTCTTTACCTGCGACATCCCGCTCAACCTGGGCTATGTCTTCGGCATTGAGGGCAAGATTCCCGAGCACCTGCGCAACGAGCTGCTCTTTACGCCGTTTAAGCCGCAGCCCAACCCCACCATCGATATGACCCGCTCCATCCGCGAGCAGGTACTTCAGCACGACAAGCTGCTCTTTTATCCCTATGAGGCCATGAACCCCTTCCTGGATCTGGTGCACGAGGCCGCCTACGACCCCGAGTGCATCTCGCTGCGCATCACGCTCTACCGCGTGGCCAAGCAGAGCCGTCTGTGCGAGTCGCTGATCGATGCCGCCGAGAACGGCAAAGAGGTCACGGTGCTCATGGAGCTCCGCGCCCGCTTCGACGAGCAGAACAACATCGAGTGGGCCGAGCGCCTGGAAGAGGCAGGCTGCACCGTCATCTACGGCTCCGAGGGCTTTAAGTGCCACTCCAAGATCTGCCAGCTCACCTATCGCGAGGGCATGGCGCTAACGCGCCTGACGCTGCTGGGCACCGGCAACTTTAACGAGAAGACGGCCAAACTCTACAGCGACTTTATGCTCATGACCGCCCATCCCGGCATCGGCGAGGACGCCAATTTGTTCTTCCGCAATCTGTCGCTGGGCAACCTGCGCGGCGATTACCGCTTCCTGGGCGTGGCGCCGGTCGGCCTGAAGCCGCTCATCATGCGCGGCCTGGATCGCGAAATCCAGCGCGCCCTCGCTGGCGAGCCCGCCCGTGTGTTCTTTAAGCTCAACTCGCTCACCGACCGCGAGGTCATCGACAAGATCGCCGAGGCATCGTGCGCAGGAGTCCGCGTGGACATGATCATCCGCGGCATCTCGTGCCTCAAGCCGGGCGTTCCGGGCAAGACCGAGAACGTGCATGTCCGTTCTATCGTCGGACGCTTTTTGGAGCATGCGCGCGTTTACGCCTTTGGCGTGGACTCGGACATGATCTATCTGAGCTCGGCCGACATGATGACGCGCAACACCGAGCACCGCGTGGAGATCGCCTTCCCCGTGCTCGACCCCACCTGCCGCGCCCTGGTGCACGAATACATGGGCATGCAGCTGCGCGACAACGTGAAGGCCCGCAGCCTCACGAGCGACGGCACCTGGGTCCCCGTGAAGCGTGCAGAGGGCGAGAAACCCTTCAACTCGCAGGAAGCCCTGCTGGAGCGTGCCTATCGCAACGCCGAGGCCGCCGCCAAGGCAGAACCCGCGCCCGCGTCCCAGCCTGAGCCCAAACCGCAGCCGGCCACACTCGAGGTTCAGAAGGTCCAGGCGACCGTCATTGATCCCGAGCCTGCACCTGCACCTCAGCCCGAGCCGCAGGTCACCAAGCCCGCACCCGAGACGAGCGCCCGTCGCGATAAGCCCGCCGGCAAGACCAAGGCCATCGAGCGCCATCGCCCCGGCCGCGTGCGCATGGGCCTGGGCCTGATTGGCCTGGGTCTTAAGACGCTCATTACCGGCAAGACGAAATAGTCGTTTGTAGAAGCAGTTTGTAGAAGCGCCCCGCATTTGAGGAAAGCCTCGGATGCGGGGCGCTTTTCCCTGCTACCATGGTGCGAACAACAACGCGAATGACAGGCAGGGATATGAAGCTCACTATAGAATCGATGACCTACGGCGCCGACGGTCTGGCGCACGCCGACAACGGTAAAGCCGTCTTTGTGCAGGGCGCCGTGGCAGGCGACACCGTCGAGGCCGAGGTCGTACAGGACGGTAAGTCGTTCATGCGCGCCCGCACCACCGAGATTCTGGAGCCAAGCCCCGATCGCATTCAGCCTCCCTGCCCCTTCGTGGGCATCTGCGGCGGCTGCTCGTGGGGCAATCTCTCACGCACGGCACAGCTCGCCGCCAAGGAGCAAAACCTGCGCTCCACGCTCGAGCGCATCGGCAAGTTCGCTCCTGAGCAGGTCGATGAGCTGGTGCAGCCCATCCGCCACACCAAGGACGACTGGGGCTACCGCAATAAAATCGAGCTAGAGCCGACCGTCGTCAACGGTCGCGTGCGCCTTGGCATGCACGGTGTCGACCCCAGCAAAATCGTGACCGTCGATGCATGCCCGCTGTTCGATAAGCGTTTTCCCAAGGCGCTCAAATCGGTCGTCGGCGCACTCAACTATCTAAGCGGCAGCCACGACTTGGGCCTCGAGCGCGTGGGTATTCGCGCCTCGCGCCGCACCAAGGCGCTCGAGGTAGCGCTCTGGACGCCTACGGGGTCTTTCCCGCGCTCGCAGGTCTCGCGCGTGCTGGCAGACGCCGCTCATCCCACGAGCATCGTGCGTGTGATGAGCAAGGGCGAAAAGAAAGCCCGCCGTGTCTCCAAAGTCGAGATGCTCGCCGGCGAGGGCTCGTGGACCGAGAACATCGCTGACGGCCAGATGCGCCTGTCCGCTCCGTCGTTTTTCCAGGTCAATACCAAGGGCGCCGAGATTTTGATTGAGCTCGTTATGGACGCCCTCGACCCGCAGGAAGACGAGCTGGCCGTGGACCTGTACTGCGGTGCCGGCACCTTTACCCTACCGCTCGCCCGCCGCTGCGATTTTGTCGCCGCCGTCGAAGCCTATGGCCCGGCCGTGCGCGATCTACGCCGTAACCTGGAGATCAACAAGCTCGATAACGTCGACGTCATCGGCGGTGACGCGGTGCGCGAGTTCCCCGATCAGGACGCCGACGTCTTGGTGGTCGACCCGCCGCGTGCGGGCCTCGCCCCCGAGGCGATCGACCTCATCGCGAGCACGAGTGCCCGTGATGTCGCCTACGTGAGCTGCGACCCGGCGACTCTGGCCCGCGACCTCAAGCGCTTTGTCGAGGAGGGCACCTTCTCCCCCGTCAAGATCACGCCGGTCGACCTATTCCCTCAAACCTTCCACTGCGAAACCGTCGTCCACCTCAAGCGCAACTAGCAGATATTATTTCTGGGGCGGGGATAAGACAGTCATTCGATGCTCGATGGTTTAGCCCCGTCTCCTGTCATGCATTTCGAAACAGACGGGACTGGAAAGCAGCGCAAGCCACCAAACAATGGCCCAGTTGATTACATTTTCATAGTGCAATCAACTGGGCATTTCATTTAACTATGCACGTTGACACGGTATCGCAGTTAGCGTTTTATCGGGGTGCCGCAATGAGGACAGAACTTTGCATCAGGAACAAGCGGAGTGCCGCATGAAGCACAGAAGCGCGGCCCATCCATAGAGGTTGTAGCCTGGTGGAATTGCTGCTCACCACTAAACCGAAGCGAGCCCTGCTGGCGCGAAGGGTTAATTTGTGAGTCGGCAGCGGATCCCAGAGGGGTCGCCCCAGAATCGGTGGCCACGCGAGACGCCATCTTCCTGCGGACAACAAAAACGACGACGATAACGACAACCGCCAGCGCAACAACAATTGCGCCGACAATAACAGGACTGAACAAGAAGGACTCTTCGGCCTTTCCAGATGACGCTGTTTTTAGAGGACTTCGCGCAATGTTCGACTTGTACACATCAACCCGAATGCCCTTTTCAGCATGACCCATACTACAAACCAGCGTATCGTCATCAGCAAACCAGAGCCTGTCTCCGCTCTTTAAAGGCGTCTTAGAAGCAACGTTCTTATTTAAATCAAGCAATACCATCTTGTCATTGTTATCAGAATTAGTTTTAATTCCGAGCACATATCGACCATCATTGGACAATGAACCATAAGCGCCAACCGGACTAGACGGCTTTACTTTCTCCCCCTGCTTGCCCGAAGCACAATCATATACCGCGACTTCGTCAGAAGAAGTATCATTACCTTGCGCAATTAAAGCCAATGAACCGCTCGAATTAACCGAGCAAATGCCATCATCTTCATTCGGGTAGTCAGGCTCTGAAAGACCGCAAACAGCATCATTTGTCATTTCGCCATTCTTCGACAACAGAGCGCCGTTGTTAAGGACGGTGCCTTTGTCCGAAGTAATTGGAATGCCGGAAAAACAAAGGCCCAAAGGATAGACGGCTCCATAACTGTTTTCCGTATCCAGTTCAACGCTAACGATATTGGCAATCGAAGCTGTGCCCAAGTCATAGGTAACTATTTTATTGCAACTTTTCCCATCTTCAGACCCATCGAACACTATGTATCCGTACATACCATCCGAAGACAGCCAGTAGTCGTCTCGTATTACCTCAGAAGAGGGCTCAACGCCAAGATTATCATCATCTATAGCAAATTGCTCCTCAATCTCATCTTTTTCGAAATTGTACTTGCAAAACTGAATCGATCGAGATCCCGAAAGAAATAGAAATGATTTTCCATCTTCAGACAGCTGAAAACGACTCGCCCTGCCATCTGCAATAACGGAACTTCCAAGCTTATAAGTCTTTGATTTATTTGAGCTCAAATCATAGGCGGTAACCGACAGGCTATCCTCGTCGTACGCATATAACGTCTTTTCATCGGAAGAGAAGCAGCAGTAGCCATCCCAGCTGTTCTCGAGGGACATTTTGATACGCTTCTGCGTTCCGTCTTCAACGTTTAAAACCGTTCCATAATCGCCGGGGTCACCATTATTATCCTCGTTAAAGACGATGTACTTCCCGGATAAAGATCGGCACACAGCACGCTCAGCGCTTTCCACCGTATATGTTTCTTTGAATTCCGGCGTGGGGACGTCGGCAGCATAGGCGCCCAGCGGCGCGACAATAAGGCTAGCGGCAAGCGCCAGGCCGGCTATTAGAAGCCCCCCCCCATTTCATTTTTCTTGTTCTTGGCATGGTTGCCCCTTTCGGTCGATAGGTGAGTAATACCTGAAGCTAAGCTAAGCCTGAAAAATCCAAATGTGTTGCGCAACAATTCTCAGCGTGCAAAAAAATCGGTGGCGCACGATGAAAATAGGGCGG
>UQWK01000008.1 GCA_900544725.1 uncultured Collinsella sp.
AGCGGCTCTCGACCGGCGGCACGCAGCGCAGCAGTGCGCGGGCCGAGGCGACCATGATGCAGTTGTCGCCGCGCACGATGCGCCCCAGCGCCTCGCAGCGTTGGGCCACCACGGCATCGTCGGGCGCCTGCTCGCGCCAGGGGTAGTCCTTGCGCTCGGGGAAGCGACACACGTGCGCCAGGCCCACGTAGGCGGCCAGGCTGCGCGCGGCGCGATCAGCCGCGTCCTCGCCACTCACGATGTAGACCGTGGGGCGCGGGCGACGCGCAAACTGGGCGGCGGCCATAAGCGTGCGGCCCGACTGCGACACGGCCAGCGTCACGTCCTCGCCGGCATCGAGCCCGGCCTCGACGGTCTGCAGCGCCTCGGCAGTGTAGAGCTGCGCGGCTATACGGTGAATGAGCATGCTGTTCCTCCGGCATTGCAACGCCAAAAGCCCGCCGGGGCAAGCTCGGCGGGTCGTTCGTCATAGTTCGTTGGGTTTTATGGTACCGCACGGCCGCACGACACAACGCCAAAGCAGCGGCATGCCAAATGTTGCCCACAACGGTCGCACCAACGCGTTTTCCCAGCTTATTGACCCACCGGCTATTCTTTAATTTGCTGCCTTTCACTACCCTTTTGCACCGCTCGCGCCCCCTGGCAAGCATTTCGAGCCGCAAAGCGCCTATAATGAACGTTACTTACGCTTTTTGTCCCATTTTTCTTTGAGGGGGGGGGTAAGATAAATGGCTGATACTCCATCTTGTGCACTGTACGCCGGGCTTAAGTCGCTCGGCCGCATCAACAACGGCAACGCTGCGCAAATTCTCATGGCCGCCGATGCCCGCTACGGCGGACGTCCTATCTCAGAGCGCCTTACGGTCCCGTCGTTTATCTCGCGCGAAATCGTTCACGCCAAGCCCGGCGACCTTCCTGAACCCCTGTTTGCGCCCTTTGAGCAAAGTGCGCGCCAGATACTCAACCTCATCATGCAAAACCGAGGCTCCGACCCCCAATCGCTGAGCAAAATCGTTAAGCGCTATATGGAGTCGTGCGTCCCGGACATGCAGGATGCCCTTACCGGCTGCGGCATCAATGGCATGCTCTTTAGGAACGGCGTCGAGCGCATCGAGACCTCCGACGATAGCGACATTAAAGATCGGCTCTACAGCCATCTGGTCTTTTTTATCGTTACCGGCTGCCTCGGCGATCCCGCCCGCGCCATCGAATTCACCGAGTCGTTTGTGTCCGACCAGATGCTCTCGACGCTCGGCACGGTCGAGACAACCGTCACCTCGTTTTTCTCGGCTGCGGCACGTCCTACGGGAGATATCCGCCTGGGCCTGCTGCGCGTTGTGGGTAACTCGGCGCGCCCGCCGCTGCGCCCCCTATCCATGGACCCGGCGGGCAGCATTATGGGCTCGCTGACGGGCGACGAAAACGCCATCACCGACGTCGATTCCGATGTCTCGCGCCAGCACCTGCGCGTTTGGCACCAAGACGGGCGCTGGTTTGCACAGGGCCTCGACTCCACCAACGGATCGTTTTTGATCTCGGGCATCGACCGTTGCCGACAGGTTATCGAGCCGCCGCGTCGCGAACGCCCTGCGAACTTTGCCAACACCCCCGTCGAGATTCACAACGGAGATACGCTCTGCCTGGGAGCCACGACACGCTTTTTGGTTATCCGCATCACCGACTAGCCCGCGCACACATCGTCGACGCATTAGGTGCCGTTATTTGCATCAACCCATGCAAATAACGGCACCTTTTTAATTAAACCAACGGTTGCGCCACCTTTTCACTAACATTATTGTTACGCACTTTTTTCTCGAAAGGATCGCCCCGTGACGTACGACACGGACATGAATATCATCGCGTTGTCCCCCTTTGAACCAAACGCCATGTTTGCGACCTCCGAAGACCCCGATACCATTCGCCGCTTTACCACCCTGCTGGATTGCGGGGCAGTCGGCGGAGGTTCCCACCATCTTCGCAAGGTCGCCAACACCGAGGGCGAAACCTTTGCGCTCAAGACGCTGTGGCCTCTCGATAGCCGCGAAGGAAACGGCCCCGCCGTCACCCCTTCGGGCATCAAGACGCTCACCGAGGAGTATCGCAATCTTGCGGCCGTCTCGCTCATATGACCCAATCCGCTGTCAAGAGCCACAATGGCCCCGCCGACCGCTTGCAATCGGTCGGCGGGGCCTGCCGTTGAACCCGTCCCGGTCCGCCCCCGGCATGTCGTCGACGCCTTCGGCTCAGTCTCATATCCGCGGATACCGCTCCGGCGGCCCGCAATCCTCTCCTTCGGCGGGGCTCCCCAAGTCTGTCGACGCGCATGCGGCCGCTGCCGCGCGCACAGCGAGAACGGGGGTGTCCCCGAAGGCTGCCCGGCTCGCCGGGACGGGGGCTATGTCTATTCGCCGGCCTCCCGGCACATCGTGCCGAGGGCCCACAGCCACCTCACGAGCTCGGCGGCTGTGGCGGCGTTCGCCTTCGCCTGGGGCATGCCCCTTTCGAGCATCTCCTCGCGTCGCCGGAGCAGGCGCTCGGACCCCTTCCTCCCGTGCATCCTTATCTCGAGGGGGACGCCGCTGCCCTTGGGCATCAGCTTCGGCTGGTGGCCGGCCTGGGCGTAGCACCAGGACCCCTCGACCGCCAGCTTCCTGACGAGCGCGTTGCCGGCCCCGCTGATCCCGCCGAGGCGCACGGAGTCCGCGCTCGACCTCTGCCTCGGGGCGAGGCCGAAGTAGGCCGTCACCTGCCTGCCGGAGCGGAACCTCGAGAAGTCGCCGACCTCGGACGCGAAGGCGGCGGCGAGCGCGAACCCGCACCCCTTGATCGACTGGAGCGCCTCGACCTCGGCCGAGAGGGGGCCCGCCGCGACGGCGGCCCTGTACTCGGCGAGGAGGTCGTCGCGCGTCTCGGCGGCCGCCTCGACCTCGTTCCTCAGCGCCGCCAGCGCCCGGATGCCGCCGTCGTCGGCGGGGTGTATGCCGTCGAGCCACCTGAGGAAGCCGTACGTCCAGTACTTCCGGGGGTTGCCGGCCGGCGTCGTGCCGCCGTAGGCGTAGCCGCGGCGGGCTAGGAACGCCAGGAGCCGCTGCTTCGCCGTCGCGAGCCTCGCGGTCGCGGCGTCGTGGGCGGCGGCGAGGTCCCTGAGCCCCTCGATCTCGGGGGACGGCACCCATACCGGGGTGACGTCGTGCGACAGTATCGCCTTGGCCATCCTGGCCGCGTCGTTGCGGTCGTTCTTGGACGAGCAATCGGCCGCCGACCGCGGGACCTTGGAGACGGCCGCGACGACGCAGTCGACGCCGAGCCCGGAGAGCTCCCTCTGCGGGGCGAAGCCGAGGTAGCCGCTCTCGTAGGCGGCGAGCGACGGGCCCGGGAAGCCCGACATCCACTCTGCGACCTCGCCCCACGGGTTGCCGCGGAACCTCCTCGTCACGGCCTCGCCCGTCTCCGCGTCGAGCGCGCAGACGGTGGTGGACCTGAGGTGTACGTCCATTCCGAAGGCGGTAGAATATCTAGGCACGGGAGCCTCCCAACCTCGTTGCGGCGCGGCTGCGCCTCTGGCACTTCAACAACATTGTCGCAGCCCCGACCCGCGGTCACGAGTGGGAGGCTCCTGTCGTTTCCGTGCCCTTGGATTGGGTCATAGTGTCTGTCGTGTGCTCAACCCGCATCGTTATCACGATCCGCATTTAACGGAGCAAAGCCGATTATTTTTCTTGGCTGTCTAAATAACGATTCCGCAACAGTGGTCGATTTCGTGTTGGATGATCTCGGCGGTGTAGCCCGAGAAGTTTTTGATGCGGTGGATGAAGTTCTCGTCCAAATACTCAACCTTAATGCGGCGATAGCGGGTACAGGGACGTTCGCCGATCAGCGAGAGGCATCCTTCGCTCGTCTGATAGGCGTTGACCTGCTCAAGAATTTGCGGGTTGTACATGAGCAGCGATTTGCTGCCGTCCTTTACGCAGATGATGCGTTTGCGCACGCCGATCATGTTGGCAGCGAGGCCCACGCACTCGTGCTCATGCTCGTGGAGCGTATCCAGGAGGTCTTGCCCGATCACGGCGTCGTCGGGTCCCGCGTCTTCGGAAGGCAGGCGTAAAAAGAACTCGGATTTCATGATGGGCTTAATCATGGCGGGCTCCTCATGTCTCATGCTTTCGTGGACTTTTAATAATAGCGCGGAAGGAAAGCTGCGCGACCGCGTTACAATCTTTCGACGTTGGACCATGTTGTCAGATTCGTCGTGTACGGCGTCTGGCGTAAGTCTAGGGCTCATTTTCGCCCTGGACCGTTCCTCTGGGGCGATGCGATTGTCGTTCTAAGAGGAAGGAATTTCATGGGGACCAAATCCCAAAAGCAAACTCAATCACCGTCGACAGCCTCGGCGATTCTCGTCGTAATGTATGTTGCAGCCTTTGTTGCCGCGTTTAACGAGAACATCATTAACGTGGCGCTGCACGACATTATGGCGGCCTTTTCGGTGAGTGCCACCACGGCGCAGTGGCTCGTTTCGGGCTACATGATCGTGACGTCGATCTTTACGGCCATTATGGCCTTTCTGTCCGGCCGTTTCTCGACGCGCAAGCTGCTGTTTTTCGCATGCGGATGCATGGTCGCCGGCGAAGTCCTGTGCCTGTTCGCTCCGTCGTTTAGCGTTTTGCTGCCAAGCCGTATTTTGCAGGCTGCGGGATCGGGCATCTTGTTTCCGCTCATGATGAACGTGGTGCTGTCTTGCGCTCCGCGCGAGAAGCTCGGTCTGTATCTGAGCCTGGGCGGTGCCTGCATTACGCTGGGGCCGGCGTTTGGACCCGTGATCAGCGGTCTAATGTGCACGTTGTTTGGCTGGAGGGCGGTGTTCGTAGTGCCGCTGGTGGGCGGCATTGTGGTCGCTGCGGCGGGCGTAAAGCTCGTTCAGAATGTCGGAGAGCGTTCGAACGCCACGCTTGATATTCTGTCGGTTGTTTTGCTCGCCGCCGGTATTACGGCATTTGTGTATTCCGTAGGCGAGTTCTCGACCAATCTGATTGCCGGCATCGCGACGCTCTTCGCCGCCATTGTGCTGCTCGGCCTGTTTGCGGCCCGCCAACTCAAGCTCGAGCATCCGGTGCTTAACGTGCGTCCCATGGCGAGCGTTCGTTTTTGGCCTGCGTGTCTGCTTGTGGTGGTGTCGATGATGACGACGTTCTCGATGAGCGTTTTGTTGCCGCTCTATTTTGAGGGCGCATACGGCATGACCGCCCTTGTTGCGGGCTTGCTCATTTTGCCGGCGATTGCCTGCAATGCCGTGACCTCGATTGTGGGCGGACGCGTGATGGACGCCCGAGGCGCATGGCCGCTGCTGCCGGTCGGCTTTGCCCTGATCGCCGTGGGGCAGACTGTCATCTCGATGACGGCCGCAAGCATGAACATCGGCGTCGTCGTGGCGCTGACCGTTGTTGTGTATGCCGGAGTCGGTTTGGTGCTGAGCCCCTCGCAAACGGCCGGCTTGGAGACGCTGCCTGTCGCCGAGCATCCTCACGGAACGGCATTGCTCAACACGTGGAACATGATTGCCGCATCGTTTGGCCCGTCGCTGTTTATCGGCCTGCTCTCGAGTTCTGCGGCGACTGCCGGCGCCGCTGGCGTTGCGACCGACGTTGCCCAGGCGATTGGATTTGCGGCAGCCGTGCGTGTGGCGGCTGTAATTGCCGTGGTCGGATTTGTGGTATCGGTTGTGTACGCTCGCCGCGAGTCGCACATGTCGCATTAATGTGTGCACATAGATTCTGCAGCTAGATTAGCGGGCGACACCATAAACTAATGGACGTTTTGCCGAGAGGCATGAATGTTTAAAGCGCAAAGAGTGCGCGACGGGCCCCGCGAATGGGGCGATGATGCCCGAGAGGGCCAAGAAGGAGTCTCATGTCTGAGAACGAAGAGATCATGAACGAGACCGAGAACGAGACCATGGCTGCCGAGGTCGAGGCAGTCGAGACCGTGGAGACCGAAGCTGCCGAGGTTGAGGCTGCTGACGAGGTTTCCGCCGAGGAGGAGGCCGAGGTTGCCGAGGCCGCCGTTGATTACGATGACGAAGAGCTGATGGACAAGATGCAGAAGGCCGCCCGCCTGCTGCGTAGCCGTCGCTTTGCTATTTCCAAGGAGGAGGAGGCCAAGGCCGAGCGCATGGCGAACATCGAGCGCGCCATCAAGCTTCTTGACCTCAAGCCCAAGATGGAGCAGAAGGAAATGTCCGACCTGCTGGGCATGCGCCTTCGTGAGCTCGATGGCCTGATGGCCGAGGCCGAGGCTGCCGATCTGGTCGGCCGCATCGACGACGCCGAGGGCGATATGCGCAAGATCGTTGTCTTCGCTGCCGAGGATGCCGCTGAGGGCCTGGTCGAGCTTGCCAACAAGAAGGAGAAGCTCCTGCCCGAGCTTTCTTACGAGGAGGCCACCGAGCTGATGGCCGCTCTCGATAAGGTTATCGCTCCGCTCGTCGCCATGGGGCTGGACGAGGACCGCGGTCCTCGCGGCGGCCGTGACGATCGCGGTGGCCGTGGCGGCGACCGTGGCGGTCGCGGCGGCTTTGGTGATCGCGGTGGCCGTGGCGGCGACCGTGGCGGTCGCGGTGGCGATCGCGGTGGCCGCGGCGGCTTTGGTGACCGTGGCGGCGACCGTGGCGGTCGCGGCGGCTTTGGTGGCAACCGTGGTGGCTATGGCGACCGCGGCGGCAACCGTGGCGGCTTCGGCGGCAACCGTGGTAACGACCGCGGCGGTCGCGGTGGCGATCGTGGCGGCCGCAACGGCGGCGGTTTCCGCGGCAACCGTTTCTAATTAGTTACGCGGTTTTACCAAACCGCGTAACGGCTCGACGCTGCAAACGCCCCTAAGCGGCAATCTGACGTTCAATCGTCGGTCGCGTACCAAAGTACGCTTCCCTCCTCTTTCACGTCACCTTGCTCGCTTAGGGGCGTTTTCGCTGACTTATGTTCAACCTGGGGCGCCTTCAAGATCCATTACTCAAAGAGGACGGCATGACCAGAAGGTCTATGCCGTCCTCTTTTCATGCCAAGTTGTCGCTCTGGCGGGCGCTCGCTGTCTGTCCTCTACCTGCGGCGCTGTCTTGCTCCGGATGCGGCAGTTAGGGACGTTCCTTTTCTGCCGGCAGTTTGGGACACTCCTTGTGGCTGCTGGACGTTCTTGTTTGACTGGTCGTTTAAGAGCGTCCCCAACGACTACATAGCATGAGAGTGGATAATCTCCCGGTTTGAGCCTACATTCAAGCTCAAAGTGGAAGATTATCCACTCTCATTTGTTACGTGTCCGAAAATCCACGCTCGTTTCTATTCCGCCTACATTTGTAGGAACAGTTCGTGGAGGCGGGTGTCTTCATCGAGTTCGGGGTGGAAGGTAACACCGAGCTGGTTGCCTTGGCGGGCGGCGACGATACGGCCGTCGACTTGCGCTAAGGCCTTGGCATTGCCGTGTACTTCGACGATGCGGGGTGCACGGATGAACGTCAGCGGCACTTCACCGTCGATGCCGGTTACCTGCCCCTTGGTTCGAAAGCTGCCGAGCTGCCTGCCGTAGGCATTGCGCTCGACAAGTACATCCATGGTTGCCAGGCGCGGCGTCCCCTTATCGTCGTGGGCGGCAAGGTCGTGAGCCAGTAGAATCAGGCCGGCGCAGGTGCCCAGGACGGGCATGCCTTCAGCGATACGGGCACGAAGCTCCTCGAGCATGCCCAACTCATCAAGCAACTTCCCTTGAACGGTAGACTCGCCGCCGGGAAGTACCAGACGGTCAAAGTCCTGCTTCAAATCAGCCGCCTGCCTCAGCTCAATACAGTGTGCGCCCAGCTCGGACAGCCTCGCCTCGTGCTCGGCAAAAGCACCTTGGACCGCCAGCACGGCGACCGTCTGGTCTGCGTAATCGCTCATGTGCGATCCTTTCTGCTGGACTAGCGCCCGCGCTCCTCCATGATGATCTCGATCTCGTCGGCGTTGATGCCCACCATGGCCTCGCCCAGGTCCTCCGAAAGCTCGGCAATGAGCTCGGCATCGGTGAAGTTTGCCACGGCCTTGACGATGGCGGCGGCGCGCTTGGCCGGGTCGCCGCTCTTAAAGATGCCCGAGCCCACAAAGACGCCTTCGGCGCCCAGCTGCATCATCAGCGCGGCGTCGGCGGGGGTCGCTACGCCGCCGGCGGCAAAGTTCACGACGGGAAGCTTACCCGTGGCATGGACCTCACGCACCAGCTCGACCGGAACCTGCAGTTGCTTGGCTGCCTCGAAGAGCTCGTCGTCACGCAGGGCAACAACGTCGCGGATCTGCTTTTGGATCTTGCGCATGTGGCGCACGGCCTGAACGACGTCGCCCGTGCCCGGCTCGCCCTTGGTGCGGATCATCGTGGCGCCCTCGGCAACACGGCGCAGCGCCTCGCCCAGATCGCGGGCACCGCAGACAAACGGGACGTCAAACTGGGTCTTGTCGATGTGATAGACATCGTCGGCGGGGGAGAGAACCTCGGACTCATCGATGTAGTCAATCTCGATGGCCTGAAGGACCTGCGCCTCGACGATGTGACCGATACGGCACTTGGCCATGACGGGGATGGAGACTGCCTCCTGGATGCCCTTGATCATCTTGGGGTCGCTCATGCGCGAGACGCCGCCTGCGGCACGGATGTCGGCCGGGATGCGCTCGAGTGCCATGACGGCGCAGGCGCCTGCTTCCTCGGCGATGCGTGCCTGCTCGGGCGTGGTGACGTCCATGATGACGCCGCCCTTGAGCATCTGCGCGAGTTCGCGGTTGAGTTTGACGCGATCGGCCTTGCTGGTCTGTTCTGCCATGGTTGCTCCCTTGGTTGGCATGTGCATTGCTTGACGGAACATCCTATCGGGGAGCTGGGTATGGCGAAATACTCAGTTTTCGAGATAATGACAAGGTCAGACTAATACCAGATTGAATGACTTAATAAGGTCAGGTGATAGGCTCATGCTTGACTACAATTTGGAACAACGCGGCGGAGCATCGCTCTATGAGTATGTTTACCAGCAAATTCGAGATGATATCGTTGCTGGACGTATTGCGGCGGGGGAGCATCTTCCGTCTAAGCGCGCCTTTGCCAGTCATCTGGGAATCAGTGTCATTACCATCGAGAATGCATATAGCCAGTTACTTGCCGAGGGCTATATTTGCTCAAAGCCGCGGCGTGGCTACTACGCTTGCGAGCTTCCGGATGCACCGGTTTTGCCTTTGGCTGCGGGGAGCATCGACCGAGATGCCGTTTCTGTGGGTCCCAACGCGCATGATGTCAACGGACGGACCGAGCAATTCGCCCCGCTCTCTCCTTCCGCTTTGGAGGCGGCGCGGCTTTGGCAAAGCGCACTGCGGGCGACGCTGGCATCCGAAGACGAACGCGAAATCTTTTCGACCGCGCCGGCACAGGGCACCGCGCGGCTACGACGCGCTATCGCTCACCATCTGCGTGGGACGAGGGGCATGAATGTCGATCCCGACAACATCGTTATCGGTGCGGGCGCCCAGCTGCTCGATACCATGTTGGTTCAGTTGCTTGGCGCGGACAAGGTGTATGCCGTTGAGGACCCGGGGTATTTGCGCCTGACGCGCATCTATCAGGCTATGGGCTGCAAAGTTCGACATATCCCGTTGGATGATGAGGGCGTGGACTTGAGCACTTTGCAGAAAAGCGGGACCGATGTCCTTCACCTGATGCCGTCCCATCAGTATCCGACCGGCCTTGTGACGAGCATTGCACGTCGCTATGCGCTGCTGAGCTGGGCCGCCGAGCAGCCGGGCCGATATCTCATCGAAGACGACTTCGATTGTGAGTTTCGCCTTGCCGGCAAGCCGATTCTCGCGCTCGCATCAATCGATGCCGCCCAGTCGGTTATCTATACCAACACGTTTTCGAAGAGCCTTTCATCGGCGTTGCGTCTAGCGTACATGGTGTTGCCCGATGAGCTGATGGAGCGGTTTAGGCACAACCTTGGTTTTTACGCCTCATCGGTGAGCTCTGTTGACCAGGTCGCTTTGGCTCGTTTGCTGGAATCGGGTGATTACGAGCGACATGTGAACCGCGTGCGCGTGCGCGCTCGCGAGGCGCGCGATGGCCTGGCGGCGCTTGTACGGAAAGCGTTCCCGGCAGGGGAGGTCTCGATCGAGCATGCGGACGCAGGCCTTTACTGCACCGTGGTTGCGGAGCGCGGAGCGGGCGGAAGCTCTTTTGCGCGGGCCCTCACGCGCTCGGTTATCCCGTTCGTCGATGTCAGTGACTGCTATTGGTGTGCCGATGGAGCATCTGTCCCTGAAAACTCAAGTCAAATTCTTGTTCAGTATGACGATTTGAGTCCAAAAGTGCTTAATACCTTGGAATTGCAGCTAATCGGGGGCACTCTGCAACCTAAGTGAGTAGACTTTTGGCACTTTGGCGACCAGACAGTTTTGTAACAAGCTATCTACCTGTGGTTTTGAAAAGCAGGATGACCGGCCTGCTCGGGATGTTCAAAAAAGTCTACTCACTTGCCGCGCAAAGTTTCTGCATAAGAAAAAATGGGGTTTTCAACAGGGCTTCGTCCAGCTTTTGGCAAGCTTTTGGCCAGTTGGGGAGGGCTGTTGAAAACTTGACAGTCCGTTCGGTGCCATTTTTGGTGCGTTCGCGCCAATGCGAGACAAGCTGGGTTGAAAGTCGTGTTTTCCTGTGCCTATGAAGGATTTACTTTGTGACATATCGGCTTTTAGATACTGGCGTTTGCCTCCTCAGGTCCGCGCTTTGTGTCCGCCGCTTCCACGACCGGAAGAAGACCGGCAGCGATATGACCTCGCCCGTAACCCGACGGCTGCGGTTGCGCTCGGCTTTCCGTTGTATACATTGGTTCGGACGAGAAACAAACGGACTTGTCCTGCCAGCATTAGACAGCGGCTGTTTCTTGGTGAGCTCCCCAGGGAATCTGTGCTGGAAACGGAGCATGGATTTTTGATTACGTCTCCTCTACTGACGGCATTCATCATGTCGCGGCATCTGACGGATCTTCAGCTTCTTTTTGTGTTGGCGGAGATGTGTGGCCTGTTTGCGGTGTGTGCTCTGCCGGCGGCACTTGAGGCGGAGCTTACGCGTGCAATTGATTCGGGCGCGATTTCGACAACGTTCGGTTGGGTGCGCTGCCCGTCCGAGGGCGGCACCGCCTCAAATTTATGGCGTCGAGACGCTTTGGTTTTGGGCGGAGACCTTGACCGTTTTTGTTCAGATGTTTGCGGGATGCGTTACGGCAATAGATTTATGGCGGTATCGCAACTCGTTCCGTTGGGTGCCGCGTCGCCTTTTGAGGTTGAGGCGTATTTGTTGCTTGGACTGCCGCGATCCTTGGGAGGCGAAGGGTTTTGCGGCATAGAACTCAATGTCGAAGTGACGTTAAGCACAAGTGCTCGAGCGATTGTTGGAAAGTCCCGTGTGTATATCGATCTACTTTTGTCTTCGCCGGACGGCAGACGACAGGTGGCCATTGAATGTCAGGGAAAGGCCTCGCACGGACGCGCGGGGGATGGCTTGCGTGACGCTGACCGCATGACGGCCCTTCAGGCCATGGGCTACGATGTGCTTCTCCTGACACACAGACAGATATCCGATGAGGATAGATTCCGCGCGATCGTTAAGGCCGTATGCAGGATGCTCGATGCTGAATATCGTGATAAAAGCTCAGATGAGCAAAGGGCCGAGGCATTACTCCGGTCTGAACTATTTGTTGACTGGACAAAATTGGGAGTAATCGACGAAAAGATGCCCGTTAGACACAAAACAGCTCGATCTTGGACGGCTGCGGTTCTAAGTGAGTAGACTTTTGACACTTTGGCGACCAGACCGTTTTGCAACAAGTCATTTACCTGCGGCTTTATAAAGCAATATGGATGGTATGCTCGTCAAGTTCCAAAAAGTCTACTCACTTAGTTTTTGACGAGAAGCCGATGCCTAAGGTGGTCCTATTTCGGGGAGTTAATAAGTTCGTGAGGTACGAAAAAGGCCCGAACCATGCGGTCCGGGCCTCGTCGAGCTAGAGGTTATCTCTCAGGCGGCTGGCTTAGCCAAAGTAGCGCTTGAGCAGGCCGGCGAAAGCCTTGCCGTGGCGGGCCTCGTCGCGAGCCATCTCGTGCACGGTGTCGTGGATGGCATCGAGGCCAGCGGCCTTGGCGCGCTTGGCAAGATCGGTCTTGCCGGCGGTGGCGCCGTTCTCGGCCTCAACGCGCATCTCGAGGTTCTTCTTGGTGGAGTCAGTCACGACCTCGCCCAGGAGCTCGGCGAACTTAGCGGCGTGCTCGGCCTCCTCGTGGGCAGCCTTCTCCCAGTACAGGCCGATCTCGGGGTAACCCTCGCGATGAGCGACGCGAGCCATGGCCAGGTACATACCGACCTCGGAGCACTCGCCCTCAAAGTTGGCGCGCAGGTCGGCAACGATGTCCTCGGAGACGCCTTCCATCTTGGCGACGCCCACGACGTGCTCGGCGGCCCACTCGAGCTGGCCCTCCTCCTGCTTCAGGAAACGAGAACCGGGAACGCCGCACTGGGGGCACTTAAAATCCTCGGGCAGCTGGTCGCCGTCGAACTCTTCCACATAACCGCAAACGGGGCAAACAAACTTCATGATTCGATCCTTTCGATCGATGGCGATTGTGCGCTCGTCCGGTCCCGTAAGGGCCCTCTCCGGACGTGCGTCTTGACGAGTTCTATTATCCATAAATGCAACCAAATGTGAAGCCTATTAGGAATGATTTTTAATAAAACAATTTTGAGATATGAAGATGTTGATTGATTAACGATTGGCAGGCCGTCTTTGACCGCCGCTGAGTACAATCGGTCGAGCAAATGTTGACCCATCAACAAATAAAGGAGTTTCCTTTATGCATCTAGCCCGTCGTGCCTGGTGCCGAACATATCAGACGGTTTTTCGCATTGCATTGCCGATCCTGCCCTATACCGAGCCGCGCATTTTGGAGCATGCCGAGGATGTGCCCGCGGTGCTTCAAAAGCGCTCGATCCAGAAGGTCCTTATCGTGACAGACCCTGGTATTGCACGTTTGGGGCTCACGGCACCACTCGAGCGTGCGCTTACGGCTCAGGGGATTGGCGTTACGGTCTATGCCGAAACGCGTGCGAACCCCACGGTCTCAAACGTGGAGGAAGCGGCGGCGCTGTATCGCGAGAACGACTGCCGGGCCATTATCGGCTTTGGTGGAGGATCAGCCATGGACTGCGCCAAGGGTGTGGGGGCGCGCATTGCGCAGCCAAACAAGCCCATCAACAAGATGCGTGGCCTGTTGCGTGTCCACCGTCTCCTGCCGCTGCTTATTGCGGTTCCCACTACCGCCGGTACGGGAAGCGAAGTGACGCTCGCGGCGGTTATCACCGATAACGAGACGCACTATAAATACCCCATTAACGACTTTGTGCTCATTCCGCGCTTTGCGGTGCACGACCCCGAGTTTACGCGCGGGTTGCCGGCGTCCATTACGGGGCAGACGGGTATGGATGCCCTGACGCATGCTGTCGAGGCCTTTATCGGCCGTAGCACCACGCCCTACACGCGCAAGATGGCGCGTCAGGCGGTCCAGCTCATCCGCGACAATTTGCTCGAGGCCTATGAGCATGGCGACAACATGCGTGCGCGTCGCAATATGCTTTCGGCGGCGTATAAGGCGGGTGTTGCCTTTACGCGCTCCTATGTTGGATACGTTCATGCCATCGCACACAGCGTGGGCGGGCGTTACGGGATTCCGCACGGCTTGGCCAACGCCATCATCCTGCCGCATATGCTTCGCGCCTATGGCGAAGCTGCTGTTCCCAAGCTCGCCGATCTCGCCCGCATGGCCGGTATCGCGCCGGCTACCGCGCAGGACGGTCTTGCGGCCGAGGCCTTTATCGATTGGGTCGACCGCATGAACGAGGCCCTGGGAATCCCCAAATATGTCTTGGGTATTCGCCGTTCCGATATTCCGCAAATGGCGGCCCATGCCGATGCCGAGGCCAATCCCCTGTACCCCGTTCCTCTTTTAATGGACCGCCTGGAGCTCGAGCATATGTACGAAGTTGTTGCAGGTGGTATGTTTGAGGACGAGAACTAGGAGGGTCCATGAACACCGAGGAAATTGCGCGCATCGTCGGCGATCAGCGCACTTACTTTAAGACGCACGCTACGTTTGGTGTCGATGCTCGCCGCCGCGCCCTCGTGCGCCTGCGCGAGGCGGTGCGGGCACACGAGACCGATATCGCCCATGCGCTCAAGACCGATTTGGGAAAGTCGCATGACGAGGCCTATATGTGCGAGATCGGCACGTCGCTTTCCGAGATTCGTCATCAGATTGCGCATATGGCCCGATGGAGCCGCCCGCGCCTGCGCCCCTGCGACCTCGCCAATGCCATTAGTGTGTGCAAAACGCAAGCCGTGCCCTATGGCGTCACGCTCATTATGGCTCCGTGGAACTACCCGTTTTTGCTAACACTCGAGCCGCTCGCCGGCGCCCTTGCCGCGGGTAACACCGTGGTCATCAAGCCGAGTGCCTATGCGCCGGCTTCGAGCGCGGTGCTCAGGCAGATTTGCGAGGAAGCATTTGATCCGCGCCTGGTAACGGTCGTCGAAGGCGGGCGTGCCGAGAACGAGGCGCTGCTCGATGAATGCTGGGACAAAATCTTCTTTACCGGAAGCGTTCCGGTCGGCAAGCTCGTCATGGAGCGCGCAAGTAAAAACCTTACGCCCGCGACGCTTGAGCTGGGCGGAAAGAGCCCCTGCATCGTGGATGCGACGGCAAACTTGAAGGTCGCGGCACGGCGTATCGCCTTTGGTAAATGGCTCAACGTGGGGCAGACCTGCGTGGCGCCCGACTACCTGCTGGTCGACGCGCGCGTGCACGATGAACTGTTGGGCCTCATCAAGGAGGAGGTCCGTCGCATGTTTGGCGAGCACCCGCTCGACAACGAGGACTACGGTCATATTGTCAACGCCAAGCATTTCGCGCGCGTACGCGGGCTGATCGACCCCGATAAGGTTGTGCTGGGAGGCACGGCGCGCGAGTCTTCGCTCAAGATTGAGCCGACGATCCTAGACGGCGTGACCCCCGATGACGCCGTGATGCAGGAGGAGATTTTCGGTCCCATCTTGCCGGTGCTGACGTTTGAGAGCCTAGACGAGGTCGAGACGTTTATTACGGATCGTCCGACGCCGCTGGCCCTGTATATCTTTAGCCAGGACCGTGCGGTTCAGCAGCGCTTTGTGCGCTACGTGCCCTTTGGCGGCGGCTGTGTCAACGACACGATCATGCACTTGGCTACGAGCCATATGGGCTTTGGCGGCATGGGAGCGAGCGGTATGGGGCAGTACCATGGACGTGAGAGCTTCGATATGTTTAGCCACAAGAAGAGCATCGTGAACAAGGCAACGTGGCTGGACGTGCCATTCCGCTATGCCCCTTACGCAAGCTGGAAGCACAAGCTCGTGCGCATGTTTGTGCATTAGGAAATGGCAGGTAATACGAACAAGTGTTCCTATTACCTGCCATTTACGTTAGACTACTGCTATGGGGTATGAATGGGCCAACTCCCTTTAGAAGGGAATTGGTATGAACGTAAGCGATATTATTTCGTTACTGGCGTTGTTAATCGCGGCTATCGAACTCGGCCTGTTTATCGGCCGAATGAAATAGCCGCCCCCGCGTAAGCGAAGACGGCCACTTCTCACGATGAAAACGTGTATCGGAGTTGGCAAGACCCGCTGCAACGGGTGCCATCCGTACCCCTATCTTATCTGCAAGCGCTCTGTCTCGCAAGCGTTGCGGCAAGCGATTGAAAGACGCAGGCAGGATGAATTTGTGTCCGTACGGGCTCGTAGACTTCTCAGTAAGGTTAAGCGCCGGTTTATCCGGCCGTTAGAGGAGTTGCCATGTACGAGCCTTCACGTGTTCTTTTGTCGTTTCATATCGCAGGATTTCAATATGCCGACGGCGCTTTGGTCCTAGGCGATCTTAAAGTGGGCGATAAACTGACGCTGTGCGCCGAGCGCGATAATCCCCATGATCCCGAGGCGGTTGCGATCTACTATGGCAACACCAAGCTTGGCTATGTTCCGGGAAACGAGGTCGGCCCGCTGTCCTTGATGATGTATTACGGCCATGAGGACGTATTTGAGGCGCGCGTGCAGCAGGTTGCCCCCGAGCGTAGCCCGTGGCATCAGGTGCGTGTTGGACTCTACGTGGTGGATGCTCGCTAATCGGTAAGGGAGACTGCCATGTTTGATGACGACGACCAGTTCGATCTGACAGACGATCCGTTTGAGTGGGATATGCTACTCGATGACGATGAGTTGGAGCGGGATCGTAAGAAGCGGCAGGATAAGAATACCCAGGGTGACGCTTCGAAAAAACAAGACAAGCGCCGCCGCGGACTGTTCGGCGGGTTCTTTGGATAACCGCCGCATCGCTGCGTCTGTATACTTAGCACGAGTTGAACACGTTGCGAAATGAGGACAGAGACGATGATGTGGTTTACCGCCGATCTGCACCTGGGCGATACGAATATCTTGCACGACATGGACCGGCCGTTTGGCTCGGTCGAGGAGATGAATCGCAAGGTTATCGATGCCATCAATGAGTGCGTGGCTGTGGATGACCGTCTCTACATTCTGGGTGACTTTACCTATCGTTTGCCCCTGGCGGAGGCGGTGCGCCTGCGCGAGCGTATTGCCTGCCAAAACGTGACGCTCATCCGTGGTAACCATGACGGCGATTGGGAAGATCCCGACGTGCCGCAAATTTGGGAAGACGTGCGTGATTATCTGGAGATTGCCCCCGGCTATGCCAAGGGCCATCGTCTGGTTATGAGCCACTACCCCATGCTTAGCTGGAATGGCAAGGCGCGTGGTGCCATCATGCTGCACGGACATATCCACAGCAGGGGAGACCGCACCAACGCACGCAACCGCGATCGCGAGCGCCCTATCTTTCGCTACGATGTCGGTCTCGATGCCAACGAGTACAAGCCCGTAAGCCGGGATCAAATCCTGGGCTTCTTTGGACTGTAATGCTCGAACCACCACAAAGGGGACAGGCACCTTTGTGGTGGTTCTGGCGCCGTTGCCATTATGGCAGCGGCGCCTTTTTTGTCCGTGCGACGCGGTAGAGTGTAGGCGGTCGAAATTTGCGTCCATCGAGGAGCTGCTATGAACGAGATCAGGTGCCCGCATTGCGGCGAAGTTTTTAAGGTCGATGCTTCTGGCTATGCGGATATCGTCAAACAAGTGCGCGATGCCGAGTTTTCGCGCGACCTGGATGAGCGTGTGAAGGCGGTCCAGCGCGAGGGCGAGCAGGCGCTAGAACTTGAGCGCTCACGTTCGACGGCTGCCTTACAAAAGGTAGAGTCTCAGCGCAATGCTCAGCTTGTCGAGCAGAAGAACGCTGCGGCTCAGAAGTTGGCACAAGAGGTTGCCAAGCGCGATGCTGAGCTTGCCGAGCTGCGCGCCAAGCTCGAGGGCGCTGCCGCAGAGCGTGAGGGTGCAAGCCAGCGTGCAGCGGTTGAGGCCCGTGCCGATGCTCAAAAGGAGAATGCCGAGCTTCAGCGCGAGATCGACAATTTGCGTGCGCAGCTGGGACGCAAGGATGACGAAGCCAAGCTTGCCGAGGCTTCAGCGCGCAATGCTGCTCAGAACGATTTAGCTGCACGTGATGCTCAGATTGCCGAGCTGCAGGCCAGGCTTGCCGCGGCGGACAAGGCCCAGGAGATGGCGCTTGCCGCCGCCGCGGCCGAGTCGCAGCGTGAGCTCGATGCCGCTCGCAGCGAGGCCGAGCGCGCGCTTGCTGACTACCGCGCGCAGGTACAAGAGAAGTTTTCCGCCGCAACGGCACAGTCTGAGCAAGAGGCCGAGGGCCTGCGTGCCCAACTGCGCGAGCAGGAACTGATGGCAAAAATGAACCTGTCAGAGGCAGTCGCCGCGGCGGAACGAGAGCGCGATGAGGCACGTGCCAAGCTGACGAGCGAGCTGGCGGTGCGTGATTCTCGCGAGGAGCAAGCCAAGGCGGCACACGAGCTCGAGCTTGCGCAGGCCAAGCGCGCGAGCGATGACCTGATTCGCTACAAGGATGAAGAGATTGAGCGCCTTAAGGACATGAAGGTCCGCCTGTCCACCAAGATGGTGGGCGAGTCGCTCGAGCAGCACTGCGAGACCGAGTTTAACCGTCTGCGCATGACGGCGTTTCCTAACGCGTACTTCGAGAAAGATAACGATGCGTCCGAGGGCACCAAGGGCGACTTTATCTTCCGCGAGTGCGATGCGAGCGGCAACGAGGTCATTTCGATTATGTTCGAGATGAAAAACGAGAACGATGAAACCGCGACCAAGCATAAAAACGAGGACTTCTTTAAGAAACTCGATCACGATCGTCGCCAGAAAGGCTGTGAGTACGCGGTGCTCTGCACCCTGCTGGAGCCCGAGAGCGAGCTCTATAACGCGGGTATCGTCGACGTGAGTTACCGCTATGAGAAGATGTACGTGATCCGCCCGCAGTTCTTCATTCCCATGATCACGCTGCTGCGCAACGCCGCTATGGGTTCGCTGCGCTATAAGCAGGAGCTGGCGGAGTACAAGCAGCAGAATATCGACGTCACGAACTTCGAAGCCAAGATGGAAAAGTTCAAGAATGATTTCGGTCGCAACTACGAGATCGCGAGCCGCAAGTTCCAAACGGCGATCGATGAGATCGACAAGACGATTAGCCATCTGCAGAAAACCAAGGAGGCGTTGCTGTCCTCCGAGAACAATCTGCGCCTAGCCAACAAGAAGGCCGATGAGCTCACCATTCGAAAGCTCACGTGGGGCAACAAGACCATGAAGGCCGCCTTTGACGAGGCGCGCGGGGCTGCGCTAGAGACAAACGATGAGCCCGCCGAGGCGGATTCGTATGAGGTCGAGGATGCCGAGTAGGGGATAGCGTATCGCGCAAAAAGCGGGGCCGCTGGCGATGTTGCCAGCGGCCCCGCTTCGTTTCGTTCCATTGTGCCCGGTTAGTCTTCGAGCAGGTCCTCGATAAAGCCGACGCGGTAGTTTTTGAGGATGACCTCGCCGCCGTCCTGCGTGGCGTCCAGATCGACATCGCCCATGATGCCAAAGTCGTGGTCGCCATCCTCGTCGGCAAAGATCTGGTGCACGTGCCATACGTGCGCGGTCTTCTCGTCGGACTCGTCGATGGAAAACATCGCGGCGCTGCGGGCGTCTCCGTCGGCGAGGATTTCCTCGTGCTGCTCATGGTAGGCATCGAGCGCCTTTTGCCAACGGATCTCGCTCATGCCCCAGTCCCCGTCGAGCTCGCCCAGATCGCGCACGTGTCCACGGGCTGCAAGGGCCACGCGGCGGAAGAGTGCATTGCGCACCAACAGCGTGCAGCCGCGACGGTCCGCAACGACCTCGTTGATGCCCTGCGGCGGTGCGGCGTCGAGTGCAGCGGGGTTGCCGGCGTTCTCCCACTCGTCCACCAGACTCGAGTCGACCGAGCGCACCACAAAGCCGAGCCACGAAATGATGTCACGCAAGCGCTCATCGCGTTTCTCAATGGGCACGGTGCGATCGAGCGAACGGTAGGCCTCGGCTAGGTAGCGCAGCAGAATGCCCTCGGAGCGGGCGATGCCGAGCTTTTGAATGTAACCCTTAAAATCGCTCGCGCTTTCCAGCATATCGCGCAGGACGCTCTTGGGCGAGAGCTGGTAGTCGTTGGCCCAGGGTACTTCCTGGCAGTACTTGTCGAAGGCGGCATCGAGCAAGTCCTCGAGCGGCTTTTCGTAGGTGACATCCTGGATGCGCTCCAGGCGTTCCTCATATTCGACGCCGTCAGCCTTCATTTCGGCCATCGCGCGGTCGCGCGCGGCGCGCTCCTGTGCGCGCAATACCTGCTTGGGGTCCTCGAGCGTAGCCTCGACCATCGAGATGAGGTCCATGGTATAGGTCTCACTCTCGGGGTCGAGCAGCTCCAGCGCGGCAAGCAAAAACGGCGAGAGCGGCTGATCGAGCGCGAAGTCCTCGGGCAGGTCGACCGTCAGCGCGTAGTCGATGTCCGGCGCGGCGTCAGCCGGAGCGTCGGGTGCGGGCGGCACCTCGGTGCGCACGACGACGCCGGAGTCGATGAGCGTGGCGAAGATCTCGTCGGCACGAACCTCGAGCTTGGCCTTTTCCTCGGGGGTCTGCAGGCTTGTCTCGATGAGGTCGTGCACGCGGGCGCGGGCATCGCCGCCCTGCTCGACCACGCTAATCACCATGGAGTGTGTGATGCGAAGGCGCGGCTTGAGCGTCTCGGGCTGCGTCTCAATCAGGCGCTCAAAGGTCTGCTTGTTCCAGGTGACAAAGCCCTCGGGGGCCTTCTTCTTTTTAATTTTACGGAGCTTCTTGGGATCGTCGCCTGCCTTGGCCATAAGCTTGGCGTTCTCGATCTCGTGCTCCGGAGCCTCGGCAATGACCATGCCCTCGGTATCGAAGCCCGAGCGGCCTGCGCGACCGGCGATCTGATGGAACTCACGGGCGCGCAGGCGACGCATCTTGTAGCCGTCGAACTTGGTGAGCGCGGTGAGGACCACGGTGTGGATGGGCACGTTGATGCCGACGCCGAGTGTGTCGGTGCCGCAAATGACGGGTAGCAGGCCCTGCTGCGCCAAGCGTTCGACCAGCAGGCGATAGCGCGGCAACATGCCAGCATGGTGCACACCGACGCCGCAGCCGAGCAAGCGCTTGAGGATCTTGCCGAAGGCCGTCGAGAAGCTCGTGCCCTTGGCCGCCTCCTTGATGGCCTCGCGCTGCTCCTTGCTGGCAATGCCAAAGTTGGCGAGGGATTGCGCCGTTGCAAGGGCGGCATCCTGGCTAAAGTGCACGATGTAGAGCGGGGCCTCGCCGCGGCGCATCGCGAGCTCGACGGTGCCCTCGAGCGAGGTCGTCACGTAGTCGTAGCTCAGCGGCACGGGGCGCGGGGCATCGACGACCAAGTCGCAGGTAGCGCCGGTGTGTTCCTCGAGTGAGGCGGCGATGGCAGTGACATCGCCGAGCGTGGCGCTCATGAGCATGAATTGCGTGTGAGGCAGGGTGAGCAGCGGTACCTGCCAGGCCCAGCCGCGATCGGGGTCGGCAAAGTAGTGGAACTCGTCCATGGCGACGCAGCCAACATCGGCATCTTCGCCCTCGCGCAGCGCGTCGTTGGCAAGGATCTCTGCCGTGCAGCAGATGACGGGAGCCTTGGTGTTGATATGCGTGTCGCCGGTGATCATACCGACGTTATCGCGGCCGAGCACCTGCACAAGATCGAAAAACTTCTCACTGACCAGAGCCTTGATAGGAGCCGTGTAGTAGCAGCGCTTGCCCTGCGCCATGCCCATAAAGAGCATTCCCAGCGCGACGAGCGATTTACCCGATCCGGTCGGTGTGCCTAAGATGACGTGATCGCCGGCTGCCAGGTCCATGAGGGCCTCTTCTTGGTGATCCCACAGTTCAATGCCACGGTCGCTCGTCCATTCAAAGAAGCGTTCGAAGGCCTGATCAGGCGTGAGCCATGGTTCGGGCTTGCTGCCGTCCTCGGGCTCCCACCAGGTGGGGGAGAGCACGCCGAGCGAGCCGAACTCGGCTTCGGTTCCCGTGCCGCCCGAGAATGAGCTGGCGGCGCCGGCGCCGGAGACGGTGCTGGCGGTGGTGTCTGTCGTGGTCTGTGCCATGTGGTTGCTTTCTCTCGCGTTTGTCCGCCAACTATTATGGCGTAGCGTCGGCGCGGGGCGCCAGCGCGAGAGAAAATGCAGGAAATGGGCGTTCTGCCCAGCCGTTTGGTGTAGTTGCCGGCTAAGTGAGTAGACTTTTTGCAATATCGCGAGCACATGGCTTTTGCGCAAGGGTTCTACCTGCGGTTTTAGTTTCGTTATGCGGGTTGTGCTTGGCTATTGCAAAAAAGTCTACTCACTTAGGTTTTGAGGGTCGTTCGCTGGCGCCTACTTGCGCTTGTTTGCCGACGCCGCGACCATAAGAAGCCCCTAGGACTCTTGCGGCAGACGCTTCTTGCCCTTGCGGGCGCGGTTTCTAAAGTTCTCGACGGCCTCTTCCATGCCGAGGGGCACGTAGGTGAGCTCATCGAGGTTATCGGGCAGGTAGCAGGCAAGGCTTTGCTCCTGCGCTCGGCCTGCTACGAGTTGCTCTTCGGTAGGCTTCTCGCCGGGCGTGGCGCAAATGCCGTAGACGACGGCACCCATCTCGCGCGTGCGGCATTCATATTCGGTCTCGGGATGCTCGGGATGGTCGCGGCGGACGTCGTCGCTTACCCAAAGTGTGTCGTAGCCGGCCGCGGCAAACTGCCCCAGGGCGTAGTCGCGCAGAGGCTTGCTGTCGGTTCGCAGTGTGACGGTGGCGCCGACTGCAAAGAGCGGGCGGTAGAGCATCAGATGGTCGACATGGACGAGTCGTTTTTTGGCGTACTTGGCCTTGGGCTGCGGCGTGGGAAAGTTGATGGTGATGGCATCGAGCTCGCCTGCGGCAAACAGCTGCGGCAGCGATGCAGCGCCTCGGGGCAGCACAAGCGCATTGGGCAGCTCCTGCTCGCAGATTTTCTGCGCGGCATAGGCGATGCAGATGGGCTCCTGGTCCATACCGATAAAGAGGGTGTTTGGCTCGCGGACTGCGCGCTCTACAAGGTACGTTCCCTTGCCACAGCCAAGATCCAGGTGAAGGTGCTCGAAGGGCTTGTTGCCTGCGGGCGCACAGGCCTTGCGCCAATCTCCGACATAGGCCTCGGGGTTCGTTTCAATCGCATCGGCGTAGCGCTCCAGGCGCTCTTCCAGCACAAAGTTCTTAGGCGTGCGAACGTGGACGGCTCCCATGAGGCTCCTTGGTCATAAGTATGGAACGCATAGCTGCGCGTTCCGTCAATGGGTTGAAAAAGGGTGGGCATAGCTTGCCCGAAAGATGCGATGCGGCTCGGTGGCGAGTCATCGATGCTTACAGACGCTTGAGAATCACATAGCGATTGAGCTCGCCGCTGCGACCGTCGGCATGGAAGCGCTCAAGCTCGCGCACGGGGACCTCGCCGCTCTTGTAGAACGTACGGACGCCACGCACCAGATCGGTGATCTGCTGATCGTCGAAGTGATGGCAATAGCGGTAGGCGTGGCGGTCGTTTTGCCAGCCAATGAGGTGGTCGCCGGCTTCAAACTGTGCGGAATCGTAGCCCTCAAACGGCGGAGTGAGCTCGGCGCGGGCTTCGGCTCGAACGGCCTTGCGCGCCATGCGCTCGTCGTTCATAAACTCCCAAAAGCTGATGGCGATGATGCCGCCCGGGCGTGTCTGACGCACCAGGGCGTCGAGCACGCGTACACGGTACTCGCACGACGGCACGTGGTGCATAAAGCCAAAACAGACCGAGATGTCGGCGAGCGGTGCGTCAAAGAGCACATCGGGTGTCTCGGCGGGGTTGAGCTTCATAAGGGCGTCGAGCACATCGAGCTCCTGGAAGTGCAGGTTGGGAATGCGCAGGGCGTGACCATGTGCATCGATGGCCAGGTCTTGGCACGAGTCGACGCCATAGAACTCAAACGGGCAGCTGGCATCTGCCGAGGGATTTGCACCGTCGACGCCCTTGGCGGCAAGTGCGCCGCCGGCGGCAAAGTTCTCGAATCGCATATTGCCGCAGGCAAGGTCGAAGACGCGGACGGGATGCTCGATTGTGGCGACGTCGAGCTGCTCGAGCGCGATATCCATGGTGCGTACCCAGCCGGGCCACGGGGCCTGGCGCGTATCGGAGAAGGAGGCGGAGTGCTCGCGATAGAAAGTGTTGTTGAGCTGGATGAGCGATGAGGCGAAATCGCGGTTCACGGCGCGGGACTCCCTCCGTTGGCGGTACGGAATAAACAGTACGACCATACTACCGTTATCGCCGCAACGGGGACAACCGAGCTACGGGTCATTGCTTTGTTTGGACACATTTCCGCAGCTCATATGTGCCCGCAACCGCCGGTTGTCAAAAATCTCACTAGAATAGGTGGCATGCTTTTGGCGGTGGCGGATAGATTTTTAACTGTGCAAGGCGCCTTAAGAACAAAAACGGTCCGGCGGCACGGCTGGCATCACATAGGAGGAACCATGAATGTAGAAACTGCGCAGCGGCTCGCCGACCTTCGTCGCAGCAAGGGTTTTAGCCAAGAAGGGCTGGCGCGAAAGCTGGGGCTGTCGCGCCAGGCGGTCAGCAAATGGGAGCGCGCGGAGAGCTCGCCCGATACCGAGAACCTGATCTCGCTCGCCAAGCTTTATGGCGTGAGTCTGGACGAGCTGCTCAATCCGAGCGACGAGATCGAGGACGATATCGAGTTTGAGAACGAGGACCGCGCCCGCCAGCGCGAGGCCGAGGCGGCAGAGCGCGCTCGCACCCATGAGGCGGCGGTGCGCGCCACCGAAGCAGCAACGCAGGCGAGTGATGCCGCGGCTAAGGCGGCACAGGCGGCAAGCTGGAGTGCACAGGCCGCCAACGCTGCTACGGCGCAGGCGACGAGTGGCCACGCAGTTGGCTCGACTCCGGTGAAGGGCCCCTTCCAGTCGTTCCCGTATTGGGCCGTGTGCTGGCTGCTGTTCTTTTTGCTGATGTTCCTGGTTGGTGCCAGCCCTTTTCCCGCACTGATCTTCTTTACGATTCCCATCTATCACTGGGTGGCGCGTGCGCTCGATGGCGATTGGGCGCGCGGGGATATCCAGGTTGGTCCGGCGCCGGTGGCGGTCAAGGCCCAGGGGAAGGATACTTCTGCGGAGCCTGATGCTGACGTGGCTACCGCGACTACCGCTGAGCCGATTGCCAAAGAGGGTGATGAATGATGAAGCTTTCACATGAATCCAAGGTACGCTTGGGCGTTGGCATCGGAGCGTTTGTGCTCATCCTTGGGCTTGTCTTTGGCATTTCGCGGCTATTGGCTCATTCCGATATGGTGCGTACGACCGGTATTCTATCTGGCAATTTGTCTGATTTTGACGATATGTTTGACGACGATGATCTCTTGGATAGCGGTAACTATTCCGCTCGGCCTCAGCAGCTTTCGAGCACGACTTTTGATGCCGATGAGTTCCGCTACCTCGATTTCGATATCAATGCGGCTTCGGTGGACGTCAAGGTTGTTGATGGCAACAAGGCTCGCGTTATCGAGCGGGGGCGCGTTGCCGAGGGTATGGATGCCTCCAAGGCCGCGACGCAAAACATCGCATCCGTCGAGGACTCGACGCTCAAGGTTTCCCAGTTTGGAAGTGACGACGGTAAGGCAATCGATCGCTCAGTTACGGTCGAGCTGCCGCGCCGCGTTGCCGAACATCTGAAGGGAGTCAACGCGCACGTGGGTTCGGGTGATCTGCAGATTGCCGGTGTCATCTGTGATGGTTTCGATCTTTTCCTGGGTGCGGGAGATGTAGAGTTTACGGGCAGCGTGACTGATGCGCTCAGCGCTGAGGTCGGTTCGGGCGATGTGACGTTCGAGCTTTACCAGGCCCCCGCGAAGTCGATGGACGTGAGTGTGGGCTCGGGCGATGTGGAGATGACGGTTCCGAACTCGACGGGCTTTAAGGCGAGCCTCACCTTGGGCAGCGGCGACTTCGAGAGCGATTTCCTTCCGCTTGGCTACGACGGCGATACCATTTTGAATCTTGAATTCGATAACGGTGACAAGTCTGCCACGTATCGTTTTGAGGTCGGTTCGGGCGACATGTCGTTTGATTCGGAGTGACAGATGGCTATTGAAGACTTATAAACCATAGCTGCGCTGTTTGATGAAGGCGCCGAAGCCGAGATCGGCTCCGGCGCCTTTGCCTTTACAATGGGGACATGGAACAGATTATCTTGAACATACTCGAGGCCCTGCGTCACGGCGAAACCGTGGACGACAAGGCGCTCGTCAAACTGATACATGCCGAGGCGCGCCGTGAGGGTGCCGACAAGCGCGATTTGGCCAAGCGTCGCCTGCTGCCGTTTTACCAGCGGGTTAAACGTGAGGAGCCGGCTCGCTGGGCTGGGTGGAATGTCGACGCGGACCTGGAGCGTCAACTGCTGCAGGTGTTGCGCATGAAGCCGCGCCGCACGGCTTCGGGCGTGGCGACCATTACCGTTATCACCAAGCCCTGGCCATGCTCGGGCGATTGCCTGTTTTGCCCCAACGATCTGCGCATGCCCAAAAGCTATCTGCACGCCGAGCCGGCGTGCGCCCGTGCGGAGCAAAACTGCTTCGACCCGTATTTGCAGGTGAGCACTCGCCTGACGGCACTTTCGCAGATGGGACATGCGACCGACAAGATTGAGCTCATCGTGCTCGGTGGCACCTGGAGTGACTATCCGCAAGGTTATCAGACGTGGTTTATGTCGGAGCTTTTCCGTGCGCTCAATGACGATGCCGTCGCCGGCGTGGCGGCCAACCCCATGCTGGCGCGTCCGGGCATCAGTCGTGCCGAGGCAGGGCGCCTGCTCGATGACGCTCCCGCCGATGCCCTGCCGCCGGTGGTGGCGGAGCGACGCGAACGCTATCGCGCTGCCGGTATTGCGACCGATGAGGTTGAGCTTGCGAGCGGCGTTGCCGACGAGCAGGGACGTGTGGATGCTGCCGTGGGTGGCTATAACCGCGCGGTGCGTCGTCTGTACGGTCCCGGTACGCCGTGGGGCGAGGTCGCCGAGTGGCAGACGGCTACGTTGGAGGAGCTCGAACGTCAGCAGCGCATCAACGAGACGGCGAAGCATCGCGTGGTGGGGCTCGTTATCGAGACCCGGCCTGATGCCGTAACGCCGCAAGCGCTCACGCTCATCCGTCGTTTGGGCTGTACCAAGATTCAGATGGGCATCCAAAGCCTTGACCAGCACCTGCTCGACATCAACGAGCGCCGTATTACGGTGGCGCAGATCGCGCGAGCGTTTTCGCTCGCGCGCCTATTTGGCTTTAAGATCCACGCGCACTTTATGCTCAACTTGCTGGGCGCCACGCCCGAGGGGGACAAGCGTGACTACGAGCGCTTTATGACCGAGGGCGCCTTTATGCCCGACGAGGTCAAGGTCTACCCGTGCGCGCTCATCGAGGGCTCGCGTCTGGTGGGCTGTTACGAGCGTGGCGAGTGGCGCCCCTATACCGAGGAAGAACTGCTCGACGTGCTGGCCGACGACATCGTGGTGACGCCGGCGTTCTGCCGCATCAGTCGCATGATTCGCGACTTTAGCTCCGACGACATTATGGTGGGCAACAAGAAGCCCAACCTGCGTCAGCTCGTCGAAAACCGCCTAGCTGCTCGGGGTGACGGTGCGACGGTGCGTGAGATTCGCTATCGCGAGATCAGCACGGCGGGTGCCGACCTGGACGAGTTGACCCTTGACGAGGAAGTGGCGTACGAGACGCCGGTGACGCGGGAACGCTTTTTGCAGTGGGTGACGCCGCAGGGCAAGATCGCAGGCTTTTTGCGCCTGTCGCTGCCCGACCATTCGTTTGTTGCTGCGCATGCGGACGAGTTGCCGACGACGCCGGACGAGGCGATGATTCGCGAGGTACACGTGTATGGCATGGCGGCACGCGTGGGCGACCAGGGCCAGGCGGCGCAGCATCACGGTCTGGGGCGTCTGCTCGTGGAGCGTGCGTGCCAGATTGCTCGGGATGCGGGTTATGCGCGTATCAACGTGATTAGCGCGATTGGCACACGCGAGTACTATCGCCATCTTGGATTTTATGACCATGGCCTTTATCTGCAAAAGGAGCTCTAGATGAACAAGCCGAGTGTTTCTGCCGGCGTCGTTGCCGGCGTTGCTCTGGGAGCCGCGGCGCTTGGTGCGGCCGCTGTCGCTGTTCGTGCTGCCTGTCTGCAGGTTGCGCGAACCCGCAATGGGTTGGCGCGCGTGAAACGCGTGCACGATGAGGGCGGCGATGAGATTCGCGTGCTCGTGCAGGGCGGCGTCTACCAAAGCGCAAGCTATGTTGGCAATCGTTGGGCAGAGCCCGTCTTTGCGTATTATCGTGCATTTGACGATGTGTTTGAGGCCGAGGACGCAATGCGTGATGCTTACGGGCATGGTATCGACCGTATGCTCATGCTGGGCGGCGGCGGGTTTGCCTATCCCAAGTTTGCACTGTTGTCGCACGAGGGCATGCGCATGGACGTTATCGAGTATGACGGAGAGATTACGCGCCTGGCGCGCCGCTGGTTTTACCTGGACGAGCTGGAGCGCGCGGTGGGCGACCGCTTGCGGGTGATTACCGCCGAGGCTCGCTCGTATCTGGGTGTGACGAGCGTGGGCCATCGTCGCTACGACGTGATCGTGAGCGATTGCTTTGGCGGTGCCGAGCCCGTGCGCGAGCTGGCAACCGTCGAGGCGTTGCGTTTGGTGCGAGGCAGCCTGAACCCCGGGGGTATCTACGTTGCCAATATCGTGAGCGCAAACGAGGGGAGCGACGTGACGTTCCTGCGCGACTGCGCTGCCACGGCACTCGAGGTATTCGCCCACGCCTGGGTGGTCCCATGTGGCGATGCGGAGTTCGGCGGCGAGGAGAACTACCTGCTCATCGCCAGCGACGGCGACTACGCCTTTGCCGAAGCCGTGCCCTTCGACGCCGACTTCCTCGGCACCGTCCTTCACGACAAGTAAGTCTCCCCGTCCCAAAAAGACTGGTCTTAAGCGTGGTCGCGCCAGCTGCGGACACGCTGCTTCATGCCCTCTATGTCGAGCACGCCTTCGGCGAAGCCTTTGCGCACGAGCTCCTCGGGAACGTACTCGTCGTAGCGATCAAAATAAGGCACCTCGCCGGGATAGACGAGCTCGATGGGGTCGAAGTCCTTCTCGGCCTCGGCGGCGAGCACCTCAAAGAATGTCTCCTCGTCGGCCTTCATCTTGAACTGCATAAAGTATGGACGCGACGGATCGAGCCCGCGAAGGCCAAGTTCCGCGGCGCATTTAATCTTGAGCATACGTTCGAGCGCCAAAAAGGCGTAGCTGCCCAACCAGGGGAAAAGCACCCAGGTGTCGCCACCCAGGTTGATGAGCGGCTTAGTTCCCGCGCCCGAAATCTCGGCCGTATGGCGAGCCTGTGCAAGGCGTGCCCGTGCGTTGCCCATGAGGTACGGATATGCCGCGTGCTCGTTGAGCACTTGGCGCATGCGCTCGAGTACGTGTGTATTGATGTCTCCGGGGCAGTCGCCAAAGTATGCCGGCACACGACCTTTGACTTGCGTGGCAAAGACGGTGTGTCGCTTCCAGTCCACTTCATCGACTATCCAGCAGTGCCCGGCTATGGCGATGCGCTCACCGGGCGGTGGCGGATTGACGATCGTGCCCAACTCGGCCGACTCGCTGCGAACGGTGAACTCCTCGTTTTCCTGGAACACAGCGTAGAACTTAAAGTTGTTAATGATGCGCTCGCCCGCGAGGCCCACGATGAGCCCACCGCCCTCGGTGACCTGGATGTGGTCGATCTTGATGAGGTGACGCAGCAGTATGCGATAGTCATCGGCCGAGATGCGATGGAAATAGCTGAGCGTGAGCACGCGCTGAGCAAGCTCGGCCGGCGTGAGCTCGCCGGTGCTGGCGAGCGTCGACATGGTCTGGTGGTAGAGCAGGCTGTAGGGGAGTCGATCGAGCTCGGGCGGCTCGACCCACTTTTCCTCGCGATAGAGTTGTACGAGTGCGATGCCCTGCAGGAGCTTCCACGGAATGGTCTCGGGCATCATCGTGCGCGGCTCGGGTTCTTCCTCGCGCATGACAAACCACATCTCGGGCGGAAGGTCGCGACGGCCTGTGCGCCCCATGCGCTGCAAAAAGGAGCTGACGGTAAACGGCGCGTCAATCTGGAACGCGCGCTCCAGGCGACCGATATCAATGCCGAGCTCCAGCGTGGAGGTGGTGACGGTCGTCTGCGCCTGCTCTTCGTCGCGCATGAGCTCCTCGGCCGTCTCGCGCAGCGATGCCGAAAGGTTGCCGTGATGGATGAGGAAGCGGTCTGGCTCGTGCCGGCTCTCGCAGTAGCTGCGCAACATGGAGCACACGGCCTCTGCCTCCTCGCGCGAGTTGGCAAAGACCAGGCACTTGCGGCCGCGGGTATGCTCAAAGATGTAGCCCATGCCGGGGTCGGCGTTGTCGGGTGCGGTGTCGGTGGGGTTGAGCAGTGCCTGTTCGGTTGCCTGCGGGATGTCGACTTCGCCCTCGGGGGCTGAGGAAGTGCGACGGTCCTTGGGGGCAGACTTGCCCCGTGCCTGCTCACGGCGTTGGCGGCGTTCCTCCTGTGTGAGTTGCCCGCTATGGCGCATGTCTTGGGTACTGACGGGCAGTGCCGCGGGTGGTGCCGCCTCAATGCGCTCGCATGCGAGCACCTCAGCTTCCTGCGGACCTGTGCTCGTGAATCCTCGTTGCTGAGCCTGGGGACCCGAGTTGTAGAAGTGCTCCATGGAGATGCGCCATACGCGGCGCGGTTCTTCAAAGCGGGGGATAACACAGTTGCGCCCCGTTCCCTGTGAGAGAAAGGCACCCGTGCGTTCCGGGTCCCCGATGGTGGCCGAAAGACCGATGCTCCGGGGCCGTACGCCCGCCATGCGCGAAAGACGCTCGATAAGGCAGAGTGTCTGCCCGCCGCGGTCACCGCGCATGAGCGAGTGGACCTCGTCGATGACCACATAGCGTAGGTCGCAAAACATGCGCGGGATCGCCATGTGCTTATGGATTAAGAGCGCCTCGAGTGACTCGGGCGTAATCTGCAAGATGCCGCTCGGCTTTTTGATGAGCTTTGCCTTGTGCGACTGCGAGACATCGCCGTGCCAGTGCCAGACGGGGATATCGGCCTCTTCGCATAGATCGTTGAGGCGAACGAACTGGTCATTGATGAGTGCCTTGAGGGGGCCGATATAGAGGGCGCCAACGCTTGCGGGCGGGTTCTCCCAAAACTCGGTCAGGATGGGAAAGAAGGCCGCCTCAGTTTTGCCAGATGCCGTGGATGCCGTCAGGAGCACATTCTCTTGCGTGTTGAAGATGGCATCTGCCGCCGCAACCTGGATGGAGCGCAGGCTCTCCCAATCGTGGGAGTAAATAAAATCCTGGATAAACGGGGCATATCGGTCAAAAGCGTTCATGGGACCTCCTCTCATCAACGGGCCGATTAACGCAACGGGCAACGACTCGATATCTTGCAACATCGGCGTTTGCCCAGATAAAACCTGCCAAAATAAACCTGTCCCTTTTTGGCAGGTTAGATGGTGAATTCGGCGAAGTTACGGTCGCCGCCTGCGGTGCCGGTGTTGCCTGTTGCGGCTGCCGGCACCAGCGCGTCGCCACCGACGCTTTGCAGTAATTCGTCCACGTTGGCGTCGGGGTTCTGACACAGGATATCGAGCAGTTCGATAAAGTCGCGGATGACTTCGCGGGGCGTCAGATGCGTGTCGGCCCCCACGCGGCCAAACTCAATCTTGAGGAAGCCCACCAAGTCGTTCTCGGTAAGCGTGGGCGTCCAGCCAAAGTAGCCGGCGTGAATTTGCATGAGCTTTTCGATGAGCACCAGCAGCTCCTCGTAGGTAAGCGGCTGCAGACGGATGATGGGCGCGAGCATGTCTTTGAGATCATCGCGCGCAAAACGGCCCTGAGCGAGTCGGCTGCGCAGAGCCTCGTAGGAGAACACGCCGCGGCGGCGGTCCTCGATAGAGGTCGGCGTGCCGCCCATGATCACGCCCAGGTACTGCGCTTTGCCCTGGAGCGTGTCGTTGTACATCGTTAGGATTTTCTCGTAGTTATATTGGCGCGTGATCGCGTTGGGAATCTTGTACAGATTCACGAGCTCGTCGATGAGCACCAGCATGCCCTTGTAGCCGCTGCAGACCAAAAAGCGCGCAATGAGCTTAACGTAGTCGTACCAGTCGTCGTCGCTGATGATGGTCGAGGAGCCTAGCTCGGCGCGCGCCTCGCTCTTGGTGCGGTACTCGCCGCGAATCCATTTGGTCACGCGGCTCATGGCGTCTTCGTCACCCTCCGAGACGGCCGTGCGATAACGGCGGAGCATACGGGCGAAGTCGAAGCCGTGGACCATTTCCTCGAGCGGGGCCAGTTGGGCATTAACGGCAGACTCATCGGCGTCGGCACACGAGGCGACCCAGCGATCCAGGATAAGGTTGAGCGCGCCGCCCTCGGGGCGCGTCTTGGTCGATATGTTGCGGATGAGCTCGCGATAGGTGGCAAGGCCCTGGCCCTGGCCACCCTGTAGGCGGCGCTCAGGGGAAAGGTCGGCATCGGCGACCACAAAACCTTCGCCCATGGCATGCGTTCGGATGGTCTGGAGCAAAAAGCTCTTGCCGGCGCCGTAACGACCAACTAGGAAACGGAAGCTTGCGCCGCCATCGGCGATGAGGCTCAGGTCGGTGAGCAGAGCACGGATCTCGACCTCTCGCCCCACGGTGATATAGGGAAGGCCAATGCGCGGGACAACGCCGCCCTTGAGCGAGTTGAGAATGACGGCGGCGACGCGCTTGGGCACACGGGGTGCTGCGGATGCGGTATCACTCATGGTCTAAGTATCCTCTCACGTCTGCTTCGTAGTCCTCGATAATTTGCGGTCCTGCTGAGCCAAATTCAATAACGGTGTCACCCACCAGGTCAAAGAGCGCTTCGTTGATGCTATCGACGAGCATGTCCTCACTCTTGCCCGACTGTGCCACTGCCGATGCCGTCTGCGTTGCGTTTTGCTCGAGTAGTGCTCGAAGATAGGCGTCTGCGGCGGAATCGAGTGCGGACGCGGTGTCGGCGGGCGCGGGCGCTGGTGCGAGGAGCGGGGCTACGACGCCAAACTGCTCGGTGGGGATGGTCGGCTCGCCAGCCTCGTCCTGCTGCATGGTCGTTACGACTGGTTCGGCGATCGTGTCGGCCACGGGCTCGGCTTCCCGTCGTTCGGCAACTGCCACCTCGGTATCCGCAAGCGTGCCGTCCTCGCGCTCCTCGTCGATCAAAAGTGCCTCGCGCGTTTGTGCGGCGGCGCTCCGAATGCGCCCCAGCTGGCTCAGGTCGATATCGATCTTGACGGGCTGATGTGCGGCATCCCATGAAAGCCATGCCGTGATCTCGTCATCGATAATCTTAGCCAGATATTTGGGGACCTTTTCTTCCTTAAGGGGGTGGCCGGGATCCAGTGTCAAGCGCAGGCGCTGATCACAAGCGCGCATCATCTCACCGAGCTTGCTACTTTTTTGTCTGCTGCCGTGGATGCGCATACATTCCCAAAAGCCATTTTGGCAGCGGTAGATGTGAATGGGGTCCAGGCGATATTCGCAGTCCTCGTGGCGCTCGGGCGCAAAGAACACGGCCGAGGCAAACATGGTGTAGGGCATGGCCGTCTCCTCCCCAAACAGGCTCGCTACGATGCCGGTCTTTCGGTGCGTGTCATAGTAGCGCGCCATACGGACATACACGGCGCATGCCACGTGGCGCAGGTCGCGATGGTGAGAACGGTCGAGCCGTGAGTTATTCAGGTTGTACGTCGAGAGTGCGTCGATGGCAGCCATGAGCCGCTCCTCATGCGCCTCATCGGGCGGAAGGGGAAGCGTGGGCTCGGAGGTCTTGCGACGTTTGGGGGGCAGGTCCGACGGCGCCGGCGCGGGTACAAGGTCTCGTGCTGCGCGGCGCAGCTCGATGAGGGCGTTGTCGAATGCGACGGTTTTAGAGTCGCGAAGCAGCTTGGGGTCGAGCTCATGGAACACGGCGTAGTCCTGCAGCCACACGCGTGCGAACCGGTCGATGCCAGGTTCAAAGGCGCGATAGGCATCCCAAAATGCTTTGATCTTGTCATAGCCGTCACGCGGATTGTCGATGCCAATGCCACAGATCAATTCGTAAAGATACAGAAAAGCAAACGAGGTCGATGTCTCCTCGATATTGCCGCGGCGCACTTGGGCACGCCAGGTAAAGTAGCCGCGCAACTGTCGATCGCTCATGGCATTGTAGGTGGGAAAGTACGACTTAAAGGTGCCGTTGTAGGGGCAATCGTCCTCGAAGTCGGCCATCAGCAGGCCTTGGCGGTAAAAGAGCTCCGCCTCCGATAGCCAACGTCCCGCGCCGCCTTTGGGATCCTCTTGCCAGCGTGATATCTCGCGCATCTTGCGGTACTGGTCGGGGAGGAAGTTCTGCATCTGACGACCGGTCTTGAGAATCGGCTCGTCAGCATAGATTTCGTTTGAGAAGCGGGCGGACTGATGGGTCCGGGCCTCGGCCATAATGCGCTCGATGAGCATCTTGACGTCCTGGTCGGCCACCGCTTCTCCTCTCCTAACGCAGCTTCGGTGACCTCATATCATAGCACAGCATCAAACAGATGTTCGAGATACCGCTGCGTAGATAGATTTAGAACAGGAGGGCGTAGATGACCGCCACGACGACGGAGGGGAGCATGTTGGCCGTGCGGAAGGTCTGAGGTCGAATAAGGTTAACGCCAACACAGAAGATGAGCATGGAGCCCACAAGCGAAAGGCTGTCGAGGGCTGCGGTGGTCATGATGGGGGAGAGTGCACCGGCAAAAAGCGTGATCGTACCCTGGAATACGGCAACGGGCAGGGCCGAGAAGATGCAGCCGCGGCCAAGCGAGGCCGTCATGGTGCAGACGATGATGCAGTCCAGCGCGCCCTTCAGAGCAAGCGTGGACCAGTCGCCGAGCAGACCGTCCTGAATCGATCCCACGATGGCCATGGCGCCGATACACACGGTGAGCGATGCCGAGACAAAGGCGTTGGTGAACTCGTTGTCGCCTTCGCTGCCGGTTTTGCGCTTGAGCCATTCGCCGAGGTTCTCGATGGCGGCCTCCAGGTTGATGGCCTCGCCGATGAGCGAACCGAGGGCAAATGAGACGATAAGCATGATGGTGCCGGTGGTCGCCAACGCTTCTCCATCGATAACGAGCATCTTTTGCATGGTGCCGCCCAGGCCGATAAACAGGACGCACAGCCCTGACGCCTTCATGAGCGTGTCCTGGATGCGGGGCGTAATGAAGCGCCCGCCCATGAGGCCAAGCAGACCGCCCGCGATCAAAAGCGCGACGTTGATGATCGTTCCTAAACCCGGCATGAACCCTCCTGTAATTGATGCCAACGCGGCAATCGTAGCAGAACGGGGAGGGGAGCGCTCAGTATCCGAGCCAAGCGGCGGTTAGCGGTCTAGGACAGGACGGGGCTAAAGTCGAAGCGCAGCGTCATGAGGTGCTGCGGGGATTCGATGGCTGCGGCAATGATGTCGGCATCTCGTGCACGATCGAATCCTTCAAGTTCCATTTGATAGGGGAAGTCTTCTTGGATACCGATGCGACGCGGAACCAAAAGCTTGGTTCCGTCGAATTCTTCGGTCCGCGTTCCGTCTGCTGCAACGGAATAAAGGTGTAACTTGGCGGTCGTTGTGGCATCAAGTGCCGAGATAGCTTGGATATCGTTCGATGCGCTCCTTGCTCCCACTGCTGTAAGTGCCGTAGGCGCGACGACTTCACCCGAAGGCAAAAAGACGAGCTCGACGGTATTGGGGAATGCGATGAGGATATTTTTGCGGCGGGGCGCATTGGCAGCGACTGGCTCAATGCTTGCGGCATCGACGGTTTCCGTGTGGTCGAGCGCGACCATCATGCAACAGTTGCCTTCATCGGCATCTGGGGGAGCGGCAAAGTCCAGGCCGTCTTTCGGTTGGGGATTGCCTAGTTCGGTGGCGGTGCCGCCTGGCTTCTCGAGAGGAGCCGTAGCGTTGTCTTCTGATGGCGCGTCGTCTGCATCGTCAACATGCGCCGGTGCGTCTGCGATCTCGTCTTTGGGGGATTTGTCATTATCGCTCGATATAGGAGCAGCAATCCCGACGGACCCCACTCCGTGCCATGTCATTTGGAGCAGCGCCGGATCGGCGAGAATGCGCTGCACGCCCGGCTCCTGGGTATCGATATTGATGGGGGCGGGTTCTGATCCGCGCGTGAGGTTAAGCGAACCTTTCTGTCCATTGCTTTGAGCCTCTTGGTCGTCCGCGTCGCCAGCGTAGAACAGCAAAGGCACATCTCCCGTTGCGATGGCTTCGGTGTCCGCCTTGGTCAGTCGCAGCGACGCCGTAAAGGAGATGATGGGCTGCGTGCCATCGACATTCGAGGGAACGCAGCCCAGGCATACACCTCCTCCTTCTTCTTCATAGGCCGCGCTGTCGAAGGCGACCTTCGCCCCGTTCGCCGAGTCATCGACCGAGTCAATATCGATGCGCAGCTCTAGGTCGCATGGGTCGCCATCGGCGTCGACTGCAGCCGATTTCCATGTGCAGATGGCACAACCTGTCTGGGGGCCGTTCTCCTTGTCCGGTCGCTTGATATCCACGACTATCGAGTCGACCGTATTGCGGTGAAGGCATCCCGAGGTTCGGACCGTGGCGTGTGCGAGCGAAAAACGTTGGCAGGTGACGATACCCGACGAATTCGCCACGGGGTTCAGGGCTTGCGGCAAGGAGTTTGCCGTGGCGGGCGTCGCCCAAGCGGCGAGAGGCATACCGCTCGCCAGTGCGCTGCAGAGCGCGGCAACGGGCAAAAGGATTTTGGGTGCCATGGTTCCCCAATCTATTCCGCGTACTCCGGTCGTGCTTGGCTATTGGTTGCGTTTGATGTGCAGGCCAAGGCACGTCAGTCCTGCTCCCACCGTGGCGACGCCTACCGCAATGAGTTGCCGGGTGTCGCTCGTCTGAGCGAGCGGCTCGTGACGGCTGCCGCGATCAAGGCCCGAAAGGTCGACGGTCACTTCTGTGGCCGCCTGTGCTTGCTCTTGTTGAGCAAAGGCTATGGCAGGTGCGGACGCCAAGATGCCGACGATGGCGGCCAGTGCAATCGCCTTAGGACGTGGCGTGCGCACCGGGCTCGACCGTCCAGGTGATGCTTGCCACTTGATCTCCCGTACCGGTGGCGTGGTAGATGTCACGCGTGACGCGGGCGACGTGTCCACTCACATTGAGCTTGATTTTGTCTGTTCCGTCGGCAATGCCCTGGTACTTCATGTCGAAGCTTACGTCCTTGGAAAGATCGAGGCCTGTAGTCTGAGTCGCCGAGCTGGCTTCCTTTTCTGCCTTATCGGGGCCAACCTTAAAATCGATGGAGTTCTGGGCCGAGCCCGTCTTTGCGTCTGCAACGATTGTCCAGTCGTTCTTGGCCGTGACCTTCATGTTAGTGACGTGGATGCCATATGCCGAGAGGTTGTCGATGGTAATCGTCTTGTCGGAGGGTCCTACAAGCGTTCCGTCGGCGTTGGCGGCAAAGGGGATGACCGTTGGCGCCTTAAACGAAACATTGCTAATGTCGGCCTTCACCGTCACATCGGTGGTTCCAACGCGCACATCTGCCATGGCCGCCGTTGGCGCGGCGCCCATCGCAAGTGCGAGCGCAAGCCCTGCGCCCACGGCGAGTGCCCTGGCTCCGCTCAGGTTCATGGGTGTGTTCATAATCGATCCTTTCTGCTCGTCACGGACTGCTTCCGTGATGGTTGGACGAATGGGGACAGGGTGCTGTCCCTGCGAGCGCGTCGGCCACTAGCCTTCTGCCTGGGCCACCCGCACTTTGACGCGCGTCGGATTGCCGTGGGTGTCGTAGGTCTTGGCATCGAGTGCCTGAATCTCGATATATGCCTCGCCTTCTTGGATATCGCCGGCGGGGCAGGTCTCAACTGTCTTGCCGGCTTCGACCACACCGGACTCATAGATGGTCTCGTCGTTTTGAATCACGCGGAAGCGCTGGGGAAACTTGTTGTCTTGGACGTTTTGCACGTTGACGCGCAACTTGCCGCCTTCCTGCAACTGTGCGACCGGCGCGACCGAGATCGTCATCATGTTGTCGCGGACGATGGCGTCGAGCTCATCCTGGATTTCTTGGCGCGATTTACCTTCTGCCGTCGTGACTGAGGCGCCCGCTTCGGGCACGGGCTGCGACTGCCAGGCGTATAACCCTACGGCGATGAGGGCGCAGACGATAGCCAGGCAGACAACGACGAGTTTCTTGCGACGCCCCAGTCCTGCAAGGCGGGGCGGCTTCTTCGCACTCATGCGGCGTCCTTGGTGGTGTAGACACGTGCGAACGTGGACGGGTCAGCTCCAAAGAGCATATGAAGCATCAGGCGGCGCGAGTAGATGAGCTCGTCGAAGTCGTGAGGGAGCTCGATATTGTGGACATGCGCGATGTGGTGGGCGAGCGCCGAGAACGACTCGGGGTCGCAGATAACATCGGTGGTGACGTGGTAGACCGCCGTATCGGGGAACGCCTCTTCGTCGAAAGGCAGGAGATAGGGATCGTCGTCGACCTCGATGGCGACGCCGTACTGGGGCCAGTAATATGCCATGGGAACCTCCCTGCTTCTGGGGCCAAAACTTCCATTGGTTTTGGCTGTCGATGCCGACCATATCAGCCACTACTTGACCAATTTCTGACCAAATGCTTGACGGATTGACATCTCCGCAGGTAAAAGATGGCAAAAATAACTTCAACTTTTTTCGAGCGACAATTGCGTGGTCGCTGGCGGTAAAGCGACATGTGTCAAAAGCATCGTCTGCCGAGGAAACCTTGCCGCTCGCCGAATTGCGCGAACGTAAAAATCGCCAATTATGGAGACGGTCTCGAACACGTCGACAAAACGATGCGGTAACATCTCCCTGCAAACACTGTAGTTAGCTAAAGGGGGAGTTCGCGTGTCTGCAACCATCAAACCCTTCACCGACGAGTTCGAAGAGTATGGTCGCGATGAGTCTCGCACATCGGGCGAGGCCTCGAGCATCTCGTTTCCGACAACGGAGGACGAGGTCCGCGCCATTTTGAAAAAGCTCCATGCCGAGCGTGTCCCGGTGACGGTTCAGGGCGCTCGGACCGGTCTTGCCGCCGGCGCCGTGCCTCATGGCGGTCACGTTCTCAATACTTCCCGCATGAATCGCTACCTAGGCATTCGCCGCGATGAGCAGGGCCGCTTTCTTTTGCGTGTGGCGCCCGGCGTCGTGCTGTCTGAGCTGCGCAAGCAACTGGGCAAGAAAGTGCTGCCGACTGCCGGCTGGGACCAGGCATCGCTTGAGGCCTACGAGGAGTTCCAAGAGGCTCCCGAGCAATTCTTTCCTACCGATCCCACCGAGGCGTCTGCCTGCCTGGGCGGTATGGCGGCATGCAACGCTTCCGGCGCCCGTAGCTACGCTTACGGCCCCATGCGCCCTCACGTCACGGGCCTTCATGTCGTGCTGACCGATGGCGACCTGCTCGAGCTTCACCGTGGCGAGGTTTTTGCACAGGGTCGTCGCCTTTCGCTCGTCACGGCGCAGGGCCGCACGCTCGAGCTCGACCTTCCCGACTACACCATGCCCAAGACCAAAAATGCTTCGGGCTATTTCGTTGCTGACGATATGGATGCCGTCGATCTGTTTATCGGTGCGTGCGGCACGCTCGGCGTCGTCACCGAGCTCGAGATTGCCCTGCAGACGGCGCCTGCGGTCGTTTGGGGCGTGAGCTGCTTCTTTGACAGCGAAGACAAGGCCGTGTCCTTCACCGATTCTGTGCGTCCCGTCCTGTCCCACGCGGCCGCCATCGAATATTTCGATGCGGGCGCCCTGGATATCCTGCGTCGTCAGCGTGAGCAGTCGACCGCGTTCGCCTCGCTGCCGGCGCTCGACAAAGACGCCAAGGTCTGTGTCTACGTGGAGCTCGACTGCGACGACGAAGCCCAGGCGACTGAGGAGTTGTATCACTTGGGGTGGGTACTGGAGCTTGCGGGCGGCAGCGACGATGCGACATGGGTCGCGCGCACCGAGGTCGATCGCGAGTGTCAGCGATTCTTCCGCCATGCGGTGCCCGAGAGCGTCAACATGCTCATCGACGAGCGTCGCCGCACGGATCCCACTATCACCAAACTGGGCTCGGACATGTCGGTGCCCAACGCACGCTTGGCCGATGTCATCGCCCTTTATCGCCGCACGTTGGCCGAAAGTGGGCTTGAATCTGCCGCCTGGGGGCACATCGGTAACAACCATCTGCATGTGAACATTCTGCCGCGCGATGCGCAGGATTACCGCCGCGGCGGAGAACTCTTTGCCCAGTGGGCTTCCGAGGTCACGGCCATGGGCGGCGCCGTCTCCGCCGAACACGGCGTCGGCAAGATCAAGGCGGGCTTCTTGGAGACGATGTACGGTCACGAGGCCATGGTCGAGTCGGCGCGGCTCAAGCTCCAGCTCGATCCTGCCGGGCAGCTGGGTCGCGGCAACCTGTTTTCGGAGAAGCTCTTGGATAAGCTCGTCCAGAAAGGGGGCGCGTGAAGATGAGCGATTTCCATATGGTGGTGTGCGTCAAGGCGGTGCCGGGCAGCACCGAGGTCAAGATGGACCCCAAGACCAATACCATCGTGCGCGATGGCAAGCAGGCGGTCATTAATCCCTTTGACGCGAGCGCTTTGGAATGCGCGCTGGCGCTGAAGGACGACTTTATCGGCTTTGGCATGGACGTGCGCGTAACGGTGGTGTCGATGGGCATCCCCGCGACTGAATCGCTCTTGCGCGACTGCATCGCCCGAGGCGCCGATGACGCACTGCTGCTAACCGATCGCGCCTTTGCAGGTGCCGATACCCTGGCAACCACCTATGCCCTCAAGTGCGGCATCGAGGCGCTCGACGAGGACTTCGACCTGCTCATCTGCGGCAAGATGGCGGTGGACGGCGATACGGCCCAGATTGGACCCGAGCTTGCCGGTGCTTTTGAGATTCCCTGCGTGACCGACGTGAGCTGCGTGCAGAGCGCGGGCTTTACGACCTGTGGCTCACTGGCGCTCGTTCACGGCTGCGATGCCGGCGAGGAGACGGTCTATCTTGAGATGCCGTGCGCGATGACGACTGCCAAGGAGATTGGCCAGCTGCGTATGCCGAGCATTGCCGGTATTCGTGCGGCCGAGGAGGCAGACGTGCGCGTGGTCAACGCTGCCGACGTGAACGCCGACCCCGCGCGCTGCGGCCTTGCCGGCTCGCCGACACAGGTCGTGCGATCGTTTGTGCCCGACCGCGACCAAACGTGCGAGGCCGTTGAGGGCACGGCGTCCGAGCAGGCGGCAAAACTTGCCAAGATTATCGAGGGGATGGCATAGATGAGCGGACTGATTATCGATAGCGAAGCCTGTATCGGCTGCGGTCGCTGCGTTCGCGCCTGTGCCTCTGGCGGCATCGTAGTGGAAGGCGAGCGGCCCAACCGTTGCGCCCGCGTAACCGACGGCTGCATCTTATGCGGTGGGTGCGTCGACGCCTGCCCCGTCAACGCTATCTCGATCGAGCGCGACGAGGCCGCCGGCGCGGTGGACCTTGATGCATATCGAGACATTTGGGTATTCGTTCAGACCGACGAGCACGATGTCGTGGCCCCGGTGGCCTACGAGCTCATGGGCAAGGGGCGCGAGCTTGCCGATGCCCGTGGTTGCCGTCTGGCGGCACTGGTCGGTATGGGCCCCGAGGGTTCTCTCGGTGACCTGGAGCATCTGGTTTGCGCCGGTGCAGACGAGGTCCTGGTCTGTCGCGACGAGCGCCTACGCCAGAACGACGCGGGGGTCTACGCCCGGCTGATCTGTGATTTGGTGGCAGAGCACAAGCCCGAGGCCATTCTGTACGGTGCGACCGCCTTTGGCCGCGAACTGGCACCCGGCGTTGCCGTGCGTTTGAAGACGGGCCTTACGGCTGACTGCACCGTACTTTCGATGGATACGGAGACGGGCCTGCTGCAGCAGACGCGCCCGGCGTTTGGCGGCAACTTGATGGCCACCATCATTTGCCCCAACCACCGTCCTCAGATGGCAACGGTGCGCCCCGGCATCTTTAAGGCGCCCGAGTTTGACTACAGCCGCTCTGGCACGATTACCCAGGTATTCCTTGCGGAAGACGCCAAGGCTCGTGTCGAGATTTCGATTCCCGCCGAGGAACGGGGCCAGCAGGCTTCAATCGCCGATGCCGAGCGCTTGGTCGTGGTAGGTCGCGGCATTGGTTCCAAGAAAAACCTGCCGCTGATGCGAAGGCTCGCCGAGGCTCTGGGAGCCGAGCTTGGCTGCACGCGACCTGTCGTGGAGGCCGGCTGGTTGGAGTATCGCCATCAGATTGGCCAGACGGGAGTATCGGTTTCGCCCAAGCTTCTCCTGAGTATCGGTGTTTCGGGCGCCATCCAGCATCTTGCCGGCATCGGTGGGGCGGAGTGTATTATCGCCATCAACGAGGACCCGGATGCCCCCATCTTTGGTGCTGCCCAGTACAAGGTTGTCGGCGATGCCGTCGAGGTCGTCGAGGAGCTGCTGGCCCAGCTTGAGCGCTAGGCGCGCGCCAGCCAGCCGCGCATCTCGTCCTTTAGACGCTCCCAGGTTGCCTGTGTGGCGGGGTCGGTAAAGGGCTGTGTAATACCAAAGGGCGCGTCGAGTAGGCGGTAGATATCGCCCTGCTCGCGCGCCAGCGCGCGGCTCGCCGGATAGACGAGCTCAAACATAAAGCAGATGAGTCCCACTAGGTAGTCCGCCGGCTCGTCGCGTTCGTCGCGAGCAACGCAGCGGTGCTCGTCAAAGGCGGTAAGCGCCGGTGCCGAGAAGTGGCTGGCAAGAAATGCGTCCTCATCCACTTTGAGGATGGTGTCGACGGTGCTGTCGGCGATGGTGCGCATAATGTCGATCTTGTCGCCATCGCGTACGATATCGCAGAAGCACCGTGTACGCTCGTCGAGTTGTGCCGGCAGGCGAAAGTCACTGTGATAGGCGATGCTCGCGCGGATGAGCTCGTCGTGCTCTTCGGTCTCGATAAAATCTCGGATGCTTGTTGTGGCAGGTGCGTCGTCGGGGCTCTCGCCAAAGAGGACCTCGATGCCCAACGCCGCATGGCTCATGCTCTCGGCATCCTTAAACGTGTCCCAGCGCCGCAGCTGCTCAAAGCGGCCCATATCGTGCAGCAGGCCGCAAAGCCAGGCCAGGTCAATATCCTCTGTCGACCAGCCCTGCTCACGCGCCACGGCATCACATGCCTCGGCAACGTGGTACGTATGCTCGATTTTGAGTGCGATGCGCGGATTGGCGGCATCGTAAGCATCGGTATAGCGTTTGAAGGCCGCGGTCGCCCGGCCCCGATCGATAGCTGTCATAATGACTTCCTAAAAAGCTGTGTCTTTCGATCCGGTGGCAATTGTAGGTGAACTCGGTTGCTGTCGGGCGATGATTCTGCCGTGTCGTTGCCTGACCCAACGAATCGAATTTCTCACCGAGCCGGTCTGCTTCTTCTGGTACCATGGTCAAACTTTACTGTAGCAAAGCGTGACGTGGGCTTTTGTTCTGCGTCAGCGGAAATGGGGGTTTCATGGCACAGGAAGCGACCGCCAACGAGCAAAAGAAATTCAAGGTACCGCGTATCCCGGGTGACATCATGATCTATCCCATGATCGTTGGCCTTTTGCTCAACACTTTCTGTCCGCAGGTCTTTGAGATCGGCGGCTTCTTTACGGCTGCCTGCCGCGGCGGCTCCAATACCATCGTCGCTGCGATCCTGCTCTTCGTGGGTGCCGGCATCAGCTTTAAGTCCACGCCGAGCGCTATCAAGACTGGCATCGTCGTACTGATCCCCAAGCTTGTTGTTGCGGCCGCCCTTGGCTTGGGTGTGGCATATTTCTTTAACGACAACTTCCTGGGCCTGAGCTCCGTGTCTATCATCGGCGGCATCACGTTTTGCAACATGGCGCTCTATACGGGCATCATGGGCGAGTTCGGCGATCAGTCCGAACAGGGCGCTGTCGGTATCCTGTTCTTTACGGCCGGCCCCGCCGTCACGATGATCATCCTCGGTGTCTCGGGTCTCGCCAACATCCCCGTCGGCACCATCATCGGATCCATCCTGCCGCTTGTTATCGGCATGGTCCTGGGCAACTTGTTCCCGTTTATCAAGAACCTGCTGGTCCCCGGCGCCAATCCCGCGATCGCTGTCATCGGTTTTCAGCTCGGTGCGTCCATGAGCCTTTCGAGCTTTATCACCGGCGGTATTTCGGGCATCCTGTTGGGCCTTATCACGCTCTTTATCGTTGGTCCCATTACCTTTGCGTTCGAGCGCCTGTGCGGCGGCAATGGCAAGGCGGCCGTTGCCTGCTCCACTATCGCCGGCACGGCCATGACCACGCCGGTCGCCCTCGCCGAGGTCGCTCCGCGCTATGCCGAGCTTGCGCCCACCGCGTATGCGCAGATCGCCACCGCTGTCATCATCACGGCAATCATGGCCCCGATTCTGACCGGCTGGGTCGATAAGAAGTTCTGCCACGGCAAAGAGGATCTGTCGCCTGCCGGTGTCGAGGCCATCGAGGAGGCCGTCGCGACCGACATCGATGGCGAGTAATCGTCGACGCGAGTCAATCAAGCCGGCGTGCAATTCGCGCCGTTTGAGCGCCCGAACGAAAGCTGTCTTGCAGTGACGTTCGGACGCTCTGCTATTATTCCCCTTACCCCTGCGGAGTAGGGGTGTTTATTGCCCAGAAACGAATCGGGCGATTCTGACCACTTGGATATTGAAGGGATGGCGTCTAGTGGTTAAGGCACTCAAGATTGAGATATTCCTGCTATGCATGATTGTTCTTATCGGGCTTGCCGCGCGAAGTCGCCACTCCTTGTTCTCGAGTACCCAGCAGTTATTGTTTAGTACGCTCGGCTACACCTCTGCCGCGTACATGTTATTCGATATAATCTGGACGCTTTCGGACGGTGTGGGCGGCACGCTGGGCATTGCTGCCAACTGGATTTCCAACGCGGTTTCGTTTTCGCTCTTTGCCGCCGCGTGCCTCATTTGGTTTATCTATTCCGAGACGGTGCAGGGTTCTCGCCTTTTGACCGCGCGCTATAGGATGGCGTTTGTAACGCTGCCTGCGGTGCTGGTAGTCGTACTGGCGTTTACTAGCTACTGGACGCATGCCCTGTTCTATATCGATGCGCAGGGCGCGTATCGTCGCGGTTTTGTCTATATGATCCAGCCCATCGTCAGCTACTGCTACGTTATATATACGTCCCTGCATGCGTTTATACAATCTTGCAAGGTCGAGAGCCTACAAAAGAAGGCCATCTATCAAACCTTGGCATTTTTCGCCATTCCGGCCTTGGTGGCCGGTGTCTTTCAGGTCTTTTATTCGGGTCCCTGCCTTAGTGTCGGCATCATGTTAAGTATGTTGCAGCTCTACATTGTTTGTCAGGAGCAGCTGATCTCGACCGACCCGTTGACTGGCCTTAACAATCGCAACCGTTTTGAGACCTATATGCTGTCGCTGTTCTCGGGTGCTGATCAGGCCGATGATGTGTATCTGCTTATGATGGACGCCGACGGCTTTAAGCAGATTAACGACCGGTATGGACATGTGGAGGGCGACCATGCTCTCCAGGTCATATCTGCTACGCTCAAAGAGGTCTGCTCGGCGTCTGGTGGCTTTATCGCACGTTATGGCGGCGATGAGTTCGTGGTGCTCCAGAAGGCTGCGGCGGAACAGGACATCATAGACCTGTGTTCGACGATTAACGACGAGCTCGCTCGTGCCGAGGTGCCGTATGCATTGCGGATGTCCATCGGTTACGCGCGGGTCGGCGATAGTGTTGATACCTGGCAAGACTTACTTCGCGCTGCCGATGCGGAGCTCTACCGCGTCAAGGCCGAGAAAAAGAAAGCCGGCGTCCAGATACGCTAGAAAAAAGGGGCGCACGCTTGTGTGCGTGGCGGCCCTCAGCTCACCGATGTACTCCATTAAGCTAAAGTACATGAATCCCCTCTGCTAAATAAGGGCAGTTCGTTAAGCTTTTTTGGGTTTGTTGACGATGATGATGCCGCCGCAGACCAACAGCAGGGCAACGATGACGGTAACGGGGCTCGTGCCAGCGCCCTCGCCGAGCAGCATCGCGCTCAGCAGCACGCCAAAGACCGGGTTCATAAAGCCAAAGACCGAAACGCGGCTGACGGGGTTGACGGCAAGCAGGCGCGACCACAGCGAGTAGGCGACCGCGGAGATAAGCGCCATGTAGATGATGAGCGCGATGGCGGGGGCAATCGCCGTGGGGGAGAGCGTGCCGCCCATCAAAAACCCGATGGCGGTGAGGACCAGGCCGCCGACCAAGAACTGCCACCCGGCAAGCAAGACGCCGTCGTGCTCGCGCGAGAAGATGCCGATCAGGCAGGTCGAAAGGGCACCCGCGACGGTGGAGGCCAGGATAAAGCCCTCGCCGTCGAGCGTAAAGCCAAAGGTGCCGTCCGCGCCCGAAAGGTTGACGAGCGCGACACCGGCAAAGCCCAGTACGCAGCCGAGCACCTTGGCCGCATCGAGCTTTTCGGTGCGAAACGCCAGGGCGGCAAAGAGGATTGCGAGGAAGTTGGCGCTGGCCTCGATGATGGAACTCGACATGGCACTGGCGCGCGAGAGTCCCAGGTAGAAAAAGAAGTACTGCCCGATAGTCTGGAAGAGCGACAAGATGCAGATGGGCTTGATATCGCGCACTTGCGGAACGAGCGGACGGCGCTGGGCCACGCTCATGCCAACAATGACCAGCATGCCGGCAAGGGTGAAGCGCAGGCCCGCGAAGAGCAGCTGCGAGGCGCTATCGTGCGCGGGAATGCCAAAGAGGCCGTAGCCAATCTTGATGCAGGGGAAGGCGGAGCCCCAGAGCGCGCAGCAAACGAGGCAGCCCAGGATGAGTCCGGGCAGGGTGGCGAGATACGGCTTGCGGCTTTCCATGATGTCCTTCCTACATGCGCGAAGCAAAAAAGAACCCGCCACCGGATGTGTCGGTGGCGGGTGTTGTTACCCGAAGGGATTGTACCCGATGGGAAAGGTTTAGGCGAAGTAGGCTACGCCGCTCTCAAAGATAGGCATGAACTTGTCGCCGGGGACATGCTCAGGCACGTTGCGGTACAGGTTGTCGCCGCGGCGCTCGGCGTGGCCCATCTTGCCCAGGACGCGGCCGTCGGGGCTCGTGATGCCCTCGATGGCGAGTGCGGAGCCGTTGGGGTTGACGGAAAGATCCATGCTGGGCTTGCCGTCCTCGCCCACGTACTGCGTGGCGACCTGGCCGTTGGCGATCAGCTGGGCGAGCACCTCGTCGTTGGCGACAAAGCGGCCCTCGCCGTGGCTGATGGCGACGGTGTAGGGGTCGTCGAGGCTGCACTGCGACAGCCACGGGGACAGGTTGGACGAGATACGGGTGCGCACCAGGCGGCTCTGATGGCGGCCGATGGTGTTAAAGGTCAGCGTGGGTGCATCCGGCGTGGCATCGACGATGTCGCCGTAGGGCACCAGGCCGAGCTTGACCAGAGCCTGGAAGCCGTTGCAGATGCCCAGCATCAGGCCGTCGCGGGCCTTGAGCAGGTCGCGGACTGCCTCGGTGACCTCGGGAGCGCGGAAGAACGCCGTGATGAACTTGGCGGAGCCGTCGGGCTCGTCACCGCCCGAGAAGCCGCCGGGGATCATGACAATCTGGCTCTCGCGGATGCGGCGGGCGAGCTCGTGGGTGCTCTCGGCGACGGCCTCGGGCGTGAGGTTGTTGATCACGAAGGTGTCGGCCTCGGCACCGGCTGCGCGGAAGGCGCGGGCGCTGTCGTACTCGCAGTTGTTGCCGGGGAACACGGGGATGATCACGCGCGGGCGGGCGATCTTGGCGCCGCCGTACACGTGGATGTCCTTGGCGCGGAAGTCGATGGTCTCGACCTCGGGGGTCTTGCCGGCGCTGCGGTAGGCGAAGACGCCCTCGATGCCGCTCTCCCAGGCCTCCTGGAGCTCGGCGAGCTCGATGACCTCGGAGCCGGTGTCGATGACATAGCCCTCGACGGTGGTACCCAGGGGCTCGACGACAACGCCGTCGGCGACCTCGGGCAGCTCGGCGTCCTCGGCGAGCTCGACGATAAAGCTGCCGTAGAGCGGGGTGAAGAGGCTCTCCACGTCCACGTCCTCGGCAAGCTCGATACCGATCTGGTTGCCGACGCACATCTTAAAAAGGCTCTCGGCGCCGCAGCCGTAGCCGGGCGTGGAGACGGCCAGGGCGTCGCCGTTGGCGGTGAGCGCCTCGACGGCGTCAAACGCGGCGAGCAGCTGCTGAGCGTCGGGGCGGTAGTCCTCGCCGTAGGTGGCGGGGGCGATGCGGACGACGCGATGCGTCAGACCCTTGAACTCGGGCGAGACGGCACGGGCGGCCTTACCCACGGCCACAGCGAAGCTGATCAGAGTCGGCGGAACGTTGAGCTCGCCGGCCTCGTCCTCAAACGAGCCGCTCATAGAGTCCTTGCCGCCGATGGCACCGGCACCCAGATCGACCTGGGCCATAAGGGCGCCCAGGACGGCTGCCATGGGCTTGCCCCAGCGCTCGGCCTCGGTGCGCAGACGCTCGAAGTACTCCTGGAAGGAGAGATAGGCGCGCTTGTGCTCAAAGCCGGCGGCCACGAGCTTGGCGATGGACTCGACCACGGACAGGTAGGCGCCAGCAAACTGGTCGGCCTCCATCAGGTAGGGGTTGAAGCCCCATGCCATGGCGCTTGCCGTGGTGGTCTCGCCGTCCACGGGGAACTTGGCGACCATGGCCGAGCTCGGGGTGAGCTGCGTCTTGCCGCCAAAAGGCATAAGCACGGTTGCGGCACCGATGGTGGAGTCGAAGCGCTCGGAAAGGCCTTTGTTGGAGGCAACGTTGAGGTCGGTGACAAGCGAGGTCATGCGCTCGGCAAGCGTGGTGCCGGCCCAGCTGGGCTGCCACACGCTGCGGGCGCACACGTGGGCAACCTGGTGCTTGGGCGCGCCGTTGGAGTTGAGGAACTCGCGGGATAGGTCGACGATGGCGACGCCGTTCCAGGCCATGCGCATGCGCGGCTCGGCGGTAACCTCGGCGATAACGGTCGCCTCGAGGTTCTCCTCGGCGGCGTAGCCCATGAACTCCTCGACGTCACCGTCGGCGACGGCGCAGGCCATACGCTCCTGGGACTCGGAGATGGCGAGCTCGGTGCCGTCCAGGCCGTCGTACTTCTTGGTCACGGTGTCCAGGTCGACATACAGGCCGTCGGCAAGCTCGCCCACGGCGACCGAGACGCCGCCGGCGCCAAAGTCGTTGCAGCGCTTGATCAGACGGCAGGCGTCGCCGCGGCGGAAGAGGCGCTGCAGCTTGCGCTCAACCGGAGCGTTGCCCTTCTGGACCTCGGCGCCCGAGGTCTCGATGGACTCGGTGTTCTGGGTCTTGGAGGAGCCGGTGGCGCCGCCGATGCCGTCACGGCCGGTGCGGCCGCCCAGCAGGATGATCTTGTCGGTGGGGGCGGGGCACTCGCGGCGCACGTGGTTTGCCGGGGTAGCGCCCACGACGGCGCCGACCTCCATACGCTTGGCCACGTAGCCGGGGTGATAGAGCTCGTTGACCTGGCCGGTGGCAAGGCCGATCTGGTTGCCGTAGCTGGAGTAGCCGGCGGCAGCGGTGGTCACGAGCTTGCGCTGCGGCAGCTTGCCCTCGAGCGTCTCGGACACGGGGACGGTGGGGTCGCCGGCGCCGGTGACACGCATGGCCTGGTACACGTAGCTGCGGCCCGAGAGCGGGTCGCGGATGGCGCCGCCCACGCAGGTGGCGGCACCGCCGAAGGGCTCGATCTCGGTCGGGTGGTTGTGGGTCTCGTTCTTAAAGAGGAACAGCCAGTCCTGGTCCTCGCCATCGACATCGACCTTCACCTTGACGGTGCAGGCGTTGATCTCCTCGGACTCATCGACATCAGTCATGACGCCGGTCTTCTTAAGGTACTTGGCGCCGATGGTGCCCATGTCCATGAGGCAGACGGGCTTGGCGTCGCGACCGAGTTCGTGGCGCATCTCCATGTAGCGGTCGAAGGCCTGCTGCACCACGGCGTCGTCGATCGTCACGTCGTCCAGGACGGTGCCGAAGGTGGTATGGCGGCAGTGGTCGGACCAGTAGGTGTCGATCACGCGGATCTCGGTGATGGTGGGGTCGCGATTCTCATCGCGGAAGTACTGCTGGCAGAAGGCGATGTCCGCCTCGTCCATGGCAAGACCGCGCTCGGCGATAAAGGCGGCAAGGCCGGCCTCGTCGAGCTCGCGGAAGCCGTCGAGCACCTCGACGGGCTGGGGCTCGGGGGTCTCCATGTGCAGCGTCTCGGACAGATCGAGCGAGGCGATGCGGGCCTCGACGGGGTTCACCACGTAGTGCTTGATGGCATCGATGGCGGCCTCGTCCAAGTCGCCCGAGATCATATAGACCTTGGCGGAGCGCACGGCGGGGCGCTCGCCCTGGCTGATGAGCTGCACGCACTCGCTGGCGGAGTCGGCGCGCTGGTCAAACTGGCCAGGCAGGAATTCGACGGCAAAGACGGCGCCATCGCTTGCGGGGAGCTCGTCGTAGGTCACATCGACCTGGGGCTCGCTAAAGACGGTCGGCACGCAGGAGCGGAAAAGCTCCTCGTCGATGCCCTCGACATCGTAGCGGTTGATGATCCTCAGGGCATCGATGCCCTTGATGCCGAGAATCTCGGTCAGCTCGCCCTTGAGCTGCTGAGCCTCGACGTCGAACCCGGGTTTCTTCTCCACGTAGATACGAGAGACCATTGGTTCCTGCCTTCCTGATCGGTTGGGCGTACGGTACGGTATGCGGCAGCGGTCGGTTTACGGGGCAAGCCTCGCGGTCGCCTTGAGCCACATGTTTGTAAACCTCACTATGATACGACAGCTCGCGGCGCGTTGAGGACGGCGAGGGTGCTACAGTGAAGCGCAAACAAGAGAAAGGCATCACATGGCATTCGTTTCGCTCGCCATCATCGCACTCGTGGCCTTTGCAAGCCCCTTCATCGCCTCGGCGATTCCTGGAAAACCCGTTCCCGAAACGGTCTTTTTGCTCGTGTTCGGCGCGGTGCTGGGCCCACATATGCTCGGCGTAATCCATGTAGATGCCGAGGTCTCGCTCGTGTCAGAGCTCGGTCTGGCATTTTTGTTCCTGCTTGCAGGCTTTGAGATCGATCCCAAGAACATCACGGGCGTCGAGGGGCGCTACGGTATGGCCACGTGGGTTGTCACATTTTGTATCGCCTGGCTTGCCGTGCGCTTTACCCCGTGGTTCTCGGTCAGCCATTTCGACGGTATCGCCGTGACGCTCGCCTTGACCTCGACGGCGCTTGGAGCGCTCATGCCCATCTTGCGCGAGCGGTTGCTTGCCGGAACGCGCGTCGGTGATTCGATTCTCGCCTATGGTACGTGGGGCGAGCTCGGCCCCGTGCTCGCCATGTCGGTACTGCTGTCTGCCCGTACGGGTATCGAGACGCTGCTGATTTTGGGCCTGTTCGCCGTGGTGTGTGTGCTGCTTGCCGTGGTCCCCAGCCGCTCCAAACGCGTCGGCAGCCGCTTCTTTGCGTTTGTCGAGGAGCGCGCCGATACCACGTCGCAGACCTTCGTGCGCCTGACGGTGCTTATTTTGGTCACGCTCGTGGCGTTCTCGGCCATCTTTAGCCTCGATATCGTGCTGGGCGCTTTTGCCGCCGGCTTCGTCCTGCGCTATATCATCCCCGAGGGCAACCATACGCTTGAGACCAAGCTCGACGGCCTGGCCTACGGCTTTTTGATCCCGGTGTTCTTTACCGTGTCGGGTGCAAAGATCGATCTGACGGCCGTAGTGTCGCGCCCCGGGCTGCTCGTGGGCTTTATCGTGGCGTTGTTGATTATTCGTGCCGTACCCATTCTTATTTCTATGAGTATTTGTCCTGCGACGCGCGATGTGTCGGCGTATGGTCGCATTACCGTGGCCCTGTACTGCACCACGGCGCTGCCGATCATCGTTGCCGTGACGAGCGTTGCCGTCAACGCGGGCGCGCTGTCGCAAGACATCGCGTCGGTTATGGTTGCCGCCGGCGCCATCACGGTGTTCTTGATGCCGCTGCTCGCGCAGCTCTTCTACCGCGTGGTCGACGCCGCACCGGTTGCCGCCGTGGCAGAGGTTGCCGAGCATCCATCCGATGCGCTCGACATCCTGCGCGCCCATCACGATTTGGCGAGCCTGCTCGCGCGCGAGCACGAGCTGCTGACCTCGCATGGTCACGGTCGCGTATTCGAGGGCCTGCCCACGCTCGATACGATTGCCGAGCGTCTTTCCGCCGAGGCAGCGAGCGGCCACATCGATGCCCGCATCGTGGACGCGGCGCACCTGCTTGCCGACAAGACCTATGGAGACGAGGTCGACCCGTCCGAGCTGACTCCGCGCGAGCGTCGCCGTCTGGAGCGCGCCAAGCTTGCCGTACACGAATACCGCCGCCGCATGCTAGAGCTCTATGCGCGCGATGAAGCCCGGGACGACGACGGTAAATAACGAGATGCTTCCCCAGGGGAAGGCGGGGACCTCGGACGATTTTCCGGACCATGCCCCGGCGCTACGCCGCATGGCCCCTC
>UQWK01000009.1 GCA_900544725.1 uncultured Collinsella sp.
ATTCGGTACGCAATGATTATTTAATCCCCGCCCCAGAAAAATCACTGGTGGTTGACTGGCGCGCCGCAGTTTTGGCAGAAGGAGGCATTTGTCTCCAGCTTTGACCCGCACTGAGCACAGAAATAAGTAGGCTCAACTGGCTGAGCATCATCAATCGCGGTCGGCGTCTGCTGAAGCGGCGGAACCTGCTGCGCGGGAGGCATTTGCTGGTACGGATTGGACTGCGGAGGCTGAGGCTTATTCGACGATTCCTTGTTCAAGATAACAGCAAAGGCGACAGCCGCGACACCACCAAATACAACTAGCAAAACGAGAAGATCGAATACACTAAGGCCTATCATCGCAAATCAGCTCCTCATGTTGCGAAAGATGACGAATGCTGAGATTTTATCGCCGCGCCGCAAGCCCCTCCTAGTGCGCAACACCCATCCACCCTGCATGATTTTCTGGGGCGGGGATCAAAATCATTGGGGAATGGTGCGTGGCAAGCGGGGGTCTTCGGGGTATAAGACGGCTAATTGTATGCCGCCCTATGAAAGGAACCCTTATGCCCAGCGTTGCCGTTCTTGCCGCCGATGGCTTTGAAACGATTGAATGCCTGACCATGGTCGATGTCATGCGTCGCGGCGGCGTGCGCGCCACGCTCGTCTCGATCATGCCCACGCGCGAGGTCGTAAGCTCGCTGCAGATTCCCGTAACCTGCGACGCACTCTTTGACGAGATTAACTTTGACGAGTATGACTGCGTCGTGCTGCCCGGCGGTCTGCCCGGCGCCACCAACCTGCGCGCCGACCAGCGCGTCTGCGACGTAGTCTGCGAGTTCGCCGCGACCAAGCATGTTGCCGCCATCTGCGCCGCCCCGTTTATCCTGGGCGAACTCGACCTGCTCGAGGGACGCCACGCCACGTGCTTCCCCGGCTTTGAGAAGAGCTTCCCCGAGGGCGCCTATACCGGCGACAAAGTCACGCACGACGGCAACATCATCACCGCCAGCGGCATGGCCCAGTCACTCCCCTTTGCACTTGAGTTGCTGCGCACGCTCGCCGGCGACAAGGCCGTCGAGAAGGTTGCCGAGGGCATTCAGCTATGATTTTGGCTTCGCAATCACCGCGCCGCATCGAGTTGATGCGCGAAGCGGGCTACGACATCCGCGTCATTCCCGCTGACATCGACGAGACTCCTTTTGATGACGAGGCCCCGCTTACGCTTGTCGAGCGCTTAGCTCGCGCCAAGGCTGCCGCCGTTGCCGCCGAGCACGCCGAGCCCAATGAGCTGACCATCGCGGCCGACACCATCGTCACCTTCGATGGCAAGCTTTTGGGCAAGCCGACAAACGAGGATGAAGCCCGCAACATGCTCCATGAGCTCTCGGGGCGCACGCACCTGGTCGCAACCGGCGTCTGCATCGTTAGAGCCGGAGACGTCACAGCCCCGCACGCCGCCGAGAGCCTGTCGTTTGTCGATGTGACCGACGTGACGTTCTATGAGCTCACCGACGAGCAGATTGAGCGCTACGTCGCCTCGGGCGAGCCCATGGACAAAGCCGGCGCCTACGGCATCCAGGGCGTCGGCGGGCGCATGCTCGTGCATGATATTTCGGGCGACTTCTACAACGTGGTGGGCCTGCCCATCGCGCGCGTCGCGCGCGCAATTCAAAAACTCTCGTAATTGCATCTGGCGCTGGGTGTTCCCCAGCGCCTACAATTTTGCCGTACCGTACGGATCCCGACCGGGCATAAGGCCCGGCGGAAAACCGATAGGAGTAAAACATGGACACACTGCTTGAGGCCATTGACGTTTGCGATGTCGATGGCTTTTGCTTTGGCAACTATACGGACGAGGAGGCCGGTACCGGTTGCACCGTAATCGTGGCACCCGAGGGCGCCACCGGCGGTGTTGACGTTCGCGGCGGTGCCCCGGCATCGCGCGAGACCGACCTGCTGCGTCCCGAGAACACCGTGGACAAGGTACACGCCGTCTGCCTTTCGGGTGGATCGGCCTTTGGTCTGGAGGCCGCAAGCGGCGTCGCCCGCGAGCTCGAGAGCCGCGGCATCGGCCTTCCCGTCGGCCCCACGCAGGTGCCTATCGTGTGCTCCAGCTGTATCTTCGATCTCGCCTTTGGCGACCCCACCGTGCGCCCCGACATTGAGGCTGGCATCTCCGCCGTGCGTGAGGCGCTCGACAACACCCCCACCGCGCTCGAGCAGGGCAATGTAGGTGCCGGCACCGGTGCCACCGTGGGCAAGCTCATGGGCCCCGCCACCTGCATGAAGGCTGGCCTAGGCGCTGCCGCCGTGGCACTCGGCCCTGTTAAGGTGGGCGCCGTGGTCTCGGTCAATGCCTGCGGCAACGTCGTCGACCCCTTCACCGGTGAATGGGTCGCCGGCATGCGCGCTGCAGCAGATAGCGACCAGATCGTCGACATGGAGCTCGCCGCCTTTGCCGCCGCCGGCTCTATGCAGATGCCGCTCGACCGCACCAACACCACCATCAGCTGCATCGTCACCAACGTTGAGCTCACCAAGGCCCAGGCCACCAAGGTCTCCCAGATGGCCGCAGACGCCTATGCCCACGCCATCCGCCCCACGCACACCACCAACGACGGCGACACCATCTACACCCTCGCCAGCGGCAAACTAGACGCTCAGACAAGCGCCGCCGTACCCCTAGACCTGCTGGGCATGCTCGCCGTAAGGGCTTTGCAAACCGCCATCGTAAACGGAGCCAAAACCGCCAAAACCTCCCACGGCATCCCGGGTGCCGCGAAGTAACCTAACCTGACCGGTTGCCCGGTGGGGCTTGGTTATGTTTGCTGCTCTACAGTCCTGGCTCGCACGAAGAGCACATTAAGTGCTCTTCGGCTCGTGCGGAACTCGCGACAAACATAACCAAGCTCCACCGGGCAACCTACTCAACTAGATCCCTTTCAGCCCAGGCCCCTGTGTACCGCGCGTCCAAGATCTTCAGATTCAGGCAGCCTGACAATCGATTCTTATAGCAAAGGCCCCTTGGCCTTTAGTTTGATACAAGTTCCGCACGAGCCGGAAAGCACTTAATGTGCTTTCCGTGCGAGCAGGACTGTTCGCAGTAGCAAACTAAAGGCCAAGGGGCCCAGTCAACCTATCAGCAGCGATTACTCAGCAGTTAGTTGAATTTGAAGATCTTTGAGGCAAGATGGTATAGGCCGAGTGTGGTTTTGTCTCCGGCCCGTCCACGCAAGTTGGTAAAGAAACCGACCACGCCGTAGCGAGCGCGACGATACATGCGCTCGTCGTACTCCTTCAGGTCCTTCCACAGCGTCTTCAGACGCTCATCGGCACAATCTTCCTCGGAAAGCTTGGTGAGCACCGAGCAAATCGCCATCATCATGGTGAAGTAGCCCATCATGTACGAACGCAGACGCGAAGACTCAACGTCCTGGTACAGGTGGAACGATTCCATCATGATGCGCGTTACGCGGAACTGCTGACCCAGGCGCTTGACCATCGTGGCCTCATTGACGCTCTGGCCCTCGCGACCGATAAAGTAGCGATAAAGGTCGATGTCGGCGTAGTACATGGTCTTGCAGCGCGGCAGCGGCACATATGCGTAGATATTATCCACGTAGAACGTGTGTGCCGGCATAGGCAGATTGGACTCGCGCAGTACATCGGTGCGATAGCACAGGCTGTGCATGAGCAGGTTCTGATCGGGACGGAAGTGCCCGATCTGGTCCCAAGAGAAAATCTTTTTGCGCGGCAGGGCAAACTTGTAGCCAATAGCGGTATGCGTGCCCTCGTAAACCTTCTCGTACACGTAGTTCGAGATGAACAGGTCGACGCGCTGGTCGCGCTCCTCAAAGCCACGCAGAATCGACAGCATGGTCGAAAGCGCCGCACCGTCGAGCCAGTCGTCCGAGTCGACAACCTTATAGTAGGTGCCCTGCGCCTCACGCAGGCCCGAGAGGACGGCGATACCGTGGCCGCCGTTCTCCTGGTGTACCGCGCGAATAATACCGGGATAACGTGCCTCCCACTCGTCGGCCTTGGCGGCCGTCTCGTCCTTGGAGCCGTCGTCCACCACGATAATCTCGATATCGGTGGCGTAATTGCTCCCCTCCAAGATGGAGGTGATGCAATGGTCCATGTCCTTGGCGGCATTATACGAGGGAATACCGAATGTTATGACTTTATGCATGGCAGGCGATAATCTCATCCGAAAGATCGAGGGCGGAATTGGTCACGGCGTCCATATCGTAGTAACGATACTCGGCCAGACGACCCACCGGGTGGAAGTTCGTCAGGTTCTGGACACGCTCAAGATAGCGCTCGTAGAGCTCACGGTTCTCGGGCTCCAGGATAGCGTAGTACGGCGTCTCGCCCGAGCCGGGCGTATAGGCCTTGGAGTACTCCTTCATGATGGTGGTCTTGCCGGGCAGGACCTGACCGGTCATGTTCTTGAACTCGGTGATACGCGTGTAATCCTCGCTCGTGGTGTAGTTGACGGTGCCCACAGGCTGGAACTGGTCCATATCGAGCGTCTCGAACTTCATATCGAGCGTGCGGTACGGCAGCGCGCCCAGGTCGAGGTTGAACAGCTCGTCGAGTGGACCGGTGTAGACGATCTCGCCACCATAGACCTTGCCGTCGATCTTGACGGTGGTCTCGTCGATCTCGAAGAGGTCGCGGGCGTCCACGTCGCAGAACACATCAATCAGATCGTGGTCGAGCATATGCTCGAACAGCGCGGTATAGCCGTCCTGCGGCATGCCCTGGAAAGGAGCCTGCGGGAAGTAGCGATCGTCATCGCCCACAAAGACGGGAACGCGGCCGGTGATCGAGGGGTCGATCTGATCGGGCGTCTGGCCCCACTGCTTCATGGTGTAATGCAAAAAGACGTTCTCGTAGACGTAATCGGCGACCTCGGCAAGATCCGGGTCGTTCTTCTTGCGCAGCTCCATGATGGGCACCTTGACGTCCTTGCCAAAGGTCTCCACGAGCTTTTGGTACAGTTCCTCGCCGCGCTCATCGCCAAAGGCAAGCTTGAGGCTCGCATGGTTAAAGGGCACGGGCATAAGGGTGCCGTTGATGTTGGCGAGCACCTTGTGCTGGTAGTCCGTCCACTTGGTAAAGCGCGACAGGAAATTGTGAACGCGCTCGTTAAAGGTATGGTAGATGTGCGGACCATACTCGTGGACCAGGATCCCGGCCTCATCAGCGCAGTCGTAGGCGTTACCCGCAATGTGGCTACGGCGCTCCAAAACGGCAACACGATAGCCGATGGTTTCGGCAAGACGGCGGGCGCAAACGGCACCGGCATAACCGGCGCCGACAACGATCATGTCGTACGCACCGGCATTAAAGCCTTCAGGCAGGCCTGAGGTAATCTGCATCGATACTCCTTGTCAAAAGCCACAGGCTCGTTAGCTGGGCTTTTCTCGAACATTCTTCGAGACATATTTATCAGAGCGATTATAGCGCTAATGCGTCCTATAATGAGCTTGCCACACAAGGAAAGCTCAAGCACCGCGGCGTACATTATTGAAAGGTAAACCCGCTAGCAGCGGGTTTATTCGTGTACAGCCGGGCGCCTGGAGCTTAGCGAAACGCTTGTAAGGAGTAACATGAGCGATTTCCTAAACCGTATGAAGTCTGCCGCCAAGGCCGACCTTAAGACCATCGTCCTGCCCGAGGGCGAGGACCCGCGCACCATCGTCGCCGCCACCAAAATCATCGAGGAGGGCCTGGCAAAGATCGTCATCCTGGGCAACCCCGACGAGATCGACGTTCCCGGCGCTACCGTCATCGACCCGCGCAACGCCGAGAAGCACGAGGAGTATGCGCAGAAGTTTGCCGAGCTCCGCGCCAAGAAGGGCGTTACCATCGAGCAGGCTCGCGCCCAGGTGATGGACGCCACCTACTTTGGCACCATGATGGTCAAGATGGGCGACGCCGACGGCCTGGTCTCCGGCGCCTGCCACTCCACGGCCGACACCCTGCGCCCCGCGCTTCAGATCCTCAAGACCGCCCCGGGCACCAAGCTGGTCTCGGCCTTCTTCGTGATGTGCACCGACACCCCGCAGTTCGGCACCGACGGCACGCTGATCTTCGCCGACTGCGGCCTCAACATCAACCCGTCCTCCGACGAGCTCTCCGAGATCGCCATCGCCTCCGCTCACTCCTGGTCTACCTTTATGGGCAATGTTGAGCCGCACGTGGCCATGCTTTCCTACTCCACCATGGGCTCCGCCGGTGGCGAGGTCGCCAAGAAGGTCCAGGAGGCCGTGAAGTTCTGCAAGGAGAAGGCTCCCGAGCTCGCCATCGACGGCGACCTGCAGCTCGATGCCGCTATCGTCCCCACCGTCGCCCAGCTCAAGGCTCCCGGCTCCTCCGTCGCCGGTAAGGCCAACGTGCTCGTGTTCCCCGACCTCGAGGCAGGCAACATCGGCTACAAGCTGGTCCAGCGCTTCGCTGGCGCTGACGCCTACGGCCCCATCCTGCAGGGCATCGCCAAGCCGGTCAACGACCTTTCGCGCGGCTGCTCTGCCGACGACATCGTGGGTGTCGTGGCCATCACCGCCGTCCAGGCTCAGATGGCTGAGTAGCGGACGCACTCGCCCGAAGGCCGTACGGGCTAACCCCTGAAAACGTCCTCGACCAATGAAACGCTCCCGTTCTGCTCCTCCGGAGCTACGAACGGGGGCGTTTCTGGTCTGCGGATTGTTTTCAGGGGTTAGCCCGTGCGGCCTTCTGCCGTCACGTGGCATTCAGGGAATCTGGAGTGGACGGCGGCTTGGCTACGAGCTGGGGCTGAAGATCTAAATGATTGGATGCCGTTGTTGGAAGCGCAAGCGTTGCTGACGGTGATCACTTTGGGACTGGGATTTCCGCCTGCTACTAAAAAGGCCTCTGGAGCTATTGCTCTGGAGGCCTTTTTGTCAATTACAGACGAATGCGTTAGTTGTTCTTGGTCAGACGCTCGACGTCGTGGGCGATCATGTATTCCTCGTCGGTGGGGATGACCATGACCGTGACGGAAGAGCCGGCGGCGCTGATGACCTGTGGGCCGTTACCCACGGCCTCGCGGTTCTTGTTGTTGTCGATGCGCACGCCCAGCCACTCAAAGCAGTCGCAGAAGGCCTTGCGGATCGACCAGTCGTTCTCGCCGATGCCGGCGGTAAAGGTGATGGTATCCACGCCCGCCATAGAAGCAATCATGGAACCGGCCTGCTGCATGGCCTTGTAGGCGAACATATCGAAGGCGAGCAGGCAGCGCTCGTCACCCTCGGAGGCGCGCGTACGGATGTCGCGGGCGTCGTTGGAGATGCCCGAGATAGCAAGCAGACCGGATTGCTTGTTCATCATGTCATCGACTTCCTGGTAGCTGTAGCCGCCCTCGCGCTGAAGATAGCACACGGTGGCCGGGTCGATGGAACCACAACGGGTGCCCATCATCAGGCCGTCGAGCGGCGTGAGGCCCATCGTGGTGTCGCGGCACACACCGTCCTCGATGGCGGCAAGCGAGGCTCCGTTGCCCAGATGGCACGAAAGCAGGCGATGGCAGCGCGAGCCCAGGATCTCCTTGGCCATCATCCACTCGTAACGGTGGCTCGTACCGTGCGCGCCGTACTTGCGCACGTGATACTTATCGCACACGTCCTTGGGCAGGGCGTAGGTGTAGGCGACCTCGGGCATGGTCATGTGGAACGAGGTGTCGAAGACGGCCACATTGGGCAGCTCCGGATACTTCTCGCGGCAGTATTCGATTGCCGCGGCCTCGCCGTAATTGTGCAGCGGGGCAAGCGGGGCCACCTCAAGGATCTTAGCCATGACCTCATCGTCGACGACCGCGGAATCATCGAAGTGCCAGCCGCCCTGAACGATACGGTGGCCGATGCCATCGATCGTAAAGTCGGTCTTCTCGAGCTCCTCGAGCACGCGCGCAATGGCGCAGCGATGATCGGGAAAAGGAATCTCCTCGGTCTGCTTGGCACCACCGTTCTCGGAGTGGCCAAAGACGCCCATCTCCGAGCCGATACGCTCACAGTTACCCTTGGCGAAAACCTCGCGGGTATCGGTATCCAAGAGCTGATATTTAAGGCTTGAGCTGCCGGCGTTGACAACAAGTACGTTCATGAGACTCCTTCGTGATTACAGTACGGTCGACAAACCTATAAGGCGGCCGTACCTTTAATAAGAAGTTATCAGAATTCAATAAATATCTATTAAGCTCTTCGCCCAAAGAGCATAAAAGGGGGCTGAACGGCACAAGGCCATCCAGTCCCCTCCCCTTGCATCAATTACTTGCCGCTGACGATGCGCTCGACGTCGGAGGCGATCATGAACTCCTCATCCGTAGGGATGACGAAGATCTTGACCTTGGAATCCTTGGCGGACAGGCACCAAGCGCCGTCGCCACGCAGGGCGTTGCGGGCATGGTCCATCTTGACGCCCATAAAGGCCAGACGGTCGGCCACGCCAGCGCGGACAGCCGGAGCGTGCTCGCCGATACCGGCGGTAAAGACCAGGGTGTCCATGCCGCACATAGAGGTAGCCATCTCGGCGGCCTTGGCGGCAATCTTGTAGACGAACATATCGAAGGCGAGCTGGGCCTCGGGGTCGCCGGCAGCGGCGAGCTCCTCAACGTTGCGGCAGTCGTTGGTCTTGCCGCCGGTCACAGCCAAAAGGCCGGACTTCTTGTTCATCATCTCGTCGACCTCGTCGAAGGTGTAGCCGCCCTCGCGCTGCAGGTAGCACACGGTAGCAGGGTCGATGGAGCCGCAGCGGGTGCCCATCATGACACCGTCGAGCGGGGTCAGGCCCATGGTGGTGTCCATGCACTTGCCGTCCTCGATGGCGCACAGGGAAGCGCCGGAACCGATGTGGCACACGACGACCTTACGAGCCTCGCCGTTGGTCATCTCGGCAACCTTCTTGGAGATGTAACGGTAGCTGGTGCCGTGGGCGCCGTACTTACGGATATGCAGCTTGTCGCAGACGTCCTTGGGCAGGGCGTAGGTCTTGGCGACCTCGGGCATATTGAAGTGGAAAGCGGTGTCATAGACCGTGACGTTGGGCAGGTCGGGATACTGCTCGAGGCAGTACTCGATAACGTTGGCCTCGGGGTTGTTGTGCAGCGGGGCGAGCGGAGCGACCTCGCGGATCTTGGCAAGGACGTCCTCGTCAACGAGAGAGGAATCACCAAAGTACCAGCCGCCCTGAACGATACGGTGGCCGATGCCCTCGATCTTGACGCCGTTGGCCTCGAGGTCCTTCAGGACGACCTCGATGGCGACCTTGTGGTCGGGGAACTCGATGTTCTCGGTCACCTTCTTGGAACCGTTGGCAGCGTGGGTGAAGGTACCGCCGGTAAAGCAGACGCGCTCGCAGGAGCCCTTTGCGGACACCTTGTGGGACTTGGTATCGATGACCTGATACTTAAGGGTCGAAGATCCTGCGTTGACGACCAGAACGTTCATGTGTCTCCCTACTAACAGGCGGTGTGGCGCCGCCAGGTTACATACGCTTCAATAATAAACCCAAACGCCCTCGCGCTCGGGTTTATTGCGTTGATATATAAGTTATCGGTGCCCAAATACTCACGGCCTTTGACTTGTAAGACGAAATAGCGCAGGGATATACACCAGGGCAGAAATCCCGAGCGCAACAAGCAATACGACTCGAATGCCCGCAACGCTACTCAACACAGCGTTGAGCAGATAGAAAAGGATGGCACCAACCGCCACCATCTGGCTTTGAACCGAAATCAGCGAACAGCGCATCGATGAATCGGCAGCATTTTGGAAAACCGAGTATTTGATTGGGGCAAACAACGAGTACGCAACCGTCTGCAGCACATAGAACACGGGCAGCAAATTAGCCGGAGTAAGGGGGATCAAAAACAAAGCTGTCAATGCTAAGCGAATGATGCCGCAAATACGCGCAAAACAGCCCTTGTCGACACGAGCAATCACACTGGGCACGATAAACCCTATGGAGGCGGAGGCAAGGAGCTGGATCGCAATGGTCACGCCCGAAGCGACGGCATTCATTCCGCGACCCGCAAGCAGCAGCGAGAAAAAGTCTTCCAGGGCGACAAAAGCAAATGCCTGAGAACAGTCCATGATGAACGCCGAACGAAGAATGCCATTACACGCAATAGCGGCACCGATCATCTTCGGGCTAATTCCACGTTCAGGTGTCGCCGCAGTGCCCCCTCTTCGCATCTCAGGAATGCAGACAACAACAACCAACGTCAACACCATTGCGATGATATCTGCCGAAAGACCAATGAGATATGCACCGACAGACGAAATGAAACCGCCCACGCAAGCGGAGAGGGCATAAGAGGCATAGAAAACAAGTCGCTCAACGACATTAAGTCTTACGAGCTGGTCCTGAGAGACGCTGTCAATGTAAATCGCTTCGATGGATCCGCTCACACATGCAACGGCAAAACCCTTGAGAGCAAACGCACCGATTAAAAGCAGAGGAGATCGGACGATGAGCAGGGCGACGTAGTACCCAAGCATTCCCACAATGCCAACGAGGCCGCTTGTCTTTCGTCCAAACCTATCAGCAATATAGCCAGTGGGAACTTCTAGGATGAACTTGCTCACTTGGTATGCAATCATCATGCTAGAAATCGCTACCATCGAAAGCCCGACGAACTCAAGGTAGACAGTTAGAAAATACAAGATGGTGCTGAAGTTCGACAGAAAAACGAATGTCATATAAAGCAAAACCGTACGGTTTTTCATGCTCCGCCCTCCAAGAGCCAGCAATCTAAATCGGATTCTTGGAAAAGCATGAGGGCAAAGCTGTCAGCTATGTGTTACAAGGCGTCAATAATCACTTGACGTCTCGAAGCCAATTAATCTCACGAAGCAAGATGACGCAATAGGTGCAGAAAAACCGTCTGGTGTCGATCAGTCCAGGAATTTTGCCGATAGCAAAAGTAGATAGGCAAGGTTACATCACGCGAGCCTTCAATGGAGCACTCACTCACTTCTGATCCATCCGACGCAAGAGAGGACCCAGACAAACTCAATATCAATCCCCCGGCTTGAAGAAACTCGGTCTGAGCCCTGCTTCCGTATTCAACATCACGGAAGCGAAAATTGACGAGCTGGGCTTCAGGGCATTGATTGATTGCATTGAGACAGGGTGACAAATTAATGGGAACAGCGAGCCTGCCGCCCAGTAACTCGCGAATGGTCATGGCGCCCACAGATAGATGACCCGCTGGGCATGAAAGAACCTTGAGCTCCTTTTCACCCAAATATTTTGAAGAAAGAACGCTATCCCGTGGTTCCTCGAACGAGATAGCCGCGTCCGAAATTCCAAGTATAAGTGATTCAAAGCATGTTGCCGTTGGCTGATGCCACACATCAAGATGAATCTGAGGGTGCGAGCGTTCAAACGAGTCATACCAGTTTTCGGCAAAAAGACGCCCCCGCCCATGAAGGCAGGGGGCGTAAAGACGGAAGTGGCCGTCGGGCGAGACGCCGTCGTCCCTCGATTGGGCGTACTTTTTGAGATCGTCGACTTGTGCCAGGATCACGCGTGCACGACGCGCAAATTCTCTGCCCGCCGGAGACAAAACAGCCTCCCCCGCCGATCGGTCGAGCAAAACAATCTGATACTCAGATTCCAACTTTTTGATTGCCGACGAAACGGCCTGCGGACTCACATGAACCGCGCGAGCTGCTTTGCGCACGCCGCCATGGTTCGCTACCGCTTGAAGGTATTCGAGTTGAGAAAGCTGCATAGGTTACTCCAAAGGCAGCCAAGTCGACGGGCTACGCGCCCTCAGATGAGGTTCTCGCCCAGGTTCTTGCCGCCGAGGATGTGCATGTGGAAGTGCATGACGGTCTGACCGGCATTGACGCCCTTGTTGGAAATGACGCGGAAACCGTCCTCTAGGCCCTTGGCCTTGGCGACCTCCTGGATGGCGTGAGCCATGGCGCCCATGGTCTCGGCAGGCACGTTGTCGGCGATGTCGCTGTAGTGCTTCTTGGGGATCACGAGCGTGTGGACCGGCGCCTGGGGGTTGAGGTCGTCGAATGCGATGACTTGGTCGTCCTCATAGACAACGGTCGAGGGGATCTCGTGGTTGGCGATTTTGCAGAAGATGCAATCACACATGGTTGGTTCCTTTCTCACAGACCAAGGTAATTATATTTGGTCGAGATGGTTAGAACGAGAGGTTGTCGTCGGTGTTGGCGGCCTCGCCGTCGGCGAGCACGTCGTTGCCGTCGACGTCCTTAAGGAGCACCGAGACCTTCTGCTCGGCATCGGACAAGCGGGTGCGCAGGCTCTTGAGAAGCTCGACGCCGCGGGTATAGCTCTCGAGCGACTCCTCGAGCTCCATATCACCCGACTCCAAGCTGCGGATGATGAGTTCCAGCTCCTGCGAGGCCTGCTTGTACGTAAGCTGCTCGACCGGGGTCTTCTCTGCCATATCTATTTCCTTTCCTAAAGGTTTATCGCTATGAAACGCGGCCTACTCGACCGCATCGACCGTTGCCGCCACATTGCCGTCTGCCATGCGCACGCGGATGGCGTCGCCGGGCTTAAAGGTCTTGGCGCTCGTAGCCACCCCATCATCGCTGTACGCGATGGAGTAACCGCGGGCAAGTACCTTGAGCGGCGACAGGGCATCGAGCGACGCGGCAGCTCGGCCTAAGTCGGACGCAGGCTTGCTGAGCATCGTACGTCCCTGATGCTCCAGGCGGGAACTCGCAAGCATGAGCGCGTGGCGCTTACCATCGAGCCCCGAGGTGCTTGCGATCAAGCGCTCGGGCAGACGCTCGAAGTTGGAGCGGAAGGCCCCAACCGAACGCGTTATGGCGCCCGACAGTCGATCGGCAGTCAGCGCAAGCTCAGACTCGCGACGCTCGACCATAAACGTTGGATCGTTGAGGCACGGGCGGCATGCGGCGGCATCGAGGGCATCGCCCAAGCGAGCCGTATAGGTGTCCCAGGCACGACGACCGCGCTGGTCGAGCATTTCCAGATCGACCTGATCCGACCCGATCATCGAAGCCATCGCGGCACCCAGACGTTGATGGCGCGTCTCGAGCACGTCGGCCAACTCCGTCATAGCCGGTGCCACCGATTCCGCCGCTGCCGTTGGCGTGGAGGCGCGACGGTCGCTCACCATGTCGCAAATCGAGGTATCAGGCTCATGCCCAACGCCCGTCACCACAGGCACGGGACAAGCTGCCACCGCACGGGCAAGCTCCTCGTCGTTAAAGGTCATGAGGTCCTCGAAGGAACCGCCGCCACGCACGAGCAAAACGCAATCGGGCGCCGGCGTAATGGCAGCGGCGCGGTGCAAGCCTTCAATAAGCTCTGCCGGCGCACCCTCGCCCTGGACCTTTGCGCCCACGCAGACAAGCTCGACGAGCGGGTTGCGACGGCGCAGCGTACGCTTGACGTCGTCGATCACGGCGCCAGAAAGCGAGGTGACGACCGCCACGCGTGAGCAGAACACCGGGATACGGCGCTTGCGCGCTTCGTCCATCAGGCCCTCGCGGCGGAGCTTTTCGGCCAGTTGCGCCACTTGTTGACGCAGCAGGCCCTCCCCCGCCAGCGAGAACGAGCGGGCGACGAAGCTCATGCGACCCGTAGGCTTGTAGAGATTGAAGCTGCCCTTAAAGCTTACCTGCATGCCGTCGCGCAAGTCGAAGGTGCGCTTAAGGTAGGCGCCCTTCCAGATGATGCAGTCAACGGCGGCCGAATCGTCCTTAATCTGGAAGTAGCAGTGGCCGCTTCGGGCATTGGGGCCACGGAAGCCCGTGACCTCGCCCAGGACGCTCAGCTGCGGAATGGCATCGAGCGCACCGGCGGCGATCTCCACCGCTTGGCTCACGCTGAGCTCTTTGCGCTCCTGCTCGTCCGAACCGTCGAACTCGGCGGAAACGGCATTGCCGGTTAGATTCCAGCCTGCCACGCAGCCTCCTTTCGTCATCGTGCACAAGGGCTCCGGCCCTGCGCAAATTCAAGTCCAACACATAGTACAGCGCCGCGGGGACACAAATCTCCGCGGCGCCTGTCAAGCCAATTTGTTATCGGTTGGAGTTTCTGTTGTAGCGAGCCATCAGGTAGAGCAGTTGAATGATCGAAGTGAGCGCTGCGGCCACATAGGTAAGCGCGGCTGCCGTCAGCACCTTCTTGGCGCCGTTGACCTGCTTGGAACTCATGCCCGACTGCTCGATATACGCCACGGCGCGGCGACTGGCATCGATCTCGACCGGCAGCGTAACCAGCTGGAACAACACGCTAAACGAGAAGAAGACCAGCGCGAGGGTCGTGAGCCCCGCGATGTTCATGAACAGGCCCATGAGCAGCACGATCGTCCAGGTGTTTTGGGTAAAGTTGACGACGGGGACCAAAGCGGTACGTACCTTCATCATGGCATAACCACTTTGACGCTGGGCGGCATGGCCCGCCTCGTGGCAGGCGACGGCAACGCTTGCGACCGACCCGCCCGAACGGTTGGCATCCGACAGATACAGATTGTTGTCCTGCGGGTTGTAATGATCGGTGAGCTCGCCGGCAACGCCCTTGATGCCCACGGCACTACAACCGTTGGCGTCGAGCATGCGGCGAGCGACCGTGGCACCCGTATCGCCGTCCGAGCGCACCTTAGACCACGTCCTGTACGTCGAGTTGATATAGCTCTGCGCGGCAAGGCCAAGCACCGTGCAGACAAGAACAACCAGCAGGTACAGCGGGTCAATGCCAAAGCCGTATCCATAGTAATAAGGCATGCGAATTCCTCCGAATCGAGTTACACGTTGGAGGCATTCTACCCACTCAAGCGGCTAGGCTTCCTTATAGCAATTCAATTTTGCCATCTTTGACCGTCAACCCCATGTTGCCCGAGAGCAGATCGTCCAGGCGCGAGCCCACGAGCTCAAAGCGCCAGCCTTCGCGCAGGGGACTCTGCTCGGGGTGCTCAATATAGTCGGCCAGGTCATCGCGCGAGGCAATGACCGAGGTCGCCACGCCCGAACGCTCGGCAACCAGACGAATAAGCGCGTACATGAGATCCGTCACGCTCTCCAACTCCGGCGAAATCTGACGGTGCCCGCGCACCATGAGCGGCAGGCGATCGTGTGGGCAGCTCGCACCGCGCTTAATGGCCATGAGCGCGCCGTCCACGTCGCGCTCCCCCAGCTGATCGGTGCCGCGGATGCTGCGGAACTCCTCGACGCGCACGGGATTGCGCTTAACGAGCGCAAGCAGCGTGTCGTCGGACATGACCCACTTGCGCGGGATGTTGCGGCGCTCGGCGCGGTCCTCGCGCCAAGCAGCAAGCTCGCGCGCAATGCCCAGCTGATGGCGGCTGCAGGAGTTGATGCGCTTGACCTTGCGGAATGCCTCATGGCGGTCGGCGCGGTAGTGTGACTCGTCGGCCAACGGACGCAACTCGTCGAGCACCCAGTCCACGCGGCCCAGCTCACGCAGGCGGCTCATCATCTCGGTATAGGCGACGATCAGGTACTTGACGTCATCGATCGCGTACTCGATCTGTTTGTCGGTCAGCGGGCGGCGCGACCAATCGGTCAGCGACTCGGTCTTGGGCAACGAGACGCCGCAAAACGTCTGCACGAGCGCGCCGTAGGAAATCTGCTGGCGCTCGCCCAAAAAGGCGGCGGCCACCTGCGTGTCAAAAATGGGACGCGGCAGCACGCCCACGGTATGGAGCATAACCTCCATATCCTGCGAGCAAGCGTGAAACACCTTGGTCACGCTCTCATCGCCCATAAGCTCGGCCAGCGGCGATAGGTCGTCGATCACCAGAGGATCGACCGCGACGCTCTCGGCAGGGGTGGCAATCTGGACCAAGCACAGGCGCGGGTGGAACGTGCGCTCGCGCAAAAACTCGGTATCGACGGCAATCGCGTCGAACTCGCGGGCGCGTTGGCAAAAGTCGAGTAGAGCCTGATGTGTGGAAATGTACATATCAACCCATCGAATAAGGTTAGGCCCGAAAAACACGGGTAGGATATCGGCATTGCCTTACAACTATACTCGGTTAGTCACAGAACGGGAACGTAAGTATGCGCTGCCTTATCATCCACAACCCGGCATCGGGCCCCAGCTCAGATGAAATCTACGCGTTCACGCACGCCCTCGCGCAGGGCGGCGACGAGGTCGTGATGCGCTTTATCGGCGATGGCATGGAACCCGAGGACGCCGTGGCAGACGTGCGCGAGTTTGATCGCGTGGTCGTTTCGGGCGGCGACGGCACCGTCTCCAACGTGCTCGACCAAATGCGAGGGTGCGGTGTCCCCACGCTCGTCTTCCCCTCCGGCACAGCCTGCCTGTTCTTTAACAACATCGGTAATGCCCCCGAGGCAGCGGCGCTTGCCAAGGCTTGCCGCGCCGGTCGTACGGTCAAAGTGGACATGGGCGAGCTCTTTTGGCTCGACGAGAACGGCAACGAGAAGCGCCACGGCTTTATCATCATCGCCGGCTCGGGCTTCGACGCCGAGATCATGATGAAGGCCGCCCCCGCCAAAAACGACATCGGTGAGATCGCCTATTTCCTGTCGGCGCTCGCCACACCCAACCCCACGGTGGCGCACTTTACGATTGAGCATGACGGCATTGTCGAGGAGCTCGATGGCATCTGCTGCATGGCCGGCAACACCTCGGTCATTCAAAACGACATCAACCTGTTCCCCGATTGCCGCATGAACGACGGCATGGTCGACATCGCGGTCATCGAGCCCGTAAAAACCGTCCAGCTCCTGCCCACCGTGATCACCGCCGCACTCGACCCCGCTGGCAAGGTGCTCGGCCGCCCGCAGTTCAAGATCATCCAGACCAAGGAAGCCAAGATCACCTGCACCCCGTCGCTGGGCATGCAGTTCGACGGCGAGATCATCTCCAGCAACTCGGGCGTCTTTGGTGCCCGCGCACTTCCGCAATGCCTCGACCTCATCGTCGACGAATTCTCCCCGCTCGGAAAATAGGAGGACCCCATGAACGACAACCCCCTGATTGGCTTTATCGTCATCGTCTTGGCCATGCTCGTCGGCTATGCGATTAACGTGATCCACCGCCGGAAGAAGTAATTCCACATTGGTATGATATTCATCCAATTATCGTCTCCCCCGTTGTTTATGCATTTGCCAGACAGCGGGGGATTTTTCTTTGTGCCCTGTGCAAGGCGCTTTATTCAGGTACAGTAATTGCAGGGCGTCTTTATTTAACTAAAGCTAGATAATGAGTATTCTTGTCCGCTCATCGCATATTTTAGGACGCTCATCGAGTATTTCATCGAAATAGATGAATACTATTTAGACTTCCGATAGGCTAATAGATGTATTTATTAGCTGAAATCCTGCACGGTTCCGCAGGGTTTCAACGGTTGGGAGGGATCATGAGGTTTACTCATCCTGTCAACACGCTCAAAAAGCTCGGCTGCGGCCTTGCGTTTGGAGCAGCGGCCATCATGGCCATGCCGACTTCGGCGCTCGCCTGCACCCAGATCTACATGGGCAGCAAGCTTACGGCAGACGGCAACACGTACTACGGCCGTTCCGAGGACTTCGGTCCGCGCTATGTCAAGCACTTTGGCATTGAGCCCGCACACAAGGACGGCAACGAGTACACCTCGGTCGAGTCCGGTTTTGAATACAAGTCCAAGGGCGCAACCTACCGCTACACCTTCGTTCGCGACAACCCCTCTCAGTGGGAAGATCGCTACGACGCATATTCCGAGGCTGGCATCAACGAGAAGGGCGTTTCCTGCTCTGCCACGCTGAGCACCTCCTATAACGAGAAGGCCGAAGAGGCCGACCCCATCACCGAGGAGACTGGCATTGGCGAGTACAGCTATGCCAGCGTCATCCTGGGCGAGAGCGCCACGGCCCGCGAGGGCGTCGAGCTCATCGGCAGCCTGATCGACGAGCAGGGCGTCTGCTCCAACGACCAGATCATCATCGCCGACAGCACCGAGACCTGGCTGTTCGCCGCGCTTTCCGGCCATCAGTGGATTGCTATGAAGCTCGCCGATGACATCGCCTCGCTCAACCCCAACATCGGCAACCTCACCTATAACGTCGACCTCGATGACACCGAGAACTGTCTCCATTCCGAGGGCATCGAGTCCATGCCTAAGGAGAAGGGCTTTGCCGAGTACACCGACGGCAAGTTCGACGTCGCCAAGACCTACGGCGAGGAGATCGGCGAGGCCGGTATGCACCAGTGGTCGCGCTATATCCAGGGTCGCGATTACTTCATGGCCCCGCTGGCTGAAGGCACTGACTACGAGATCGTGAAAGACGAGCGCGAAGATGCTCGCGCCACGACCGGCGCCCTGGTCCACGAGATGCAGCCGCTGTTCTTCCAGCCCGGCAAGTCCGACTGGAACACCTTTGAGATGATCCGTTCCTTCGCCGCTCGCGGCGAAAACGTTGCCGGTCTCAACGCTAACACCGACGGCGCCTATGCCATCGGCTCCAACCGCAACACCGAGATCCACACCTTCCAGATCCGTCAGGGCATGGACCCCGAGATCGCGACCATCCAGTGGGAGATGCTCTCCAACGCCGAGTTCTCCGTCGCCATCCCCCTCTACTCCGCACTGCTCACCGAGGTCAGCCCCTACTTTAGCGATCAGGATGTCTCCTTCGATCACTGCGAAGAGGAAGACGTCGTGAACAACGAGGAGCCCAAGAACTCCATCAACTACGTCCTCATGGACATCAACACGCTCGCCTATGAGAACCGCGACCACTGCGCTACCGGCGTCCGCGCCTACCTCGATGCGCTGCAGAAGGAACTCATCGAGCAGAACCTGACCGTCGACGAGGCCATGCAGGCCGCCGAGGGCACCGAGGCCCGCACCGCCCTGGCCAACAAGGCCGGCAAGGCTGCCACCAAGAATACCTACCTCAAGTGCAAGGCCATGCTCGAGGAGATGCGTGACTATCTTAAGGAGGGCGACTTCTCCGAGGAGTTCGTCCCGAGCGACTACGATGCCGACAACGACTGCCTGGTCAAGTCCATCACCTACGCCGACGAGGCCCTCTCCGATGAGGACGTAGCCGAGCCCGAGGTCGAGAAGAAAGAGGCCACCGAGGAGAAGTCCGAGGGCAACAACATGGCTGCCATGGCCGTTGGTGCCGTCGTCATCATCGGTGTCTGCGGCTTCGTGCTCTATCGTCGCAAGAAGGCCTAAGGCCCTCACGCTCTAAGGGAGGGCAAGACAGTGCGAGCGGTCTTGCCCTCCTCGCCTGTCATCCGACCGGCTGGAAACGTCGCCGAAATCTTTTCAAAAAAGATTCCCTGCACACACTTCGCTGTGCTATAGTGCAGCGCAACAGCAACTAGGTGCGACCGCGCCACGGTATCACGAAAGGAGCCACCAACATGAAGAACACGATGACGTCTCTCAACAACTGGTGGTGGCGTGATGCGAATACGATCGGTCGACAGTGAGTCCCTCACGCCTGTTTTTGCGCTCTAGGTGATTGGAAGGCCTCCGGTTTCGACCGGGGGCCTTTTTCTATCTCGAGCCCGATCGCATTCGCATCACGCGCCTCCGCTTTCTTCTCTTGCACTTCCCCTCCGAAAGGATTTTCACCATGTCTCAGAACACCACCACCGCCCAGCCCCGCACCGTCCAGGCCGCCGACCGCGGCAAACTCGACGTCCGCGCCCTCGTCTTGCTCGCCATCCTGCTTGCCGCCGGCTTCATCCTCAACTTCACCGTCGGCAAGGCCATCTCCGGCATCTCGGGCGGCATGATCAGCCCCGAGTTCATCATCTCGGCCTTCTGCCTCACCATCCTGGTCGTTCGTCCCAACATTGGCCAGGCGCTCGTTATCGGCCTGATCTCGGCCGCCGTGATCCAGATCACCACCACCTCGCCGTTCGTCGATTTTGCCGCCGAGGGCATCGCCGCCATGCTCATGGCCGTCATTGTCAACGCTGCCGCCAAGGACGGCCAGGTCAAGCCTGCCGTCGCCATCGTCGCAACCTTCGTAACCACCTTTGTCTCGGGCGTCATCTTCATGGTCATCAAGATGGCCATGCTCGGCGTGGTGAGCGAGCTCGCCGCTGCCATGCTGCCCGTCGTCGCCATGACCGCCGTCTTTAACGCCATCCTGGTCGGCGCTCTCTACCTGCCCATCCAGAAGGCCCTCAAGCTCAACTAACCCGCTCGGCTTTACGAACCACCCCATCTTGGCGTTCATTCGTCGCTCGCATACCCAAGTACGCTTCGCTCCTCTTTCGCGCCAACCTGGGGCCCCTCGTAAAGCCGTCTCCGTGCTCCACCACCAAAGACTGTCCCAAACAACGAGCTTTTGGGGACGTTCTTAAACGACTAGCTATGTAAGAACATCCCCGATGACTATGAAAGGTATCCATGGAAACGATCATCAACGTCGACGATGTCTCGTTCTCCTATGGCACGCAGACCGAGCAGGCGCTTAAGCATATCTCGTTCAGCGTGAACAAGGGAGATTTTATCGGCATTATCGGGCCTTCGGGCGCCGGCAAGTCCACACTTGCCGCCTGCCTGTCGGGAGCCGTTCCCCACCATTACACCGGAACGTTCTTTGGGTCCGTCATGGTTGACGGCCATGACACCTGTGAAGTTTCGCTCACCGATGTGTCGCAGATTGTCGGCAGCGTGTTGCAGGACATCGACACGCAAATGGTCGCCTCGGTCGTCGAGGACGAGATGCTATTTGGCCTGGAGAACTTTGGCGTTCCCCACGACCAAATCGAGCAACGTGTGAGCGAGACGCTCGAGACCGTCGGTATCAGCGACCTGCGCGACCGAGAGATCGCCACCCTCTCAGGCGGCCAAAAGCAAAAGGTTGCCATCGCCGCCATCCTCGCCATGCGTCCGCGCGTGCTCGTGCTCGACGAACCCACCGCGGCGCTCGACCCCGCCAGCTCCACGCTGGTCTTCGAGACCCTGCGTGAGGCCAACCGTGCACTCGGCATCACCATCGTCGTCGTTGAGCAAAAAGTCGCCCTGCTTTCGGAGTATTGCAACCGCGTGCTCGTGCTCAATCATGGCGAAATCGCGCTACAGGGCGAGCCGCACGAGGTCTTCGCACACGCCGATGAGCTCCGCGCCATCGGCGTTGATTGCCCGCGTGTCACGCGCATTTTCAACAGCCTCGAGGCCGACGGCCTGGCCAGCGGCACTCCCTGTTTGGATGTTGATGAGGCCGAGCGCCTGATTACGGGCATCGTCGACCCCGCACACGCAAGCAGCGACATTCAGGCACCCGCCGGTTCGCCGCACGCACCGTCGTTGCGCCCGCACGCCAAGGACGCCGAGCCCGTGCTCACCTTCGATCACGTTGAGTTTGCCTATCCCAATGGCGGCGCCGCCGTCCACGACCTCAACCTGACCCTCTATCCCGGCGAGCTCGTGGGCATCGTCGGCCAAAACGGCGCCGGCAAGACCACGCTCACCAAGCTGCTCACAGGCCTGCTTAAGCCCGCCTCGGGCAGCGTACGCGTCACGGGACTGGATACCGCAGCCGTTCCCACGAGCCGCATCGCCCGCGAAGTCGCAACCCTCTTCCAAAACCCCGACCGCCAGATCTGCAAGGACACCGTGCTCGACGAGGTCGCCTTTGGCCTGGAGCTTGCCGGCATCGACCGTGCCGAGGCGCTGCGTCGCGCCCAGCTCGTCATCGACCGCTTTGGCTTGCCGGCCGACGAGGCGCCCTTCTCGCTCTCGCGTGGTCAGCGCCAGATGGTGGCACTCGCCTCCGTCGTGGTCGTAGAGCCCAAAATCGTGGTGCTCGACGAGCCCACGAGCGGCCTTGACTACCGCGAGTGCATGACCGTCATGGAAACCGTGCGCACCATGGCCGAGCGCGGCTGCGCTGTAATCATGGTCTGCCACGACATGGAAGTCGTCTCCGACTTTGCCGAGCGCATCGTAGTCATGGCCGACGGCCGCATCCTCGAGCGCGGCCGCACGCACGAGCTGTTCTCGAACATCGAGCTCATGCAGCGAGCCTACGTTGAGCCACCCCAGGTCATAGAGCTTTCTCGTCGCCTGACATCCTCCGTCTCTCCCGCCTTTGCACAGGTGAGCGAGGTCACCGATATCGTTCGCATTACCGAGGAGATGGTCAACCGTGGTTAACGTCATCGACTACATGCCGGGCGACACACTGCTGCACCGCTTGAACCCGGTCGTCAAACTGGGTCTTGCCGCCGCCATCATCATCGGCATCTTCTTGTCTGACACCTACGTGGCGCTGTTGGGATTTTTGGCGCTCACCCTTGCACTGGGCGCCTACGCCGGCGTCGTCGACCGTCTGCTCTCGCTACTCAAGCTGCTGATTCCGCTCGCGCTTATCATGCTGGTGCTTCAGCTGGCCTTTATGCGCGACGGCAACATGGTGTGGGGCTTTATCACCGACACGGGCCTCATTACCGGATCGAAGGCCTGCCTACGCCTGTTGGGCGTGGCGCTGCCACTCATCCTCATGCTTATGGTGACAAAGCTCAACGACCTCGCCAACGCCTGCGTCGAGGTGCTGCACGTGCCATATCGCTATGCCTTCACCTTTACCACGGCGCTGCGCTTTGTGCCGGTATTTGGCCAGGAAATGAACGCCATCATGGAGGCGCAGACTGCACGCGGCGTCGAATACGACACTAAGAATCCTATTAAGAAACTCAAGCTCATGCTGCCGCTGTGCGTGCCACTGCTTATCTCGAGCGTGGGCAAGACCGATGCCACCGCGCTTGCCGCCGAACAGCGCGGCTTCTACCTGCGCACGCGTGCGAGCTCGTACAAGCGCTACCCCATCAAAGGCCTGGATATCGCCGTACTTATCGTCAGCATCGCCCTTATCGCCATCGGTTTCCTGTTCTAGCAATCGCTGGCAGCAACCGACAAACGCAAAAGGCCCCGGCTCGCATCAAACGAGCCGGGGCCTTTACTGTTTCACCAGATAAAACCTACCGAAATAAACCTGTCCCTTTTTGACAGGTCGAGGGCTACAGGCGGTAGGGGACGCCGCTGCGAATGATGGACTCGCGTACCAGGACATCCATCGCATCGAGGGTGATCTCGGGCATCTCGCGATACTTCTGCAGCACCGAAAGTTCCGTGCAAGCCAGGATGACGCGGTCGCAGCCGCTACGGGCGAACTCCCACATCACGCGGTCGAACTTATCCATATCGGGCTCGCGCCCGGCCTTCACATCGTCGTAGATGAGCGACATCACGTCGGCCTGACGCTTTTCGCTGGGATAAACGACCTCAACGCCCGCGGTCTGGCATTCGCGCCCATAGACGCCTGCGCCCACGGTACCGTCGGTGCCCATGATGCCGATCTTGCGCACCGGCTCGGCCGGCATGCTCAGGTTGGGATCGAACTCGCACTCCCCCATCACCGCACCGGCCAGAGCATAGCGCACCGACTCGCGCGGCATGTGGATAATCGGCACCTTCGTAAACGACTGGATCTGGTCGTAGAAGTAGTGTGACGTGTTGCAGGGAATCGCTATGTGCGCGCAGCCCAGCGACTCGAGTGCCTGGGCACACTCTTTCATGGTCGCAAGCAGCTCGGCATGCTCACCGGTCTTGATGGCCAGCGTACGGTCGGGCATGGTCGACTTGGAAAGTACCACCATGTCGATATGCTCCTGATCACAGGTAGCAGCCGTATGACGCACGACCTGGTCGTAGTAATACGACGTGGCCTCGGCGCCCATGCCGCCGATAACTCCCAGCTTTTCCATCGCCGCCTCCTTGGTGACGCCCACGCAATTGCGCGTATCATACCCGCGCCCGTCCGATGCAAACCGGGCGGGCGCCGCGCTCATCTACTTGTAATACGTCTTGAACAACTTAAAATGACGCAGCTTGGTGTGCCACATGCGCAACCAGCGGTTAAAGACAAAATCACCCTTCATAAACGAAGGATCGGCAGCCTTGCCCTCTTTGGCCAGACGATGCGCCTTCGCACGCAGCTCGGGGTCCTTGACATACTTGTCAACGACGCCCATAGGAACAACCATCCACAGCGCCTCGTCCTGCGCCGTCACAAACTCCGGCTCAAACGGGCGGTTATAGACGTACTCATCCACCACGTATTTGGCAACGTTAAAGCCACTATTGGTGACATAGTAATTACTGCGGCCCTGACGCGTGTTGAAGTCGAAGAACTTAAACGAGCCATCGCGCTGGTCGTACTTGACGTCGAAGTTGGAGAAGCCCGTAAACTTAAGGTCCTCAAGCAGCTTGCGCACGCCACCCATGAGCTCGTCGTTGGGCTCAGTGATGATGCAGGCATGGTTGCCGACACCATGGGGCTGATGCTCCTCGAGCAGCACGTGGCCCAGGCACATCATGCGGACCTTGCCGTTGCGGTCGGAATAACTGGTGAGCACGCGCATGTACTCGTCGTTGCCGGGCACGCGATCCTGCAAAATCAGGTCATCGGTGTAGCCACTGGCGTACACATCGCGAATGACCTGCTCCAGCTCGGCGCGATCGGCAATCTCGTAGGCCTTCTTCTGACCCTCGAACTCGTGCTCCCACCACATGATGCCGTCAGAGGGCTTCAGAATCATCGGGAAAGGGAAGTCGATCTGGTCGAGCACCTCGGCGGGAGCCTCACCCTGAGCGTTGAGCATCGCCATGGTAAAGGTAAACGTATGCGGATACGGCACACCGTGCTTCTCGCACAGCTCGTAGAAGATCTCCTTCTTCTGGCACTGCTCGAGCATGCTGTAGGGTGCATAGGGCGCGATGACGTTCGAGGCAAGCGCGCCGGCGTCCTGAGCCTGCGCGGCAAGCGCGACATAGTTGTCGCCGCAGCCCATGAGAATAATCTTCTTATCAGGATTGGCCTGTGCGACGCCGTTAACGGTTTCGATCATGACCGGCATGGTATCGATATCCACGTTGGGCGTGTAATCGATAATTTGGCTGCGATACGCGGGGCCGGTCTGGTACTTGCCAAAGACTAGGCTCTTAACCTGATACTCCTCGTAGAAAGCGCGCGCCACCGAATACGCGTTGATGTCGCCGCCGAGCAGCACGGGGATAAACTCGCGCTCTGTAAACTGCAATGCCATGGAAACTTCCTATCTAGAACTGCCCACACGACGGGCGGTCTTTGTGCAACTGATTTATTCTAGCGTGCCGAGCCGCCGGCACCCAAAGCTCCACCGTATCTATGGCAATCGGCGTAATTATCCAGCACGAAGGCGGCAATCACCGGTGTACGACAACGGGCAATGAACCCACCGTTGTTGTAGGATTCAACATGTTGCCCACCCCGTCGAAAGGTGCACCGTGCCCCAGGCTCATCCGATCAACAACCCCATCATTGACGCCGCAAAGCGCGAACTTGCGGATCGGGCCCAGACAGCAGCTCCCCTACGCACCGCAAACGATGTTTACAACGGGCCTGCCCGCATCGTCTCAATCAACACGTCGAAGCACAAAGGCACGCGTAAGTCACCCGTCGCCGACGGGCACGACACCGTCATCGAGCAGTTTGGCCTCGCCTCCGATGCGCACGCCGGGCATTGGCACCGCCAAGTTTCCTTTTTAGCTGCAGAGTCTATCCAGACGGCGCAGGCGCGCGGGCTCGATGTGCACGAGGGCGACTTTGGCGAGAACTTCACAACCCAAGGCATCAACCTGCTCTCGCTCCCCCTGGGAACGCAGCTCAAACTCGGCAGCGAAGTACTCGTCGAAATCAGCCAGATTGGCAAAGTCTGCCACACCCGCTGTGCCATCTACTATCTCGCCGGCGACTGCATCTTCCCCCACGAGGGCATTTTTGGCGTCGTGCTGCAGGGCGGAGAAGTCCACACCGGCGACGACGTCCAGGTGGTCAGGCTCGGCGACGGTACCTGTTCGTTTACGCCGGCTGAGGCGCTCCAAGAGGTGGAGCAGGCTCGTCGCGAAGGAACCCTGTAGTTGCAAAACCCCACGTTAAGGTAGCTTTTACAGCCAAAAATCCCGTTGCAACAGGGTGCCGTAACGTTAAAGTTTAACTCTATGGTTTCTCAACAATTCACCATTCCCGCAGGTCAAGGCTAAAGCCTCAAGTTTAACTTGACCCTTTAGAACCTTTAAGGTTCAAGTTGAGGTCGAAAGCAGTAGTAGAATACACCTCGACCAATAACCTACGATTGATTGCAGAGGGACTGGATGCAGCATTCGAACCATCGCACCGCAGCGCTCGTCGCATCGAAGCCGGCTCGTATCATCACGAGCGCCGCGCTCGCCGTCGCGCTGACGGCCACGCCGATGCTCTCCCCCGTCGCGGCCTATGCCGCCTCGCAGGCAACGCAGGATCAGCTTTCCGCCGCCCAGAAAAAAATCGAGGACGCTACGAGCGCCTACAACGACGCCCGAACCAAGCTCGAGGATCTGCAAAAGCAGATCGACTCCAATGAGGCGAACATCGATAAGATTGAGGCCGAGCTACCCGAGCAGCAGGCCAAGGCAAGCTCCGCCATGCGCGATCTGTATAAGTACCAGAAGGGCACCAGCCCCATCGTGAGCTTCCTGGTGAACACGCAGAGCTTGGGTGACTTTATCACCACCTGCAAATACACCAACCAGATTACGAGCTCGAGCGTCGACGAAATCGAAGAGCTTAACAAGATGCAGACCGAGCTCGAGCAGAACAAAACCGAGCTCGATCAGGCCAAGTCTCAGCTCGAGGGCGAGCAAAAGAATGCCGAGGACGCGCTGGCGCAGGCTCAGCAGCTCCGCAACGAGGCGCAAGCGAAGGCCGAACAGGAAAATGCCGCCGAGCTGGCAAAGCTCGAGGCCGACAAGGGCGCTGCCGCCGAGAAGCTCTCGGGTACCGGCGTGAGTGGCAATAACTCCAACAGTCAGGCCACCAACTCCAACACCACCATCGACACCACGCCGAACAGCCCTAACAGCGGCAATTCCGATTACGACTCGTTCATTAACGAGTGGACGAGCCGCATCGACAACTACCTTGCCGGCTCCCCTATGGCAGGCCAGGGCTACAACTTTGCCGTTGCCGCCTGGAATACCGGCGTCGATCCCCGTTGGTCCCCCGCCATCGCCTGCATCGAGAGCAGCAAGGGCCTCTATTGCGCCGGCTCCTATAACGCCTGGGGCTGGAGTGCCCGCGGCGGCGGTTGGCGTAGCTTTGGCAGCTGGAGCGAGGGTGTCTCCGCCCACGTTGCCTACCTGGGCGCCAACTATGGCTCCACGCTTACCCCGGCAGCCGCCAAAAAGCACTGCCCGCCCACGTGGCAGGACTGGTACAACAAAGTCGCCAATCAAATGAACCGTATTTAAGTGCAACTACAAAGGGCCCCAGACGGGGCCCTTTTCGATTATCTAAGAGACGACACCGGTCGCGTTGCCGATAACAACGACGACGCACATGACGGCAAACATAAACCCGAGCGCCTTGAACCATAGTTCGACAAAAGCGCTCCCCCGATACCGATCGAGCACGGGAAAACGACGTCGAAGCCTACGCCGGTCGAGCATTCCGAATGTAATGAGCAGCACCAGGCCATCGACCATAAAGAAATACTCAAGTGCCAAAAACCACGTTGGATAGTTTCGGTTTTCGCCCGTCGGCGTAAATACCGCAAAATGGCTGCCCATCAGCAGCAACAATGTTGTCGCATAGACGCATCCATTCCATATGCGCCCCACGGGCTCGGGGATACGCGAGAGCAGACGCACACATTTGGATGTCACGGGAGAGACGATCGAACGCCGGCTTGCAGAAGACGGAAGCGTGAGGGCAACCGGCTGCTGTACCCGCTGCACCTGTGGCACCGCGGCCCGGGGCACGCTGGCAGCAGAAAAGGTCACGGGCGACGGTGCAGGGAGACATAGCTCATATGCCGCACGCGCAGCATGCCCCAGTGCCTTTGCACTCGCAAAGCGCTTAGCGGGATCGAGCGCCATCGCCATGCAAATCACATCCGCCAGCGGAACGGGAATGCCATGCGCCTCGCATTGCTCGCGCATGTCACGCCCAGGCTTGGGGTCAGTTCCCGTCAGGCAAAAGAACAGCAGCGCGCCAAGCGCGTAAATATCGCTGCGGACGCTCGTTTGCCCAAACCCAAACTGCTCGGGCGGCGCATAGGAACGCGTGCCAAACTTGACGGTGTCGGCGTCGGCGACATCGCGCCAAACGCGCGCAATTCCCAGGTCAATAATCACCAGCGAGGAAAAGGTCATGCCGGCATCGGTCGCGTATCTCACGCCCGATACGATGATGTTCGAGGGTTTAAGGTCGCGGTGGATTACCGGCATCCCCGGCTCCCCCGCAGCTGCAAAACCAGCATGCAGCTCGCCCACCGCTTCACACAGAACGGGATATAGCACACGGGCATAATCGAGCGTCGCGCCCAGGCGCCCCACGAGCGCCTCGAGCGTCTCACCTTCGACATATTCCATCACCACATCGAGCTCCTCGCCCGCGCGGCGGCAATCGACAATCCGGGGCAAATGCTCAAAACGACGACCGGCGCGCTGGGCCGCAAACAGGCGCTCATATGCTCCGCCAATCTGCGCCGAAGCATCGATGCGCTTGCGGACAAAGGGACCGAGAGACCCGCCGCCAGAGCCCTCAAAATAGACGAGTTCGGTCGTCTCTACACCCGAGAGCTTGAGCACGCGCTCCACACGATAGCTGTCATCGCGGTCGAGCGACGCCAAATGCTCGACAAGTGAAGCAGTCAGCTCGTCATCGGAATATGTTGGGCTCTGAGTATCCATAGCGTCCATCATAACGCAGGGTGCGGACACCCCATGGTGTCCGCACCCTGTTCGTTCGCATGGTTGTTCTGGTGACACCGCCGGCTCAGCCATCGGCCACTAACTCACCGTTTCCTCGCCAAAGCGGTACAGCTCTTCATTGACCTTTTGGAGGCTACAGCCACGGTCGATGCAAAAGATAATGATTGCATCGCGACGGTCCTTGCAGTTGAGGACGCTCACTCCGGCAGCCGTCAGGGCGCGGTTGGTCTCCTTGAGCGTCAACGCCATTGCAAAGGCAATCTGCAGCACCTTGTTGCGGCTCGGATGCCGCGCACCGGTAAAAATCTGATAACCAAAAGTCTCATTGAGGTCGGCCATGCGCACCACGCGCGAACGCTCGAGCCCCTTTTCTTGCAGCAACTGCTTTAAGTAATCCGAAAGCGACGGGGCGGCAAAGTCGTGTTCTTTGATATAGCCATCGATGTTTGGCGCGTCGAGGAGTTCATTGAGTAACTCGTCCGTCAGCTTTTTATCGGGCATACGACCTCACCTCCCATACGGCGCAACGGTAGCGACATGTTAGGCGAGCACCCAGCTCGCAGTCGCGGACTTATCAAACACGTTGGCAAAATAGAGAGCCTTCTTGATGTCACCATCAAAGTAGATATTGCCCGCCACGGAACCGCCGGCGGCAAGGGTACCAGACTGCAGTTCATCGGAGCCCTCGCTGTAATAACCCTGGTTCTGCTGAGCACCGTTGGCGTCCTCGCCCTTCCAGTCGTAGATATTGTAATCTGCGCCCTCATCGCCATTGTTGACGTACGTGACGTGAATGCCCGTCATGGTAGAACCGTCAAAATTTGTGAGGCCGGGCTGGACGGAATCGACGACGACGGAAAGACCGGCAGCCGTGGTCACCGTCGTACCAACCGCCAGGTCAGTCGTAGGCTGCTCTTCCTTCTTCGTCTCTTCCTTCTTGTCACCATCGCCAGCATCCTCGGTGACGGTCGCCTTGTCGCTACCACAACCGGCAAGAAGACCGGCAGTCCCCAAAGCGACGGTGGCGAATGCGCCAAGTGCAGCGCGACGGCTCAGCAGCACTTCGTTTTCGAGCTTATTCATCATGCATCCTTCCTACGATCCGGCTACCGCGCCGGCACACAGCACATCGTAGGAAGGATTAAACATGAATTCATTAGCTGAGAGCTAAGGTTGCGGTAAACGGCCAATGCAGTTATCCAAACGCCGAGCAAGCGCACTTTGCTCGACCGTCTGCTGGCAGCGCATCAACCCACCGTGACAGATTCCCCGGTAAAGGTGCTTACAAGTAACAGGATAAAGAAGGCTAAATAGCTGATGCTCAATAGGTAGGCGAAGACTAAAAAGATGGCCCATCCAACATTGGTCTTACCATCGGCACGACGCTGCTCGCGAGAACGACACAGCCAGACCGTCACGCCAATGGCCACAATCAGCAACACGAGTGCCGCTGCTGCCAACCCGGCAAGCGCAAACATCACGCCAATGCTCACAGCAATAACCGGAAGCAGTAGCAAGCCACACCCGCATCCACCCGGACTATATACGGCAGATTGTCGGCGTCGCCCCATCGTCACTCCATCACAAGCAATCGTTTGTAGACATCGAGGCCTTTGAGCAGGATTTCCTCGTCAAAGAGCATGGTATCAGTGTGAAGGGCGCTCGTGGCATAGGCGGGACAGCCATCCGAATCGCTCGGATTATCTTGGCCGGCAGGCACACCCGTGCCCAGCAAGAAGAACACGCCCGGCAGATGGCGCTGATAGAACGCAAAATCCTCGGCGATCAGCAGCGGCTCGTCCACAAGTTGCAGCTCGGACAAGGCAGGCGCAATGTGGGCAAACAGCTCGGGGTCGTTATCGACTGGCGGATAGCCCTCGGCAAAGTCGAGATCGTACGTACAGCCTGTTGCGGCGCAGGCCTCGTCCAACACGCGGCGCACGCCCTCGCGCGCACGGTCGAACATGCCGTCCGTAAACACGCGCAGGCTGCCCGCAACATGGGCCTCCCCCGCCACCGCATTGCAGACGGTGCCGGCCTGCAGCAGGCCGAACTTACCAATGCAGGGTTCATCGGCGCCCAGCTCATCCATCAGTTCGCGCTCGGCAACCAAGAACTTGGCAGCCGCCAGCGCCGCATCGTGCGACTCCTCGACCGGAACGCCATAGGTCTTAGCGATATGGATGCTCGTGCCATGGATATGAATGTGCGTCTCGCTCGAACGCGCCAGCAACGGACCGGAGCAGCTCGCCAACATGCCGGCGGGCAGATCGGGCCACACGTGGAAGCCGAAGATGCGATCCACCCCGTATCGCTCGAACACGGCGCTCTCGCACACCGTCTTGGCGCCACCGGTCGTCTCCTCGGCAGGCTGAAACACAAAGAGCACGTTGCGCTTGATGGCGCCCGGCTGCTCACGAATCGCTCGGTCGACAAAAGTCGCCGCCGCGAGCGCCATGGCCATGTGACCGTCGTGACCGCACGCATGCATTTTGCCGGGATGGGTCGAGGCAAAGGCCGCACCAGTTGCCTCCGCGATGGGCAGCGCGTCCATATCGGCGCGAATCGCCGTAGCATGCGCGGCGCCCGTGCCGGCATCGAAGAAAGCACAGACGCAGCTGGGACACGGATGGGTTACTTCACAGGTAAGCGAGGCGAGCACGCCCTCGATATAGGCTATGGTTTGAGGAAGATCGAAATCGAGCTCCGGAATGCGATGCAGGTCGCGCCGATAGCGACGAAGTTCTTGGAGCTCGGTCATAAAGGGTCCTTTCATGGGGCATATCCATTCACACACTATTGTGATGCAGAATTATGACGCCCTTGTTTCTAGCATATCCCTGCATTTTTTAAACGTTATATACGAATACTCTTGTTTGGTAAAGTGCAACGTGGTAGGGTCGTTACCACTTGATAGAGGCGCGGGCACGAAGAGCCGCGGGCGAGCCGGCAGGCTTTGACCCCGCGGGGAGGCGAAACCCGCCGAACTGGGTTTTTCGGGCACGAACAACCTGGTGGGCCTGCGGGAAACACCCGCAGGACTGTCTGCAGCAATGCGGGAGCGCTATCCGGACATGGGGTCCACGCTATGCGGATTCGATGCGCCGATGGCGCCGTCTGGATAGCGAGGTTTACGGGACATGGCATTGACCCCCAACGAGGCATATGCGGCCAAGCAGCCGTTTGTGGACAAGAAGACGCTCGAGCATATCGTCGAGCAGTTTCCCACGCCGTTTCATCTATACGACGAGGCGGGCATCCGCCGCAACATGCAAGAAGTGCGCGACGCCTTTGCATGGAACCCGGGCTTTAAGGAATACTTTGCCGTCAAGGCCAATCCCAACCCGGCGCTCATCTCCATTCTCAACGAATACGGCTGCGGCTGCGATTGCTCGAGCTATACCGAGCTCATGATTGCCCGCTCACTGGGCATCACGGGACACGACATCATGTTCTCGTCCAACGACACGCCGGCAGCAGATTTTGCCCTTGCAGATAAGCTGGGCGCCATCGTCAACTTTGACGACATAAGCCATATCGAGTTCTTTGAGCGCGTTGCGGGGCCCATCCCCAAGACGGTCAGTTGCCGCTTTAATCCGGGCGGCCTGTTCCAGCTCTCCAACGGCATTATGGACAACCCCGGCGACTCCAAGTACGGCATGACCACCGAGCAGCTCTTTGAGGCTTTCCGCATGCTCAAGGCCAAGGGCGCCGAGAATTTTGGCATCCATGCCTTCCTTGCCAGTAACACCGTCACTAACGACTACTATCCCAAACTCGCGCGCATCCTCTTTGAACTTGCCGTACGCCTGGAGCGCGAGACCGGCGCACATGTCGCCTTTATCAATCTGTCCGGCGGCGTCGGCATCCCCTATCTGCCCGAGCAGCAGGCTAACGACATTCACGCCATCGGCGAGGGCGTACACGCGGCATACGACGAGATCCTGGTTCCTGCCGGCATGGGCGATGTGGCCATCTGCACCGAGATGGGCCGCTTTATGATGGGCCCCTACGGCTGCCTGGTCACCAAGGCCATCCACGAGAAGCAGATTTACAAGGACTATATCGGCGTGGACGCAAGCGCCGTCGACCTCATTCGTCCCGCTATGTACGGTGCCTACCACCACATTACGGTGATGGGACAGCCGGGCGGCCCTGACAAGACCGCAGCACCGATCACGAACACGTATGACATCACGGGCAACTTGTGCGAGAACAACGATAAGTTCGCTATCGACCGCGAGCTGCCGCAGATCGACATGGGTGATGTACTCGTGATCCACGATACCGGCGCGCATGGCTACTCCATGGGCTACAACTACAACGGACGTCTGCGCTCCGCCGAGGTATTGCTGCGCCCCGACGGCTCGGCAGACCTCATTCGTCGCGCCGAGCGCCCGGGCGATTATTTTGCCACGCTCGACGTGTTGCCGTGCGGCCGTGAGCTGTTGGCCAAATCGCGTGCCGAAAGCGCCCGCCGTCGCGCCCAGGACGAACGCCTGGCCGTCGCCGCCCAATGGAACAAACGCATCCAGATCGCGGAAGCGAAGGAGAAGAACATGGACATCCGCAATCTCGAGGGCTCAATCGTCGCCCTTGTTACACCGTTTAAAAAGGACGGCAGCGTCGACTTTGATGCACTCGAGCGCCTTATCGATTTCCACCTGCAAAACGGCACCGACGCCATCCTCACCCTGGGCACCACCGGCGAGAGCGCCACGATGACCGATGACGAGGACAACTCCGTCGTCGCCGCCGTGGTCAAGCATGTTGCAGGACGCGTCCCCGTCATCGCCGGCTCGGGCTCCAACTCCACGCAGACGATGCTCACCAAGTCTCTCACCTACCAGGGCTTGGGAGCCGACGGCCTGCTGCTCATCACCCCCTACTACAACAAATCCAATGAAGAGGGTATCTATCAGCACTTTAAGACCGTCGCCGATGCTGTGGACATCCCCTGCATCCTGTACAACATCCCCGGCCGCTGCGGCTGCGGCATCAGCGAGCGCAACGTAGAGCGCTTGGCCGCGCACCCCAACATCATGGGCATCAAGGAAGCCTCGGGCAACGTCGCCTACGCGGCCAAGATCGCCCACCTGCTGTCCGGCGACTTCCGCATGTACTCGGGCGAGGATGCGCTCACCGTGCCGCTCATGAGCCTGGGCGCCTCGGGCACCATCAGCGTGTGGGCCGACATTCAGCCGCAGCTTGTGCATGACATGTGCCGCGCCTATTTGGACGGTGACGTGGCGCGCGCTCGCGATATCCAGATTGCCGGCCAGCCGCTCATCAATGCCCTCTTTAGCGAGGTCAACCCCATCCCCGTCAAGGAAGCGCTTGCTCAGATGGGTATGATCGAGGCAAACTACCGCATGCCTCTATGCCCCATGGCAGACGACACGCGCGCTGCACTTACCGATGCTCTGAAGGGAGCTGGTCTGCTTGATTAAGACTGTCATTATGGGAACGGGCCGCATGGGCTCGCTCATCCGCACCACCGCCGAGGGCGTTGTCGACGCCGCCGGTCAGCCCGTTTTTGATATCGTCGCACAGGTCGGTTTTGATCTGTCCGAGCTCGAAAGCGCCCCGGCATCCGACGTCATCATCGACTTCTCGAACGTTGCGACCTTTGACGCCGTTGTCGCCTATGTCGAGCGCACGGGTGCCGCGTTGGTCTCGGGCACCACGGGCTACACGCCCGATCAGATGGACCGCCTGCGCGAGCTGGGTCAGAACGCCCGCGTCATGCACTCGGGCAATTACTCCATCGGCATCGCAGCCCTGCGCCATCTAGTGGCCCAGGCCACGCGTGAGCTGCCCGGCTTTGACTGTGAGATTGTCGAGACTCACCACAACCAAAAGGCCGACGCCCCCAGCGGCACCGCCAAGCTGCTGCTCGACGCCGTAGTCGAGGCCGAGCCCGAGGCAGGCTACCACCCCGTCTACGGTCGCGAGGGCATGTGCGGCGCGCGTGACCCCAAGGAAATCGGTATGCACTCGCTGCGCGGCGGCACCGTCGCCGGCGTGCACGAGGTGAGTTTCTTTGGCCAGGACGAGGAGGTCACGCTCATCCACCGCGCCACGAGCCGTCAGATCTTTGTCAACGGCGCCTTGGCAGCCGCGCAGAAGCTCGTCACCCGCGAACCCGGCTTCTATACGTTCGACCAGGTCATGTTTGCCTAACCAGGTATCAACCGAATTCACCCAAAGGAGAGATAGCAAATGAGCAGCGCAGCCGAAATGGATGCACAGGAGATCATCAATTACATCGCCACCGCGCCTAAAAAGACGCCCGTCAAGCTGTACGTGCGCGAGAAGCCGGGCATGAAGGTCCAGTGGGGCAATGCGCATGTCTACGGCGGCCGTCGTGGCAAGACCGTCTTTGGCGACTGGGAAGAGCTCAAGGCCATCCTCGATGCCAATGCCGACTCCATCGACTACTACGACGTCGAGAATGACTGCCGCAACTCCGCCGTCCCCATGCTCGACCTTAAGGGCATCAACGCCCGCATCGAGCCGGGCGCGATCATCCGCGACCGCGTCGAGATCGGCGACCGCGCCGTCATCATGATGGGCGCCATCATCAACATCGGCTCCGTCATTGGCGAAGGCTCTATGATTGATATGGGCGCCGTCCTGGGCGGCCGCGCAACCGTGGGCAAGAACTGCCACATCGGCGCCGGCACCGTACTGGCAGGCGTCGTTGAGCCCGCCAGCGCCACGCCCGTCATCATCGAGGACGATGTCATGATCGGCGCCAACGCCGTGGTCCTGGAAGGCGTACGCGTGGGCAAGGGTGCTGTCGTTGCCGCCGGCGCCGTATGCGTCGAGGACGTCCCCGCCGGTGCCGTCGTGGCCGGTGTCCCCGCCCGCGTCATCAAGATGCGCGATGAGAAGACCGACAGCAAGACCGGTCTCGAAGAGGGCCTGCGCCAGCTGTAGAAGTTGCGCGGTTTTACCAAACCGCGCAACGTCTCGACGCTACAAACGCCCCTAAGCGGCAATCTGGCGTTCAATCGTCGGGCATGACCAGAAGGTCAATGCCCTCCTCTTTCACGTCACCTTGCTCGCCTAGGGGCGTTTTCGCTGACGCATGCTCAGTCTGCAACTCAATTCAGCTCCAAGCAAAAAGGCCGAAGTCCCGAAGGATTTCGGCCTTTGTTTTGTCTGCAGCTTACAAGCGCAGTTTATCGATTCTCAATTGACCCGATGTTTTTGAGCTCGATGGAGATGAGGCCGTTGGGCTCGTTGACGAACTCGATGTATTCGGAGTTCGAACCCATCTCGGCCGGGAAGCTGATTTCGATACCCGTGTCGGTACGGATTTTGTGATTGCGCACCGCCGCGCGTTCGACCTGCTTGCGCTCCACGGGCACACGCTCAGGCACCTTCTCCTCGGTCAGTGCCGCGCGCACGCTCTCCTTGATAACCGGTTCGTCCTCAAAGACCTCGTCGACGATATCCCAAGGCGGCAGCTCCTCGTCATCCTCAACCTTCTCGGCAACCGCAGCCTTAACCTTGGCGAGCGCTACGGCCGTGTTGGCACCGTGCTCCTCGGCGACTTCCTCGACCACACGCGTCACGGTGTCGATGACCTCCTTGCCCGATACGCCCGTGTCGCACTGCAGCAAGCCATCAGGGATAAGCATACGGTCCTCGCCGGCAATCTTGCGCTTCTTGTCCACGTAGCCGATCTCCATGGTGCTTGCGCGCACGATGGCATAGCTCGGCACCTTTTGCGAAGGGTTCGGAAGAATGGCATAGTGGCGCGCGATGTCGTTACGAACCTCGCCCTCTTCGCGACCCACCTCGTGCATGAATGCCTGCTTGGAGCCCAGCAGCATCACGGCAAACCAGCGGGCATCCTCATCGTCGTCAAAATCGGCCACGAGCACGTCGGTGGACTCGGCTTTCTCTGCCTTGGTGAGCTCGGAGGAGATAAACTCCGCAATCTGCTGCGACAGGTCCACGAACTCGCGCTCGCCAAAGAAATAGCCCTTGAGCTCGCCACCGAATGCGGAGTTCTCGGCAAACGTGGCGCGTTTATTGTCGGCCGAGGTGCGCGCGCGGCGCAGATGTGTGGTCACGAAGTTGCGCACGGTACGGCTTTCGATATCGAGCTCGCGCTGGCTCATAACGTTAACGGCAGAGTCAAAGTCCAGGATATGCAGAATCGCGTGATTGATTTTCATATACGGCATTCCGTTCTAGATCGATTTCGGCACGAACCAGTATAGCGGTCAAGCCCGCCCCAGGCGCATCGAAGATTGGCACATCGGGACAGGTTGCTTTGCACCAATGGCTAGCGCAGAAGCTCGGACTGCCACGCCTCGAGTTGTTCTGCCAAGCTCTTGCCGGCAGCGGGCATTTCGATCTGGGGTCGTTTGGGCAGCAGTGCGCATTTAAGGATTGCCGCGATGGTCTGCGAGACAAAGCGTCGCGTATCCTTGTCAAAGCCTTGCGCAGCCTGGAGCATCACGGGCAGGCTCTCGCGCAGATTCCCAGCGATATCCGCAAACCGCTCAGCACCCGTTGCCTCAAACACGGAGAACAACGCATCTACAAAACGCTCGCGCTCGCTAGGCGACACTGCAAGCAACATCTCGCGAATGAAGCCATCAACGTATCGAGCGCCGGCGGACAGGCGCTCACAGTACACGAAGTCGCGACCATCAACCACCCAGCTAAAGGGATTGTGCTGCAGCAGGCTGAACTCGGTGCTCTCAACGATGGCATAGTCCTCTTGTGTCTCGAACATCATGCCAAAGATCGACGACCGAGGTAGCGTCTTGTCGATTCGACCGCAAAGATCGGCAAAGGCGTTGCCGTTCAGAAACTCCTCGACGAAGCCCGGACCATCATGGGAATACACCCGTTCGATTCGTTCACGGGCGACATCGGAGCACATCGCCGCACCGTACACCGCAAGGTTTCCACCCTTGGAATGACCTCCGCACAAAAGCGGCCCGTCGATCGCATCCGCCGCCTCGTCCACATAGCGCGCCGCGGATTCCTGGGCCGGCACGGGACACCGGAACGCCATGTTGAAGTCCTCTTTCCAGCCCACAATCGTGCTGTCGGTCCCCCGGAAGGAAAGATAGCTAAACCCCGCCGGAAACCGGAACGCCATGGCTGCAAACTGCTCTGTCGCCACCACATCGCTCACGGCACGATAGCCGCAAACGCGCACGCCACGGTAGCGAGGGCTTGCTGCCACGGCCTCCAACAATGCCCTGCTCCCCTCCGGGTCCCACAAGTCGTCAATCATGTCCCGGTAGCACTCGGCACGCAGCAGCTCACGCACGTCTAGGCCCTGCCAGTTCGTCAGCTCCGCCATATCACCCGGCAAACGCAAATAGGACAACCACGCAAAGACCAGGCTATCCACCGCACAGAACGGCCGCTCCTCAAACGGATCAAACGCCGTCTGGGCATAGGTCAAAAAAATTAGGCGAATCCGACATGGCTCTCCCATCAACTATGGTGCATTGGGATGGTGCAAAGCAACCTGACCCCCTCACACCAAAAAGGCGCCCGGACCGTGTGGCCCGGACGCCTTTCATTGTAGCCTGTTGCCCAAAAGAGCTTGATTTAGCAGGAGAAGTCGACGCTGTCGATGATGTCCTTGAGGGCCTTGGCGGAGGCGGTGAGCTCATGCTGCTCGTCATCGTCCAGCGGCACGGGGACGCGGCAGACAACGCCGTCGCGGCCAACGACGGTCGGCATAGAGATGGCAAGATCGGATAGGCCGTACTCGCCCACCATGAGCGAGGAGACGGGCAGAACGGTCTGCTCATCGCGCATGACAGCGGTGCAGATGCGCTTGACGGCCATGGCGACGCCATAGTAGGTTGCGTGCTTCTTCTCAATGATGGTGTAGGCGGAGTTCTTGACGTCCTCGGCGATGCGCTTCTCGGCAGCCTCATGCTCCAGGTGGCCGTGAAGCTCGCAGAAGGTGTTCAGCGGCACGCCGGCAACCTGGGCGCTGGACCAAGCGACGAACTCGGAGTCGCCGTGCTCACCCATGACATAGGCCTGAACGTCGCGCGGGTCAACCTCGACGTGGGCACCAAGCATCTGCTGCAGGCGGCCGGTGTCGAGCACGGTGCCGGAACCGATGACGTGGCCCTCGGGCAGGCCGGACATCTTGATGGCGGCGTAGGTCAGAACATCGACCGGGTTGGAGACGATGAGCAGAATGCCGTCGAAGCCGGACTTCTTAATCTCGGGGATAATGGACTTAAAGATGTTGACGTTCTTGTTGACCAGGTCCAGGCGGGTCTCACCGGGCTTCTGGGCAGCGCCAGCGGTGACGACGATCATGGCGGCGTCGGCGACATCGGAATAATCGCCGGCGTAGATCTTCATCGGCTCGGCAAACGTCATGCCGTGCGCGATATCCAGAGCCTCACCCTCGGCGCGGTTCTTGTCCACGTCGATGAGGACCATCTCGGAGAACAGACCGCTCTGCATCAGCGCGAACGCCGAAGACGAACCGACGAAACCGCAGCCGACAATAGCGACCTTCTTCTCGTTAACCATTAGAAACTCCCATCTCTCTCCACAAGCAAGCCGCCCGGGAACGACCCGAGCGGCTTGCCGTAATCCCAATACATCCAATCGGGACTTTGATTATGCTCCTATTCGCAGCCAAAAATCGACCGTTTACCGAAATTGTTTGCAGGATTCGTAAAATAACTGCACGAAATCGGTTTCGAGCTATTGACGAGCCGAAATACCTTTCTAATACAGGCCCGCCTCGCGAATGGCCTCGACAGCCAAAGCAATCTGATCGGGCGGCAGGACCAGCGCCATGCGCACGTGTCCCTCGCCCGAAGGACCAAAGCTCGCGCCCGGCGTCACCACAACGCCGGCCTTCTCCATGAGCTCCTCGCAAAACGCCATGGAATCGGTGCGACCACCGGGAAGCTTGGCCCACACAAACATGGAGCCATGTGCGTTGGGACGCTCCCAGCCCAGGCCCTCAAGACCGTCGCACAGGGCATCGCGGCGCTCCTGGTACTTCAGACGCTGCGCCTCGACCTCATCGCGCGGACCGTTGAGGCAGGCGATAGCAGCCTTCTGGATCGGGAAGAACATGCCAAAGTCGATCTGGCCGCGCAGCTTGGCAAAGGCAGAGACCACATCCTCGCGACCGACCAAAAAGCCGATACGCGCACCGGTGACGTTAAACGACTTGGAAAGCGAGAAGAACTCCACGCCCACCTCGAGCGCGCCGGGATACTGCAAGAAGCTGCCACCCGGTTCACCGTCGAACACGATGTCGGAGTATGCGTTGTCATGGACGATGAGCAGGTCGTGCTCGCGGGCGAAGGCAATGATCCCCTCGTAGACCTCGGGTGTGCCCACCGAACCCACCGGGTTGGCAGGCAGCGACACGATCATGTACTTGGCACGATCGGCCACTTCGGGATCGATGCCTGCCACATAGGGCAGGTAATTATGCTCGGCAACCAGCGGATAGTACTCGAGCTTGGCATCGGCGATCTTGGCACCCGCCTCAAAGACCGGGTAGCACGGATCGGGAACCAGAATGGTGTCGCCCGGATCGAGCAGGGCCAGACCCAAATGGCCCACGCCCTCCTGCGTGCCGTTGCACGACTGCACCATAGACGGCGTAATGCCCGAAACGCCAAAGCGGCGCTCATAGTAATCGCACACGGCTTGCTTGAGCTCAGGCAGGTCGCGCAGGGCATACTTCCACATCTCGGGATCTTGGGCTGCCTGCGTGAGCGCCTCGACCACGTGGTCGTACGGCTTAAAGTCGGGCGTGCCCACGCTCATGTTGTAAATGGTCTTGCCCTGAGCCTTCAGCGCGAGCAGTTTGTTGTTGAGCGAGGCGAAGACCTCCGCGCCAAAGCGGTCGAGACGCTGCGATGTCTGCATGGTGCCACCTTTCGATATGAAAAACGCGGCGCTCCGACAAGAGCGCCGCGCGATACGGGCCATCAGATTGCAAAAGTGTAACGCTTGCAACCCCCGTATTGGTTCAATTTAGCCAACCTTAGTCAATTGCGTTGAGCGCGTCGATCTGCGCAAGCCACAGTCGCGAGCTGGCGTCACTCGGCATACGCCAATCGCCGCGCGGGCTGAGCGTCACCGAGCCCACCTTGGGACCATCAGGCAGGCAGCTGCGCTTAAACTGCTGGGCAAAGAAGCGACGATAGAACGTACGCAGCCACGTGTGGACGGTCTTGACGTCGTAGACGCCCTCGAAGCTCTTGAGCGCCATGCGGTAGATCTTGCCCGGCTCAAAGCCAAAACGCAGCAGGTAGTAGAGGAAGTAGTCGTGCAACTCGTACGGTCCCACCAAATCCTCGGTCTTCTGTGCAATCTCGCCGTCGCCCGTGGGCGGCAGAAGCTCGGGGGACACCGGCGTATCGAGGATGTCGAGCAAGACCTCGGCAATACGCCCGCCAAAGACATCGGCCGCATAGCGCACCAGATGGCGCACAAGCGTCTTGGGCACGCTCGCGTTGACGGCGTACATGCTCATGTGGTCGCCGTTATAGGTAGCCCAGCCGAGCGCCAGCTCCGACAGATCGCCCGTACCGATGACAAAACCGCCAGCCTGGTTGGCCAAATCCATCAGAATCTGCGTGCGCTCGCGGGCCTGGCTGTTCTCGTAGGTCACGTCCTGCACGGCCGGATCGTGCTCAATGTCCTTGAAGTGCTGTTCCACGGCCGCGTGGATCGAAACCTCGCGGAAGCTCACGCCCAGGTCGCGAGCGAGCGACTCGGCATTGGACTTGGTGCGATGCGTCGTGCCAAAGCCGGGCATGGAGACCGCCGTGATGCCCGTACGCGGCAGTCCCAGCGCATCGAAGGCACGCACGGTCACAAGCAGTGCCAGCGTGGAGTCCAGGCCACCCGAAAGACCGATGACTGCAGCCTTGGTACCCGTATGGGCAAGGCGGGTCTTGAGGCCAGCAGTCTGCAGATTGAGAATAGTCTCGCAGCGCTCGGCCAGATCACCGTGGTCGGCCGGCACAAAAGGCGCGCGAGGGAAAACGCGGTCGATATCGCAGGCATCGCGCAGGACAGGCTCTTTGGCCAGCACGCCCTCAAACGAAAACTCAACGGTCGTGGCCTCCGGCGCATCGTCCGCGCGCGTCCACGTCGTCGAGCGACGGCGCTCGGCAACCAGGCGGTCAAGGTCAACGTCGGCGACGGCCATATCGCAAGTGAGGAGCTTCGTCGCGGCGAGCTTCGAGCCGTTTTCATAGACGAGGTTCTCGCCCGCAAAGACCATGTCGGTCGTGGACTCGCCCTCACTCGCGTCCGCATAGGCATAGGCGCAGTACAGGCGCGCGCTTTGGTTAGAGATAAGGCTGCGGCGGTAATCTGCCTTACCAATAATCTCGTCCGAGGCCGACGGGTTGAGAATCACCGTCGCACCGGCAAGCGCCATCTTGGTCGAAGGGGGCGCCGGCACCCACAGATCCTCGCAGACCTCAACGCCCAGCACCATATCCTCGGCGTCCTCATCGCAGCAGCGGTAAACAAGCCCCGAACCCAACGGGACCGGACCCTGACCGGCAAACTCGACCCACACGGGATCCGCAGGCGCCGGAGCAAACCAACGGCGCTCATAGAACTCGCCATAGTTGGGCAAATACTTCTTGGCCGTGAGACCCAAAAGCTCGCCCGCGCAGCACACGGCGGCGCAGTTGTAGATATTCTCGGCAACCGCAACGGGAAGACCGACGGTAAAGACAATCGGCAGCTCGCGAGTTTCATCGAGAATATGTGCCAGTGCGGTCTCGCAGGCATGCAGCAGTGTGCGGTTATGGAACAGGTCGGCCGCGGTATAGCCGGTCAGGCTAAGCTCGGGCAGCACCAGCGCGCGAACGCCACGCTCGGTAGCCTCGCGAACAGCCGCCAGCGCAACCTCGGCATTGCCCTCGACATCGGCCACGCGAATCCGCGGCGACGCCGCCGCCACACGCAAAAAGCCATCAGACTGAGAAAGGTGAAGATTCATAAGAATGCTCCCGTGCGTAGACGCCATTCACAACAATTAGCAAGCCCTATTGTAGTTCAACCGCCGGGTGCAACCGCATCCCACCAACTTGGTGAGCTATTGATGAGTTGATGGTATCTGTTAAACGTCACGCACGATTCACATCTGGTGGGTACCCTGAGGGCTACACGAAACGAAGCAGATTTACACCGGGAGGACCCCGTATGACAACCAAGTACACTGACGCGCCGCGCACACGTGTCATGACGCCGGCATCGCTCAACAACGGCGTTCACGAAAACCATTCCATCGGCCAGACCATGGCCATCGCGCCCAAAAAAGGCCTGTTTGACGACATTTCCATTCCCCAGATCATCGCCGGCGCCGCAGCCGCCGCTACGAGCGTCGCGCTTGCCTCCAAGATCGGTATCGCCGGATCGGTGATCGGTGCCGCTGTGAGCTCGGTCATCACCGTTGTGTCCTCGCAGGTCTACCGCCACTTTATCTCTGCCAGCGCCGAAGCCCTCAAGGGCACGCACGCCGACGTCGACTACCCCGCCGGCGCCTACGAGCCCGTTGAGTTTAATGCCGAGGAGCACCTGGGCGGCGCCGCGACTACGCAAGAGATGCGCCAGATTGCGGGACGCGCGACCACGGCCCGCGTCGCCCCTAACAGCCTGCGCGCCAAGGCCGCGGCAGAGCGCAGCCAGACGCAAAAGAAGGTCATCATCTTCTCGATTGCCATCGCCATCGTCGCGGTCATCGCCTGCACCGGCGCCATCCTTATCACCACCGCCGGCGAGGGTCTGGGTGAGCGTCCCGAGCCGATTCTGTCGTCGCGCACGACCGAGCACGACGCGGATAGCACTGGTCAATCGCAAAGCCAGCAGGACGACTCGCAGAGCGCCTCCGCATCCACCGACTCGTCCTCGAACACCCCCGATCAATCGCAGGGCGTCGATTCTTCCGTGAACAACAGCGGCACGCAATCCGGCACGACTGACTCAAGCCAAACGACTGACGGCTCTCAGCCGAGCACGGGCGACCAGACGAGCGGCAATACATCGGGCACGGAATCTACCGACAGCAGCAATACCAACAGCTCGAGCGGAACCGCGTCCGGCACGGCATCTGACAGCTCGAGCCAAGGCACGGCATCGGGCAACTAAGCACGTTTGTCTCTCATAGATAACCGACCTGCATAACGGGCGCGAACCGGCAACGGTCGCGCCCGTTTGCCTTGGGCGACGAGATGGCAAGCCCCGTGCGATGGTAAGATGCTTTGGTGTGTAAAGAGGAGATTTGCCATGAGCAAGACAATAGTTAGGCCCACGCTTTCGCTGGGCAACCACATCTATCTGTATCGCCTGCTGCGCGATGCGATTGGATGCGGCAAGCAAACGTTTATGACGCAGGTCGAAGAGGCGCTCGCCGCGGGCGACATGACTGCTTATGACCTGGGCTTCGAGTCCACGCGCGAGCTGCTCGAGGAGCTCGATGACTGCATTAAGCTGACCGTCTTTAAGGGCGGTCGCCTGTATGCCACCGTCATCGCCAACGAGGCATGGGATGCCGCCCTTGCCAAGGGCGAGGACAAGCCCAAGGCTGCCAAGGGCGCCAAGCAGTCCTACAAAAAGAAGAAGCGCGGCGAGAAGGACCTCAAGGCCGTGCGCCCCAAGCGCGTTAAGCGTCCCGAGCCCGAGCCCGTGGCTGAAGCTGTGCCGGAGCCCGAGCCCGAGACAGAGATCGAAGTCGCTATTGAGGTAACGGCAGAAGCCGAAACCGAAATCGCCGCCACGACCGATCCCAAAGTCATATCCGAGCAGGAAGCCACTACGGAGCTCAACGAAGCACCCAAGTCGGCAACCGAAGAAGCCGCTGACCAACCCGAGACGCCTGCGTTCCAAAACAGCGATGTCTTTGGCAACGAGGCCGAGGACGATCAGTCCGACGAGCCCGCCGATCTAGACGCTACCGAGTCGGCGCCGGAGCCCGAGACGCCGCAGCCCGCCATCTCGCTCACGGTCGTCTATGACCCCGAGAACGCCAACGCCGGTATCACCACTATGGCGTCCACACCGGTCGAGGCAAAGTCGAGCGTCGAGAACGAGAACGCGACGCAGGTTGAGGTTGAAACTGCAGCTGTAGACGCGCCCGTCACCGTGAAGCCCGCAGATTCCGCAGTTAAGCCGGAACCGGTGCCTAAGCCCGCACCCGTCATCGAATCCGTGCCCGCCTCTGCTTGCGACCAAATTCCCGCACCGGCACCGGCTTCGGCACCCGCAGCACCGACCATCCCCGAGGACTTCCCCGTCGATTTCGCAGCCGAGGTCTTCTGCCCCGGCCCGCTTCTGCACCAGCTGTCGACCTATCTCCCCTACGGCGCCGACACGCTCGGCATCGTCGGCGAGTACTACTGGATCGCCCGCGAACGCGGTACCATCGAGGCCGCGAGAAACCGCGCAAGTTTCCCCCTGCGCTACACGCAGGCCGGCGAGCGCCGCGAAGTCACCGTGCGCATCCGCCGCAACACCACCGGCGGCCTTGGAGCCGCCTGGGCCATCGATAAAGTCGAAGAGCCCGAGCAGTAACGACAAACGGCTCAAATCCAAATCAGGATTTGAGCCGTTTTTATTTGTTGATGTTACGTAACCAAACCAGCAATAAACCTAGTCACGCGTCAGCTTGCGGTGGATACGATGCGGTTGGGCTGCGTCCTCGCCCAAGCGCTCGATACGGTTGGCCTGATAGGCCTCGAAGTTGCCCTCGAACCAATACCAGTTGCCCGGATTCTCGTCGGTGCCCTCCCACGCCAGAATGTGCGTGGCGACGCGGTCCAGGAACATACGATCGTGGCTAATGACCACCGAGCAGCCCGGGAACTCGAGCAGCGCCGCTTCGAGCGAGGACAGCGTCTCGACGTCGAGGTCGTTCGTGGGCTCGTCGAGAAGCAGCAGGTTGCCGCCCTGCTTGAGCGTAAGCGCCAAGTTCAGACGGTTGCGCTCGCCGCCGGAGAGCACGCCAGCGCGCTTCTGCTGGTCCTGGCCCTTAAAGCCAAAGCTCGCCACATAAGCGCGGCTCGGAACCTCGGTCTCGCCGACCATCATGTGGTCCAGGCCGTCCGAGACGACCTCCCACAGGTTCTTATCGGGATCGATGCCGGAACGGTTCTGGTCGACGTAAGAAATCTTGACGGTCTCGCCCACCTCGAGCTCGCCCGAAGTCAGCGGCTCCAGGCCCACGATGGTCTTGAACAGCGTGGTCTTGCCCACACCGTTGGGGCCGATGACGCCCACGATGCCGTTACGCGGCAGGGTGAACGAAAGGTCATCGATGAGCACGCGGCCATCGAACTCCTTGTGCAGATGATGGGCCTCGAGAACCTTGTTGCCCAGACGCGGGCCGACGGGAATGCGGATATCGGTCCAGTCGAGCTTCTGGCTTGCGCGGGCCTCGGCCTCCATCTCCTCGTAGCGAGCCAGACGGGCCTTGTTCTTTGCCTGGCGAGCCTTGGGCGAGCTGCGTACCCACTCGAGCTCGGCCTCCATGCGCTTGGCGAGCTTGGCATCGCGGTTACCCTGAGCCTCGATACGGGCGGCCTTGGTCTCCAGATACGTGGAGTAATTGCCCTTGTAAGGATAAAGGTGGCCGCGGTCGACCTCGCAGATCCACTCGGCAACGTTATCCAAGAAGTAGCGGTCGTGCGTGACGGCCAGCACTGCACCCTGGTAGTTGTGCAGGAAATGCTCGAGCCACAGGATCGACTCGGCGTCCAGGTGGTTGGTGGGCTCGTCGAGCAGCAGCAGATCCGGAGCCTCGAGCAGCAG